>JBGGME010000274.1:0-5680 GCA_041288195.1 Hyphomicrobiaceae bacterium
AGGGTCCGCGGGTCTCCCTTGCAAGGAGGCGAAGCTCGGTTCGAGTCCGAGGTGCTCCACCAAATTTTCCCCGATCGTCCAACGGTAGGAGCCCCGGTTGTTACCCGGGAGATCCAGGTTCGAATCCTGGTCGGGGAGCCAGCGCGTTGCACCAGCGTGTAGGGGAGCCTGGCCGTCCCCACCTGCCTTGGAAGCAGGAGATCGGTGGTTCAAATCCACCCACGCTGACCAATCCAGACGTCGTCCGAGTCGGCGGCCAGACGAGCAATTCCAGCTATTACATCTTTGATCTATCAGATGTCCTGCAGATAACATAAACATCAGATCCAGTCTTACTTTTTGTTCTATCTGTGCATACACCATGACATGTAATGCCATTCAGCTGGCTGCTTGGTTATTCCTCGTGCCTCGCGATGGAGTCTTTCCTCCGCGATGGGGAGTCGACGTAGTAACAGCAACGCTGACGCTTCTTTTGAGGGACGCGCCATGAGCCAAGCAGCAGCCGAGACCTTCGAATCATTTGCCAAGCGGATAACCCCGCTTCAGAACGCCCTGTACTCCGATTTTTCGGACTGGGAGCAGGACACCTACCGCACGAGCCATCTCAATCTGGTCGGCGGCGCGGAGGCGGTCGTCTCTCTGATCCGCTCGGTCGAATACGTCTTGCGGAAAGGCATCCCGGGCGCCCTCGTGGAATGCGGCGTCTTCATGGGCGCATCGAGGTGATCATCCGCACCCTCAACAGGCACGGCGTTCGCGATCGCAATATTTATCTCTACGACACGTTCGAGGGCATGCCGGAGCCGCAAGCGGTCGATGACGATGGCCTCGACGGCAGGCCCATGGCCGCGACGTGGCAGGCACACCAGGACCCGGCTGTCGGCAGTGCCGGATCGCAATGGATGCGCGCCGGCCTGGACATTGTGAAGGCGAGGCTCGAGCCCCTGGGCTACCCCGCGGAACGGCTGCACTTCGTCAAGGGGATGGTCGAGGACACGATCCCGGGCACGATCCCCGACAGGATTGCGCTGCTCCGGCTCGATACCGACTTCTACAGCTCGACCAAGCACGAGCTGATCCACCTCTATCCCCGCCTTTCACGCGGGGGGATTCTCATCAACGACGACTACGGGGCAATGCCTGGCTCGCGCAGGGCCACGGACGAGTACATCGCTCAGAACGATCTTCACCTGTTTCTGAGCCGTGTCGACGCCCATGTCCGGTTGGCCGTCAAGCCGTAACAGCTGCGCGGTTCGCACTGGGACGATCTCGGTGACGGCGGCCGAGCCGAAGCTGCCGGCACCGAAAGGCGTGCCAGCCGAGATCGGCCCGCCGGAGATTGAGGGTCTGCAGGCCATGTCTCTCTTTCTCTGAGCTATGGCGACCAAACCGCCGACGGAGGGTTCACGATGGCCGACACTCTTCCATGTCTACTCTGCAGCGACATGAAAGGTCACGAGCGCGAGGTAGCGGTTCTGGCGGACGCGCTGGGGGGCGGGACCATCGCCGTCCGCCACGCCGAGCACGTCCTGCGCGAGCTGTGGTCGCGCGGAATGTGGATCGTGGACAAGGGCGAGCACCCCAAGCTGGTGCCGAAGCAGACCGACATCGGCCTCGGGCAGCACACCTAGCGCACCGTCAAGCCATGACGTCGTAGGCGGCAGCCCGGAACGCCCGGCGGTGGCGCGGCCGCCTACTTGAGCGGCCGCCCCGCCTCATAGCCGCGCCAGCGCGCATCGCGCTCGTCGACGTAGCGCGGCGGCGGCGGGTACATGTCCCCGTACGCCTCCTCCATCACGGCCTCGTATGGCGCCACGCGGCTCCACGCCGGCGGATAGCTCCAGCCGTTGGGCGTCCACATCGGCCCGCGCTTGGGATCGTAGGAGGGCGCATACATCGGCGGATAGACCTCGCAACGCCACAACAGGAAGCAGGCAGAGGCGCTCCCGCCAGAGACGGCGAGCAGCGCCAGCGCGATTGCGAGCCTGGCCCAGACCTGAGCAGACATGGAACGTGCATCCCCCGTGGCACCGCGCGGCAGGGGCGGAGCCGAATCACCG
This sequence comes from Hyphomicrobiaceae bacterium, assembly GCA_041288195.1. Taxonomy (GTDB): domain Bacteria; phylum Pseudomonadota; class Alphaproteobacteria; order Rhizobiales; family Hyphomicrobiaceae; genus AWTP1-13. The sequence continues at coordinate 2,061 of JBGGME010000274.1, forward strand.
CTCGAGCCTACGGAGTTGGGGGTTAAGCAAGCGTTGCCGGAGCCGCCCACAGCGCCCGCGCGTCAGCCCCGGAACGTGGATATGCCCGTCAACTCGCGCCCCTCGATCAGCGCCAGGATCTGGTTGGTGCCGTCCGGGATCGGCAGCATGCGGCAGTCGCGATAGAGCTGCTCGAGCCCCACCTCGCGGCTGATGCCCATGGCGCCGTGCACCTCCATGGCCATCGAGATGGCGCGCTGGCAGGTGGCGAGCGCATAGCGCTTGGCTTGTGCCGAGACGCCGTTGGCGCGGTCACCGTTGTCGATGGCATCGAGCGCGTAGTAGCAGATCAGCCGGCTGGTCGTGACCGCCGCCGAGATGTCGGCCAGCAGCTCCTGCACCAGCTGGTAGCTGGCGATCGATCGTCCGAACTGGCTGCGGTCGCCGGCATACTTGACCGCCGCATCGAGCGCGCGCTGCGCCATGTTGACGGCCATCAGCCCGAACAGCGGCCGGTTGGCGAGCCATGTGAGCGTCAGCACGCGCGCCGCGTCGCCCTCCTGGCCCAGGATGTTGCGCTTGGGCACCCGGCAGTTGTCGAACAGCACCTCGCCCAGATGACCCTGCGCGAAACCGAGACACGGCGTCTTGGAGGTCTCGAACGGCGACTCCTCGCGGTCGACCACGACCCGGATCATGCGGTTGGCGCCGTCGCTCGCCTTGCCCAGCGTCGCCGTGATGTTGATGACGTCGCAGATGCTGGCGTTGGTGATCCACATCTTGCGGCCGTTGATGACGACATGCTCGCCGTTCATGGCCGCCCTGGTCTTGATGCCGCGATGATCGGAGCCCGCGTCGGGCTCGGTCGATCCCGTGCACGTGATCTTGCGCGCGGCGATGATGTCGGGCAGCAGGCGCTCGCGCTGCTCGTCCGAGCTGTCGTAGGCGATGCGCGTTGCCGTCGCCTCCTGGCCGACGATGGCAAAGCCGACGACCGGCGGCAGTTGCTCGAACATCAGCCCGTAGGTCAGCGTCGGCAGGCCGGCGCCGCCCACCGCCTGCGGGACGCGCGCCGAGGTGAGGCCCTGTCCCGCGCACACCTGCAAGAGCTGGCGCATCACCTCCTTGGGCAGCGGCTTCTCCCTATCCTGCTTGTCGAGCACCGGCTGGATGTCGCGCTCGACCATGCGCCGCGCCGACTCCTGGATCATCCGCTGCTCGCTGGTCAGCTGAAAGTCCATGCGCCTTGTTCCTCAATCCATCTCTGCGGGTGCCTTCGCCTGACCGGCCGGCAGCACAGCGCCGCTGTCGATCAGGCTCGCGATCTCCGTGCCGCCGAGCCCGAGCAGCTCGCCCAGGATGGCCGCCGTGTTCTCGCCGGCAATCGGCGGGAAGGAGTGGCTCCGGCGCCGCGTCTCCTGCATGAAGAACGGATCGCCCATTACCTCGACGCGACGCCCGTCCTTGGCCCTGAGCTCGACCACCATGCCGCGATGGGCGATCTGGGGATCGGCCGCGACGCGATCGATCGTGTTCACCACGCCGACCGGCACGCCCGCCGCATCGAGCTCCACCGTCCATTCATCGGCCGTGCGCGCGAGGAACCGCTCCTCCAGCATCGGCCACAGCACGGCGCGATTGTCGGAACGGTCACCGGCCTTGGCGAAGCGCGGGTCGCGCACCAGCTCCTCGCAGCCGAGCACGCGGCACAGCGAGGCCCACATGCGCTCCGTCAGCGCTGCGATCACCAGCTCGATGCCGTCCTTGGCCCTGAAGGTGCGGTAGGTCGCAATCGAATCGTGCTCGCGCCCCTGCCGCCCCGGCACCTGCCCCGAAAGCAGGTAGTAGGACGCCTGGTAGCAGAGCATCGCCGCCTGGCAGTCGAGCATGGAGATGTCGATGGTCTCGCCGCGCCCGGTCGCCGTGCGCCGGTGCAGCGCCGCGAGTACCGCGGTCGCCGCGTACATGCCGGCCGACAGGTCGGCGATCGGGATGCCGGCGCGCACCGACAGGCCCTCGCGCTCGCCCGTCAGGCTCATGCCGCCGGAGAACGCCTGCACGATGATGTCGTAGGCGGGCTTGTTGCGGTACGGGCCGTCCTGCCCGAAGCCGCTGATCGAGCACCAGATGAGCGAGGGCTTCTCGGCCCTGAGCTTGGCGGCCGACAGTCCAAGCCGCTCGCACACGCCGGGGCGGAAGTTCTCGATGACGATGTCGCACTGCAGCGCCAGCCGCCGCACGATGTCGACGCCCGCCGGCGTCTTCATGTCGACCACGATCGAGCGCTTGTTGCGGTTGATGGCGAGGTAGTAGGCGCTGTCGGGGCCGACGAAGTGCGGCGGCATGCTGCGGGCGATGTCGCCCACCGGCGACTCCACCTTGATGACGTCGGCACCCAGGTCGGCCAGCATCTGCGTGCAGAACGGCCCGGACAGCACCTGCGTCAGGTCGAGCACGCGCACGCCCGTCAGCGCCGGCGCGCTCGCTTGCGCGTCGGCGGTGCCTTCGCTCGGCTTCGCGCTGGATTTGCCGCTCTCTGCCACCTGGTCGCCGCCCTGTCCCAGATATTCCGATGAGTGGAATGCATTTTCAAGAATAGTCGGCCAAGTTGTCGACCCTGTCAATTTCGGGCGGCCTCGACGCATCGCGGCAGGTCCGCGCACCCGTCCACGCGACAAGCCGCGCGCCGCGCTCTTCTACTCGCCCTTGAACTCGGCCTTGCGCTTCTCCAGGAACGCGGAAATCCCCTCCTGCTTGTCGCGCGTGCCGTAGATGCACGTCACCATGAATGTCTCGAGATCGAGGCCGGAGGCGAGGTCCATCTCCATGCCCCGCCGCGCCGCCTTCTTGGCGAATGCCAGGCTCATCGGCGCGCGTTCGGCATGCACGGCCGCCATGGCCAGCGCCTTGCCCAACGCGCCGCCCCGCTCCGTCTTCTTGTTGATGAGCCCGATGCGGAACGCCTCGTCGGTGCCGATTGGCTCGGCCGAGAACAGCAGCTCCAGGGCATTGGCGAGGCCGACGATGCGCGGCAGCCGCTGCGTTCCGCCCGCGCCCGCCACCGTGCCGATGCGGGCGCTGGTGATGGCGAAGCTCGCGCCCTCGCCGGCAACCCTGATGTCGCACGCCAGCGCCAGCTCGCAGCCGCCCGTCATGCAGAAGCCCTCGATGGCCGCGATCACCGGCTTCGACAGCGCCTCTAGCGAGCCGTTCAGCCGATGTAGGCTGCGGAAGTAGGTGAGGCCATCGGCCGGCGTCTTCACCTCCAGCGCCTCGGTGAGGTCGGCCCCCGCCGAGAAATAGTCGGGGCCCCCGGTCACGATCAGCGAGCGGACGGCCGGATCGGTCTCGGCCTCTTGCGCGGCAGCCATGATCTCGCCCATCATCTGCAGGCTGATGGCGTTGCGCCGCTGCGGCCGGTTGAGCGTGATGATCGCCGCCGGCCCTTCCCGGCGCACCAGGATCGACGCGTAGCTCATCGTTTCCTCGCTGCGGGCTGGGCTGCGGACTGGCCCCAGGCCTCCTGTTGACGCCCTCCATCCTAGCGCATACTTTTCGCCAATCGAGATAAAATTCCGAACAGCGGGATAGCCCCTCGCATGGCGGACAGCCCCGTGCTCAAGGCCATCGCCGTCCTGCGC
>JBGGME010000275.1:0-6672 GCA_041288195.1 Hyphomicrobiaceae bacterium
CCGCAGGTGTCGCGCACGCTGGAGCGGCTGCGGCAGTTTCTCACTCTCGTCGGCCTCACCGCGCTGCTGGTCGGCGGCGTCGGCGTCGCAAACGCGGTTGCGACTTACATCGACCGCAGGCGCAAGGTGATCGCCGCGTTCCGCAGCCTCGGCGCCACCAGCGGTACGGTGCTGTGGATCCACCTGCTGCAGGTGATGATGATCGCCGGCATCGGCATCGTGCTGGGCATCGGACTGGGGTTCCTGATCCCCGTCGCGCTCACGGCCCTGGTGGGCGACTCGCTGCCGATCAAGGCAGACCTCACCGTCAGCGCCCGCAGCCTGCTGACCGCAGTGGCCTACGGCCTGCTGGTGTCGCTGCTGTTCACGCTGTGGCCGCTCGGGCGGGCCGAGCAGATACGCGCCGGCGTCCTCTTCCGCGACGAGGTGGCGCCGGAGCGGGTGTGGCCGCGCCGGCACATCATCGTCCTGACGCTGGCGGCGGCACTGCTGCTGGCGGCGGTCGCCGTGCTCACCTCGGAGGCTCCCAAGCTCGCGCTCTACTACTGCCTGGGCGTGGTCGGCGTGTTTGCGGTATTCCTGGGGCTGGGCAGCGCCATCGCCTGGGGCGCACGGCGCATGAAGCGGCCGCGCCAGCCGGAGCTGGCCCTCGCCATCGGCAACCTGGGGGCGCCCGGCGGCCTGACGCGCTCCGTGGTGCTGTCGCTCGGGGCCGGTCTGTCGCTGCTCGTCACCGTGGCACTGGTCGACCGCTCCATCATCGCCGAGCTGACCGACCGCCTGCCGGAGGAAAGCCCCAACTACTTCGTGCTCGACGTCAAGCGCTCCGAGATCGACGCCCTGCATGCCCTCGTCGCCAAGGAGGCGCCGGCTGGCCGGGTGCGCGAGGCGCCGATGCTGCGCGGCCGCATCGTCAAGCTCGGCGACCGCGCGGCCGACACCGTCAAGGCGCCGCCGGAGGCGCAATGGGTGCTCAACGGTGATCGCGGGCTGTCCTACTCCGCCACCGTGCCGGAAGGCTCCAGCGTCGTCGCCGGCCAATGGTGGCCCGCGGACTATGCCGGTGAGCCCCTGGTCTCCATGGAGGCCGAGATCGCCAAGGGTCTCGGGCTCAAGATCGGCGATGCCGTCACGGTCAATGTCCTCGGCCGCAACGTCACGGCGCGCATAAGCAACCTGCGCGAGGTGAAGTGGGAGAGCCTGGCGCTCAACTTCGTGCTGGTTTTCTCGCCCAATACCCTGGCCGGCGCGCCCCACAACCTGCTGGCGACGATCTCGCTGCCCAAGGACACCCCGCTCGCTACCGAGGCCAAGCTCGCCCAGCAGATCGGGCGCGACTTCCCGGCCTCCACAGCCATCCGCGTCAAGGATGCCATCGACGCCTTCAGCGCCGTCTTCAACCGCGTCATGCTGGCCGTACGGGCGGCCGGCAGCGTCACCCTGATAGCAGGCGCCCTGGTGCTCGCCGGCGCCCTGGCGACCGCCCAGCGCCGCCGCATCCAGCAGGCCGTGATCCTCAAGGTGCTCGGCGCCACCAGCCGCCGCATCCTGCTGTCGCACCTGGCGGAATACGCTGCCCTGGCGATCTTAACGTCGTTCATTGCCTTGCTGATCGGTAGCCTGACGGCCTGGATCACCGTCAGCCGGGTTATGGACGTGGATTTCACCTTTTCCATCAGGGCGGCTGCCGAGGCCCTGCTGGCAGCTACGGCCCTCGTGGCGGTCTTCGGCGGCTTCGGCACCTGGCGGGTTCTCAAAGCCCGCCCCGTGCCTTATCTGCGGTCGGAGTAATCCAGGTTAAGCTTTTGTGAACCCTTGCAGGTGCTCCCCATCGATCCCAAATCTTTGGGGCTATCGGCGCGATCGGGTCCTTGCAAGCGCGGACCGCAATCGCCATAATTCTCGTGTGCGGCCCAGTGGCCGACTAAAGTCGAAGGGATGGACCATATGGCTCAGTTCGACAACAGGTATGCGCAGCAAGGCTACGGCGCGCGCACCGATGTTGCCGTGGATGAAGGTCTGCGCGCGTATATGCTGCGCGTGTATAACTACATGGCGGCGGGCATCGCGCTGACCGGCATCGTCGCCTACGCGCTGTTCACGTTCTCAATCACGACCGATCCCGCGCTGGCTGCCTCCAGCGGCGGACGCATCCTTGCCCTGCACAGGGGCATGTACCTCACGCCGTTCGGCCAGCTGCTCTACGTCTCCCCGCTCAAGTGGGTGATCATGCTGCTGCCGCTCGGGTTCGTGTTCTTCCTGTCCTGGCGCATCTACCAGATGAGCGTCGGGGCGGCGCAAATCGCGTTCTGGGTGTTCGCGGCGGCCATGGGCGCCTCGCTGTCGTCGATCTTCCTCGTCTACACGGGGCAGTCGATCACGCAGGTGTTCTTCGTGACCGCGGCGGCCTTCGGCGCGCTCTCGCTGTGGGGCTACACCACCAAGAAGGACCTCTCGGGTTGGGGCTCGTTCCTGATCATGGGTGTGTTCGGCATCATCATCGCCAGCCTGGTGAACCTGTTCCTGCAGTCGGGTGCCCTTCAGTTCGCGATCTCGGTGATCGGCGTGCTGGTGTTCGCGGGCCTCACCGCCTACGACACCCAGCGCATCAAGGACACCTACTACGAGGTGGCCAATGACGCGACCGCGATGGCCAAGGGCGCCATCATGGGCGCGCTCAACCTGTACCTGGACTTCATCAACATGTTCGTGATGATGCTGCAGCTGTTCGGCAACCGCGAGTAAGCTGGCAGCACGCGAAAGCCTGATCTCGGGGCCCTGCCAACCGGCGGGGCCCTTTGCTTTTGCGGCTGCGTCGGGCACCTTGGATTGGCATGAGCCGATCGAGACTTGCGCAATGAGCCTGCTGGTTCGCCCCGCCGCCGCCGCCGACATCCCAGCCATCACCGCCATCTACGGTCCAGCCGTCCTGACAGGCACGGCGAGCTTCGAGGTCGACCCTCCCGACCAGGCCGAGATGCTGCGGCGCTTCGAGGCCATCACCGGGGCCGGCTACCCCTATTTCGTCGCCGAGGTCGAGGGCCGCATCGCGGGCTACGCCTATGCCAGCGCCTATCGCACGCGCCCCGGCTACCGCTTCACCGTGGAGGATTCCGTCTACATCGCCCCCGACGCGCAGGGCAAAGGCGTTGGCAAAGCGCTGCTCGAGCGCGTGGTCGCCAGGTGCCGCGACGACGGCTTCCGCCTGATGATCGCCGTCATCGGCGACTCCGCCAACTTCGCCTCCATCACCCTGCACCGGCGCCTGGGCTTCCGCTATTGCGGCACCATCCACTCGGTCGGCTACAAGTTCGGCCGCTGGCTCGACAGCGTCGTCATGGAGCTGCCGCTGGGCGAGGGCGACCGGTCGACGCCGGCAGAGCGGAGCAAGTAGGGCCCGCCGGACGGCCATAGCCCGCTCACGGCCAGCGCCGCCATCAGGCGCTGGCTGTGCGCCCGGTCGTCGCCTTGCGGGGAGGCTGATTGCGGCCAGAGCAGGAATGCCGCGGCGAGGGCGGCGCCGAGCGGCTGCAGGATGGGTCGCACGAGGTTTCGCTTTCACGGATCGCGGTGCATGCTACACCCGCCGCCGCAGCAGATCCCACGTCCGAACCAGCCGCCAATGCCCTTCGCCACCGTCACCGGCCGCTCCATCGAGTTCCGCGCGATCCCCGGCGACGCCGCCCGGCATCCCCTCGTGTTCCTGCACGAGGGCCTGGGCTCGGCAGAGCTGTGGCGCGACTTCCCGGACAGGGTCGCAGCCCGGCTCGGCGCGCCGGCGCTGATCTACTCGCGCTTCGGCTATGGCCGCTCCGACGGGCTCGCCGGCGCGCGCACGATCCGGTTCATGCATGAGGAGGCGCTGGACGTCCTGCCCGCGCTGCTCGATCAGCTGGGCATGGCAGGGCCTCTGCTCGTCGGCCATTCCGACGGCGCCTCGATCGCGCTCATCCATGCGGCGGCGGCTGCGCGGCCCGTGGCGGGCCTTGCCCTGACGGCGCCGCACGTGTTTGTCGAGCCGATCACGGTTGCCAGCATCGGCAGCATCCGCGACACCTACCGCCAGGACACGACAGCCGGCGATCTAAGAGCGCGGCTCGCCAAGTATCACGTCCGCGTCGACGATGCCTTCCTCGGCTGGGCCGACACCTGGCTGCGGCCGGAGTTTCTCGACTGGTCGATCGAGGACCTGCTGGCGGGCGTGACGGCGCCCGCGCTGCTGATCCAGGGCCGCGACGACCAGTACGGCACGCTCGCCCAGCTCGATCGCATCGAGGCTGGCGTCAAGGGGCCCGTTTCCCGCCTCGTGCTCGAGAGCTGCGGCCACGCGCCGTGGCGCGATCGGGGCGCTGCCGTGATCGATGCGATTGCAACTTTTTCCGAACGCCTGCCCGCCCGGGTTGCCTAGGCGGCGCTCTCCGCACACGGCATCGCAATTCTCGCCGCGGCGTTAAAACAAAAGCTACTCGAAGATTTTAGGTTGGCCTTCGCGCGTCCCATTTTGAGCCGATTGCAGCGGGTGCTGTCGGGCCAGTACGGCGTAGCGCGACAGGGTAACATGAGCGTAGCACGCAGCTTTCTTCTCTTGTCCGCGGGCATTGTCGCCGGCGGGCTGTCGATGATGACGCTCGAGGGCGAGATCGATTGGCTCCGCTGGGTGCGGGGCCCGCGCCTTTCCAACCCGTTGCCCCCACCCGTGATCGCACAGGCGCCGTCGCTGCCTGAGCCCGTCGCTGCGCCGCCCAAGCAGACCTCTCCACCTGTCCCCGAGACGGTGATCGTAAACGTGAACCAGCCGACCGCGAGCATCCCGATCGGAAAGCCCGCTTGGCAGGGCGGCGGCCGGCAGCTCCCGATCACGCGCGAGCTGCAGGGCGAGCTGCAGCGGGTTGGCTGCTACGGCGGAGCGGTCGACGGCTACTGGTCGCCGCTGGCGCAGAGGTCGGCGAAGGCGTTCGTCGAAGGCGTCAACGCTCACCTGCCGGTAGGCGAGCCGGATGTCGCGCTGCTGGCGCTGGTGCGGGCGACCCGCAGCACCGTCTGCGCCAAGCCCTGCCCGCCGGAAGTACGGCCCGGCGCCGACAGTGTCTGCAAGCCGGTACAAGCCACGCCGGGCAGCACGGCCATCTCGCTCACCAGACAGACACCGACGGCCGAAGCGCCGATCGCTTCCGCGCAAGCAGCGCCGATGCAGGCAGGTGCCGCCGATCCCGTCGCCGCAGCCCTGACGCCCATGCCGCCGACGCCGCAGCAGCCGAGGCAGAAGGCGGCGCAGCAGAAGCAGGCCCCGAGCCACTTCGGCGTCGAGATCTTCGGAGCCCTCAACCGGTCGCGCTATTGATCTAGCGCTCGAGTCCGGTCGGCACCTTCTTGTTCTCGCTTTCGAGCTTCATGCCCGAGGCCTGCGCCATGGTCTCGGCCAGCGCCGCGAAATCCGCCGCGAGCACCTTCTGGGCATCGGGCCGCACCTGCGCGGCGCCGATGTGGGATTGCAGCATCTCGCGCGCGGCGGCTGTCACCGGCATGATGACGTTCATCTCGCGACCGAGCGCGAGGCCGAGATCGAGGTCCTTGCGCAGCAGCTCGGGCGTGAAGGTGGTGGCCCAGTCGAGGTTGACGAGCGCCGGCGACTTGTAGCGCGTGAACGCCGAGCCCATCACCGAGTTGTTCATGAAGGCAAGGAATGCGTGGCGCGGCACGCCCATCTTGTTGGCGAGCAGCGTGATCTCGATCAGGTTCTCGATGACGACGCCCAGCATGACGTTGTGGGCGATCTTGCACACGCGCGCCAGTTCGCCGTCGCCGACATAGGAGACGCCATTGGGCGCGAACGCCTTGATCAGCGGCTCGACCTGGGCAAACGCCGCCTCGGGCCCCGAGGCCACCGCCGACAGCCGGCCCGCAACGATCACCTTGGCGTTCCCGCTTACCGGCGCAGCAATGTATTGGGCGCCCAGCGCCGCGAGCCGCTTGCGGATTTCGGCCGACTCGTCGACGGCAATGGTCGAGCAGTCGACGAACACGGCCGGCAGCTTGCCGCCGCCCGCCGCCACGCCACCCTGCCCGAAATAGACCTCCTCCAGGTCCTTGCCGGTCGAGACGATCGAGAACACGACGTCGGCCCCGGCGAGGTCGGCCAGGCTCTTGGCGATCTTGGCGCCCGCACGCGCCAGCGGCTCGGCCTTGGCGGCGGTGCGGTTCCAGATCGTCACGTCGTGGCCGGCCTTGACCAGCAGCTCGGCCATGGGCAGCCCCATGCGGCCGGCGCCGATCCAGCCGATACGGGGTGCGCTCTTGGGCATTGCGAGTCTCCGATTGCTTTGAGCTTGATCGAGCGAGTGGCGAGCTGAGGATCGGCGCCCGCAGAGGCGTCGGCAAGACTATCCGATGTCGCGCTTGGCCTCGGCCAGGACGGGGGCGAGATCGCCTGCAGGCGCAACATCGCTCCCCTCCCTCGCGATCGCGCCGGCCTCCGGCGCGATCTGCCTGTGCCGGTATATCCCTACGATGATTCCGAGCGCCACCACGACGCCGACCAAGGCCGACACCCGCATGTCCGGGTGGAACATGACCACGAAGGCGAGCGCCGCCAGCACACATCGCGCCGAAACGTCGACGACCGGATTGCGATGGCATCGCCCGAACATGGCGAATGTGATGCCGACCGTGCCG
>JBGGME010000276.1:0-16555 GCA_041288195.1 Hyphomicrobiaceae bacterium
GTTCTTCTTCCTGGGCACGGCCATCCTCAATGAGGCGGTGCGGCTGGGCTTTGCCGATGCGCACATCTATGCGCTCAACCGCGTGTTCACCGGCGTTGATATCTGGATCCTCTTCAAGATCTTCGTGGTGATGCCGGGCACGGGGCTGTTCTTCTGGTGGCAGGTGCGGCTGCTGCAGAAATACCGCCTGCCGGAGCCGATCGCGACGATCGCCCCGCGCAGCGACACGGCGCCCTAGTGTCCTGATCGCGAAATTCGTCGCAGTGTGCGGCGGACTCGGAACGAATTTCGCGATCTGAATCACACTAGCCGCCTTGCCGCGCGGCACCGGAGCACCAATGGTTCAAGACAGCAAGCAGCACGTCCAGGCGAGCGCGAGGCCGTTCCTCAAGCTGCTGATCGAACTCGGGCCGCTCGTCGCCTTCTTCCTTGTCTATTCCCGTGCGGGCATCTACTGGGCGACCGGCGTGCTGATGGTCGCAACCGTGTTGTCGCTGGTGGCGTCGCGCACGATCTTCGGCCGGCTGCTGGCGATGCCGGTCGTGACCGCCGTGCTGGTAGTGGTGTTCGGTGGGTTGACCTTCTGGCTCGACGACCCGCGCTTCATCAAGATCAAGCCGACCATCATCAATCTGTTGTTTGCCGGCGTGCTGATTGGCGGGCTGATCACGCGGCGGCCGCTGCTCAAGATGCTGTTCGGCGAAGCCTTCAACCTGACCGAGGAGGGCTGGCGCAAGCTCAGCGTGCGCTGGACCCTGTTCTTCCTGGTTCTCGCCGCTCTCAACGAGGTCGTCTGGCGCAACTTCTCCGAAGCGGCCTGGGTGAACTTCAAGGTGTTCGGCATCCTGCCTCTGACGCTCGTATTCGCCATGGCGCAGATCGGCCTGATCAAGCGCCACGAGGCGAATACCGGGGCGTGACAAGGCGTTAGCCCACCCCTAGCCCTACCAACGTAGGCTGATATAATGGGACGACGTGTCACGGTGTAGTGACATGGTGCGGGCGGTATGCAATCTTGCATAAGACTGCCCCGGCTTGCATAAGACTGCCCCGGATCGCTGCCAGGTTGGCACCCATCCCGTGCGTGCCGCTGCCTGCCGCGTCGGCCTTGTCCCACCAACCAACTCAAGACCATCCGAAAGGCCTATGAAACGGGACCAACAGACCGATCGGCTCGGCCGGTCACCCATCCACCTGCTGCACAGAGCTGGTCAGTGTGCAGGTGATATCTTCCACGCCGAGATGAAGGACGGCGACCTCACACCGCGGCAGCTCGCGGTGCTCGTGACGGTCGCCAACAATGAGGGGCTGAGCCAGACGGGTCTCGTCGACCGCACGGGCATCGACCGCTCCACTCTCGCCGACATCGTCCGCCGCATGCAGCGCAAAGGCCTCCTGCAGCGCCGGCGCACCAAGGAAGACGCCCGTGCCTATGCGGTCAAGCTGACAGACGAAGGGCGCAGGGTGCTGCGCATCGCCGAGCCGCTCTCCAGGCGCGTGGACGATCGCATCCTCGAGGCGCTGCCGGCAAAGCAGCGCGAGCAGTTCATCGACGACCTGCTGGCGATCGTCGACGCGCTGCAGAAAATCTCGTCGCCGGTCGGTCGCTGAGATCGTGTGGAGGGGCTGAGCGCCCCTGCTGAGACTCTGGGGAAGCTCGCAGGCAGAGAAGCAAGCGACGGGGCCGCTCGGGCCCCGTCTCGCTGTCACGCGGCTTTCTTCAGCAGCTTGCGGTTGATCATCAGCTCGGCGATCTGCACGGCATTGAGGGCGGCGCCCTTGCGCAGGTTGTCCGAGACGATCCACATGGCGAGACCGTTCTCCACCGTCGCATCCTCGCGGATGCGGCTGATGTAGGTGGCATCCTCGCCGGCCGCTTCCTGCGGCGTGATGTAGCCGCCGGGCTCGCGCTTGTCGATGACGAGGCAGCCGGGCGCCTCGCGCAGAATCTCGCGCGCTTCCTCCGCCGAGATCGGCTTCTCGAACTCGATGTTGACGGCCTCGCTGTGGCTGACGAACACCGGAACGCGCACACAGGTCGCCGTCACCTTGATCCTGGGATCGAGGACCTTCTTGGTCTCGGCCACCATCTTCCACTCCTCGCGCGTGTAGCCGTCCTCCATGAAGACGTCGACCTGAGGAATGCAGTTGAAGGCGATCTCCTTGGGGAACTTCTTGGGCTCGTACTCCTGGCCCGGAACGTACTTGCCCTTGGTCTGCGACCAGAGCTCGTCCATGGCGTCCTTGCCGGCCCCGGAGACCGACTGGTAGGTCGAGACCACGACCAGCTTGATGGTGGCGTGGTCGTGCAGGGGCTTGAGCGCCACCACCAGCTGCATGGTCGAGCAGTTGGGATTGGCGATGATGTTCTTCTTGGCGTAGCCGGCCACCGCGTCGGCGTTCACTTCAGGCACGATCAGCGGCACGTCCTGGTCGTAGCGCCAGGCCGACGAGTTGTCGATGACGACGCAGCCCTTGGCGGCGATCTTCGGCGACCACTCCTTGGAGACGCTCCCCCCCGCCGACATCAGGCAGAAGTCGACGCCGGAGAAGTCGAAGGTCGCGAGGTCCCTGCATTTGAGCGTTTTGTCGCCGAAGGAGACCTCAATGCCGTTGGAGCGGCGCGAAGCGAGCGCGTGCACTTCCCTGACGGGGAACTGGCGCTCCTCGAGGATCGACAGCATTTCTCGGCCCACGTTGCCCGTGGCACCGACGACGGCGACAGAATAGCTCATTTTCCTCTGGTCCAGATGTTCTCAGGCCGATGATTGCCTGCTTTGCGGGCGTGCTTGTAACTGCAGCCGGCGCCCAAGTCCATGGTCCAAGACTATGGTTTGCGCAGCAATGGGGCGCGCGCGTCCCTTCCCAGCCACAATGCTCGAATATGGGCGGGTGTCGGACGGTTGCAAGCGCAGCGTCGAGTTTTTCATGAGCAAAGCGACAATGCTTTTCGTTCTGCTGGCCACCTGGGCGGCCGGTTTCCTCGGGGTGGCCTCGGCCACGCCGGTGGCGAGCCCCTGGATGACCGAGGAGGCCATGCGGGCAGCCTTCATCGGCAAGACGCTCGACGGCCACTACGGCAACGGCGCCACCTGGACCGAGACCTACCTCGCCGATGGCCGCCTCGATTATAGGGAGGCCCAGCGCCGGGCCGTCGGCAATTGGTACTTCCGCGGCCACGTGTTCTGCACCTTCTACGATCCCTCGCCGGCGATCCCGCCGCTGTCGGGCGGCTGCTGGACCGCGACCAAGGTCGGCGCCAACTGCTACGAGTTCTACCTGGCGAGCCTCGCCCCGGAGGCGCCGTTCGAGGATGACCCGGAGGGTGCGAACCGCCGCTGGAACGCCCGCGGCTGGCGCCAGGGCGAGCCCTCCACCTGCCACGACAAGCCGAGCGTCTGACCGATCCTGGGCAGGGTCGCGGCGGGGGCTATGCGCCTCCCCTTCAAGCCGAGACGAAAACGTCGCCCTCTGCTTCGTGCACCGGATAGAAGCGCAAGCGCGAGCGCTTGTTCCAGCAAAGCTCCCGCCCCGAATCGAGGCTGAACTCGAAACCGTGCCAGGGGCATACCAGCACGTCCTGGCTGGCATCGAACGACAAATCCCCGGGACCCGAGGACTGCCAGACGCCCCCGATGAAGCCCTTGCAGATCGGTGCACCCTTGTGCGGGCAGTAGTTCAAAACGGCGCGCAGCTCTCCGGACTGCAAGCGGATGATGCCGATCTCGCGGCCGTTGATCTCGACGAGCGCAATGGCGCCAGGCTCGAAGTCCGATGACTTTCCGACCCGCGTCGGCGTGGTCTCTTGCGCCATGTTTGGATCTCGATGCGTCTCAGATGCGCAGCACGCGGGCCGCGTTGTCGTAGAACACCGACCGGCGGGCATCGTCCGACAACATGCGCAACGTCGTGCCCGGCATGTCGTTGTCCCAGTGGGGGTAGTCGGTGCTGAAGCAGATCACGTCGTGACCGAGCATGGCGATGAGCTGCTGCATGTGGAGCGGGTTGTCGGGCCCGTCCAGGGGTTGCGTCGTAAACAGGAAGCGCTCGTGCAGGTACTCGCTCGGAGGCTTCTTGACCCACGGGGTCTCGTGGCGGAGGCCCCGCCACGTCCGGTCCATGCGGAACAGCAGCGACGGCAGCCACAGGAACCCGTACTCGGCGAAGATGAAGTTGAGGCGCGGGAACCGCTCCAGCGCCCCGCTCAGGATCAGGCTGTTGACGTTGACCATGCCGATCTGGGGGATGACGGTATAGCGCTCGAGGTAGCCGTCGAAAGTTCCCGGCCCCATGGTGGGCGTGCCGGTGAAGATGCTTTCGATGCCGGTGACATGGATGAACACCGGCAAGTCGAGCTCCTGGCAGGCCTCATAGATCGGCCAGTAGTAGCGATGGCCCATCATCAAATCGACGAGGGGGATGAAGATCGCGCAGACCTGAGGGTGCTTGCCTACCCGCCTGATCTCGGCGGCGGCCGCGACCGGATCCTGCGTCGGCACCGCGGCAGCGTACTTGAGGCGCTTGTCGACGCTCAGCCACTCCTCGATGAAGAGATCGTTGTAGGCGGCAGCCAGCACGATGCTCTCCTCCGTGCTGGCCTGCACCGAGAGGAGGCCGCCCGCCTCGAAGCAATTGAGCAGGGCGCCGGAGATCTCGTGCTTCTCGATGAGGTCGGCGACGAGGTGCTGCGGGCTCGATGCGGGCGGCAGACCCTCCGGGGTTCGGGCATCTTGCCGCACGACGGAGCCGTTGGGGTGCTTGAACCGGATGGGCACGTTCAGGCCGTCGTGCACCGCTTGCTTGCGCGCAAACCGCTCACGCCAGGCTGCCGGCAGATAGGGAGTGAGGCTCACCAATCCCGCCTGCGGGACGGGATGCACGTCGCAGTCGAAAATGCGGAGCTCGGTCTTCAGGCGGTGGGCGGTATCGGAAGCGAGTGTTGTGTCGGTGCTCATGCGTGCGCTCGAGGAGGCTTGGGCTCACAGGCGCCCCCGCAACGGTAGCTGGCCGGCGGCGCGCGATCGACCCGATTCTTGATCTCCGGGCACCCGGATTGCCCGCGAGGCCTTGCGTTCGCTATATTCTGATGGGAATATCGAGGCGAGCGGCGGGGCCCAGAAACAGCTTGCGCGGGACGCCGGACCTGTCGTTATTCGCGCCGAACCCCTCTCGCACCTGCGACCGCAACCCCAAGAGGACAGTCCCCATGTACACATCCCTCGAGCATTACATCGACGGCAGCTGGGTCAAGCCCAGCGGGTCCAAGAAGCAGGACGTCATCAACCCCGCCAACAGCAAGACGATCGGCGAGCTGGGCCACGTCTCCAAGGGCGACCTCGACAAGGCGCTGGCCGCCGCCGACAAGGGCTTCAAGACCTGGAAGAAGGTGTCCTCGTTCGAACGCGGCAAGATCCTGCGCAAGGCCGCCGACCTCGTGCGCGCCCGCGCCGACGAGATCGCCAAGGTGCTCACCCAGGAGCAGGGCAAGGTCTTCGCGGAAGCCAAGCTCGAGGTGTTGAGCGGCGCAGACATCATCGACTGGTACGCCGGCGAGGGCCAGCGCGCCTACGGCCGCATCATTCCCGCCCGCGCCGACGGCGTGCGCAACATGGTGATGATGGAGCCGATCGGGCCGGTCGCCGGCTTCTCGCCCTGGAACTTCCCGGTCACGCAGGCCGTGCGCAAGCTCGCCGCGGCATTGGCGGCGGGCTGCTCGATGATCATCAAGTGCCCCGAGGAGACGCCAGGCTCGCCCATCGGCCTCGTCAAGTGCTTCCACGACGCGGGCGTGCCGGCGGGCGTGATCAACCTAGTCTACGGCGTTCCCGCCGAGATCTCCGAGTACCTGATCCCCCATCCCATCATTCGCAAGGTGTCGTTCACCGGCTCCGTGCCGGTCGGCAAGCACCTCAATGCGCTGGCCGCGAGCCACATGAAGCGGGCCACCATGGAGCTCGGCGGCCACGCACCCGTGCTGGTGTTCGACGACGCGGACGTTGACGGCGCTGTCAAGCTGATGGGCGCCTTCAAGTACCGCAATGCCGGCCAGGTGTGCGTGTCGCCCACACGCTTCTTCGTGCACGACAAGGTCTACGACAACTTCGTCGGCCAGTTCATCGACATCGCCAAGAAGACCAAGGTCGGTGACGGCCTTGACCCCGACACGCGCATGGGTCCGCTGGCCAACCCGCGCCGCGTCAACGCCATCGAGGCGTTCGTGGCCGACGCCCAGGACAAGGGCGCCAAGGTGCAGGCCGGCGGCAAGCGCATCGGCAACCAGGGCAACTTCTTCGAGCCGACCGTGCTCACGGATGTGCCCGAGAACGCCCGCATCATGACCGAGGAGCCGTTCGGCCCCGTCGCCGTGATGCTGCGCTTCAAGGAGACCGACGACGTGCTCGAGCGGGCCAACAAGCTGCCCTTCGGTCTCGCCAGCTACGCCTTCACCAAGGATGCGAAGGTGGCGACCAAGGTGGCGGATGCGCTGGAGTCGGGCATGGTGACCATCAACCACTTCGGCATCGCGCTGCCCGAGACACCCTTCGGCGGCGTAAAGGACTCCGGTTTCGGCCACGAAGGCGGCATCGAGGGCCTGCAGGCCTACATGCAGACCAAGTTCGTCAGCCACCTGGGCTGAGGCAGAGACAGCGGCGTGTCACAGAAATCGGGGTCGGCCCTGCGGGCCGGCCCCTTCTCTATATCCGCAGCACGCGCAGCCAGCGCATCACGTCGAGCACGCTCATGGCGGCGGCGGCGACGTAGGTGAAGGCCGCCGCGCGCAGGATCTCCTTGGCGGCCGGCATGTCCTTGTCGTCGAGGTAGCGGCCGGCCTTGAGCACGGGCAGCGCCCGGCCGAAGCTCGCGTCGAACTCGACGGGCAGCGTCACGGCGTGCAGCAGGATCGACAGCGCGAAGATCATCACGCCGACCATCACCTCGATCAGCACGACGTGGGGCGCCTTGGCGAGCACCATGACGATCGGCACGGCCAGCATGACGACGGCGGCGACCTTCTCCGTCCGGACTGCCTGCTTGGCGAGCCGCGTGCGGGCCGCGAGCGGGGGATAGCCGCTGGCGTCCTGCATGGCGTGGCCGGCCTCGTGCGCCGCGATGACCACGGCCGACAGCGAGCGGCCGTTCATGTGCTGCGGCAGGAGGCGCACGGCCTTGGCGTCGGGATCGTAGTGGTCGCCGAGATTGGTCTCCTCGACCTTGATGTGGGAGAGCTTCATCTCATCGAGGATGTGGCGCGCGAACTCGCCGCCGGTGCCGGGGAAGTCAGCGCGCTCGTGGCCGTGGCGTGCGATCACCCTGCGCACCCACATCTGCGGCAGCACGGCCAGCCCGAGCACTGCCGCAAGCAAGATTAGCATTATTGCCAAGACAGGCTCCGACGCGATGACTCCCCTCTCCCCGCTTGCGGGGATAGGGGAGGCAATCCTATTTCCATACTTCCTTGGAGATATCGACGATCATCTTGAGCTTGGCCCATTGCTGGTCCTCGGTCAGCACGTTGCCCTCCTCGGTGGAGGCAAAGCCGCACTGGGGCGACAGGCACAGCTGCTCGATCGGCGCGTACTTGGAGGCCTCCTCCAGCCGGCGCTTGATGTCGTCGGTCTTCTCGAGCGTGCCGCTCTTGGAGGTGACGAGGCCGACCACCACCCGCTTCTTGCCCCTGGGCAAGAAGCGCAGCGGCTCGAGCCCGCCGGCGCGCTCGCTGTCGTATTCCAGGAAATAGCCGTCGTAGTCGATGCCCCCGAGCAGCACCTCGGCCACCGGCTCGTAGCCGCCCTCCGAGATCCAGGTGGAGCGGAAGTTGCCGCGGCACACGTGCGTGGTGATCACCATGTCGGCGGGCTTGGACTTGAGAGCCGTATTGATCACCTTGGCGTAGATCGCTGGCAGCCTATCGGCCTCCTCGCCGCGCTTCCTCGCCCCCTCCTTCTCCTTCTCGGAGCACAAATAGGCCCACACCGTGTCGTCGAGTTGCAGGTAGCGGCAGCCGGCATCGTAGAAGGCCTTGATCGCCTTGCCATAGACCTTGGCGAGGTCCTCGAAGTAGCCCTCCATGTCGGGATAAGCCTCCTTGCTGATGGCATTGCGCCCGCCGCGGAAGTGCATCACCGAGGGCGAGGGAATGGTCATCTTCGGCGTGACCTTGGTGTTGGCCTTGAGGAACTTGAAATGCCCGAGCATGGGGTGGTCGGCGGGGAAATCGAGCTTGGCCGTGACGCGCAGGCTCTCGGGCTTGGTCTGGACGCCGTGGAACTGGATGCCCTGATCGAGCACCACGCGCTCGCAGCCGGTGAGCTTCCAGAAGAAGTCGAAGTGCCACCAGGAGCGGCGGAACTCCCCGTCGGTGGCGAGCTGCAGGCCGACCTCCTCCTGCTTCCTGATGACCTTCTTGATCTCCTCGTCCTCTATCCTTGCGAGCTCGGCGGGGGTCATTTGCCCCTTCTCGCACTTCGCGCGCGCATCCTTGACGGGCTGCGTGCGCAGCAGGCTGCCGACCTCGTCGGCGCGATAGGGGGCCGTATTGTTCTGCATGAGCGTCACTCCTCTCGATCGGTCACTCGTTTGGTCAATGCGGCGGCGGCACCGCCCTCTTCTCGTTGCTCACCCCGAGATGGGCCTCGAGCCGCTCGGGGTCGTCCGCGAGCGCGGCACTGTCGCCGGCGAGCACGATCCGCCCGCGGTCCAGGACGATCGCGCGGTCGGTGAAGCCCAGGATCTTCTGCGCCTTCTGCTCCACCACGATGGCCGACATGCCCTCATTGCGGATCACTTTCTGCAGCACTCCGAGCAGCTCGTCGACGATGATCGGCGCCAACCCCTCCAGCGGCTCGTCGAGCAGCAGCAGGGCCGGGTTGGTCATCAGCGTGCGTGCGATCGCCAGCATCTGCTGCTCGCCCCCGGAGAGCTGGTTTCCCATGTTAGCACGGCGCTCGGCCAGGCGGGGAAAGAGACCGTACACGGCGCCGAGGTCCCAGCGCCCGGGCCGCGACGCCACGGTGAGGTTTTCCTCCACCGTCAGGGAGGGAAAGATCTCGCGCTCCTGGGCCACCCAGCCGAGCCCGGCGCGGGCGCGCCGGTGCGGGGCCAAGCGCGTGATGTCGGCGCCGCGCCACGTCATCCGCCCCCGGCTCACCACCGTGCAGCCCATGATGCTGAGCAGCAGCGTCGACTTGCCGACCCCGTTGCGGCCGAGCACGGCGAGGCTGCCGTGCTCGGGCACCTCGAGCGAGATGTCGTCGAGCACCACCGCATCGCCGTAGCCGGCGCGCATGCCTTCGACCGCGAGCAACCCCCCTCTGGTCGGCGTGCTCATGCCGCCTCCCCGCCGAGATAGACCTCGCGCACGCGCGCATCGCCGGCGATTTCCCGCGGGGTGCCCTCGACCAGGATGCGCCCCCCGACCATGACGATGATGCGGCTGGCGAAGCGGAACACTAGGTCCATGTCGTGCTCGATGAAGAGCACGGTGATGTCCTTCGACAGGCCGGCGATGGCTGCGAACAGCTCGGCGCTCTCCTCGCGCGGCACGCCGGCGGCCGGTTCGTCGAGCAGCAGCACCTTCGGCTTCGTCGCCAGCGCCAGCGCGATCTCGAGCAGCCGCTGCTGGCCGTAGGCGAGCTCGCGCGTCAGGCGGTCGCCGTCGGACGCGAGGCCCAGTGTCTGCAGGATGGCGTAGGCCTCCGCCACCGCGTCGGGGTAGGCCGAGAGCGGCTTCCACCAGACGCCCGCCGTGCCCTGCCGCTCGCAGACGGCGAGCGTCACGGCCTCGAGCGCGGTCAGCTGCGGGAACAAGGCGTTGATCTGGAACGTACGCACCAGCCCGTGCTTGACGCGGGCGTCCGGCTTGAACGCGGTGATCTCGGCACCGCCCAGGAGGATCTTGCCGGCGTCGGGCCGCAGCATGCCCGTGATGAGGTTGATGAGCGTCGTCTTGCCGGCCCCGTTCGGGCCGATGAGCGCATAGCGCACGCCGTGCGGGATCGTCAGGTTGATGTCGCTCGCCACGACCAGGGAGCCGAAGCGCTTCTCGAGCCCGAGCGTGGAGAGGGCCGGGGTGGAGAGCGTGCTCACGGCGCCGCCCCTCGCCAGCGCCGGGTGAGGTGTGCGAGCCCGCCGAGCACGCCGTTGGGTAGCAGCATCACGACCGTGACGAGCAGCGCGCCGATCCAGAAATACCAGTACTGCGGCGCGATGCCGGAGAACTGGTCGCGCGCCACCAGGAAGATAACGGCCCCGATCAGCCCGCCGTAGAGCCGCCCGGCGCCGCCGAGTACCAGGATCACGAGCACGTCGGCGGAGCGCTGGAAGTCGAGCACGCCGAGCGACACGGTCGCGGTCGTCTGCGTCAGCACCGCGCCCGCGATGCCGGCCACCACGGCGGCGATCGCGTAGATCTTGCGGATGTGCGCGCGGCTCGGCGCACCGATGGCGGGCATGCGCACGGGGTTCTCGCGGATGCCTCGCAGAGTAAGGCCGAACGGCGAGTTGATGAGGCGCCGCACCGCCAGGAACACCAGGAACAGCACGGTCAGCGCGTAGGCATAGGCCGTGTAGCCGTAGAGATCGAACGAGATGACGCCGAACAGCTTGCCCTTGCGCACACCCTGCAGGCCGTCGGAGCCGCCGGTCAGCCACTCCGCGCTGTTGGCCGCCTCGTGCAGCAGGAAGCCGAGCCCCATGGTGATCATGATCAGCGGCAGATGGCGAAAGCGGGCAATGATGAAGCTCGTGGCGTAGCCCGCGATGCCGGCGACGGCAGCTCCCGCGAGCAGTCCCAGGAACGGGTCGGTCCAGCCGTGCTTGGACATGATGCCGGCGGTGTAGGCGCCGAGGCCGAAGAAGGCGGCATGCCCCAGAGACACGATGCCCGCGTAGCCGAGGATCAGATCGAGCGACAGGGCGAACAGCGCGGTGATGGCGATCTGGCTCGCCAGCACGAGGTGATTGGGAAACAGCAGGAAGGGCAGCAGGGTCGCGAGCCAGAAGGCGATCTCCCAGCCGCTCCATCGCGCCTGCGCCTCGAGATGGCCGCCGGGCTCGAAGACCGCGCTGGACGCCGGGGCCGCCATCAGCGTCTCCCGAACAGGCCCGTGGGCCGCCACATCAGGACCGCGACCATCACCAGGTAGATCAGGAACGAGCCGAGCGCCGGGAAGTAGTATTTGCCGGCCATGTCGCTGATGCCGATCGCCACCGCGGCGGCAAAAGATCCGCCGATCGAGCCGAGCCCGCCCACCGAAACGACGATCAGCACGTAGACGAGGTAGGTGAAGGCGAAGTGCGGGTCGAGGCCGACGATCTCGATGGCGAGCGCGCCGCCGAGGCCGGCGAGCCCGCTCCCCAGCGCGAAGGTGACCGCAAACCAGCTCTCGACGTTGATGCCGAGACCCCGCGCCATGCGCTGGTTGTCGACGGCGGCCCGCACCGTGGCGCCAAAGCGCGTGTACTCGAGCGCCAGCACCAGCAGCAGCGCCACCGTCAGTCCGGTCGCGACCAGGAACAGGCGATAGCGCCCGAGCGTCATGCCGAGGAAATTGATGGAGCCGCGCAGGTAGGACGGCGTCTCAACGGGCTGCACCACGGTACCGAAGAAATAGGCCGCCACCGCCACCGACATGAAGGCGAGCCCGATCGTCAGCAGCACCTGGTCGAGCTCGGCGGCACGGTAGAGCCGGCGGTAGAGCGTGCGCTCGAAGGCGACGCTCGTCACCGCCGCGGCAAGGAAGGCCATCGGCAGCGTGGCGAGGAACGGCCAGCCGAACGTCCGGCTCAGCGTGACCGTGACGTAGCCGCCCAGCATGGCGAAAGCACAGTGCGCCAGGTTGACGAAGTTCATCATCCCCAGCGTCACCGACAGGCCGACCGACAGCAGGAACAGCAGCATCCCGTACGCGAAC
Organism: Hyphomicrobiaceae bacterium; assembly: GCA_041288195.1. Classification (GTDB taxonomy): domain Bacteria; phylum Pseudomonadota; class Alphaproteobacteria; order Rhizobiales; family Hyphomicrobiaceae; genus AWTP1-13. The sequence goes on from JBGGME010000276.1 coordinate 11,913, forward strand.
CCGTCGAACAGGACGCCGAGTATGGGTCCGAGCGCCACGACTGCCCCTGCCGTCGATCAGTATTCAGCGGGCGCTACTTCTTGCCCGCCGACCCCGGGTCTTTGACCTTCTCGACCTTGTCCACCACGACGTTGCGCAAGCCTCCGTCGACCTTGCGCACCTGCCGGATGTAGATGTTCTGCACGATGTCGCGGGTCTCGGGGTCGATCTGGAAGGGACCGCGCGGGCTCTCGAAGCTGAGGCCCTTGGCCGCCGCGACCAGGCTGTCGCCGTCGGTCTTGCCGCCCGTCTTCTTCAGCGCCTCGTAGATCACGTTCATGCCGTCATAGCCGCCGACCGAGCCGAAGTCGGGGTTGCGCTTGAACTCGGCGTTGTAGGCCGCGACGAAGCTCTTATTCAGCGCGGACGCGTCGTTGTAGTCGTAGTGCCACACCGACATGATGCCGAGCGCGGCATCGCCCATGTTCTTGACCGAGCTCTCGTCCACCACCTCGCCGGTGCCGATGATCTTGATCTTGTTGGGATCGACGCCGCGTTCCGCGAACGCCTTGCCGAGCGCGGCCGGCTGGGCGCCGCCTGGCACGAAGATGAAGATCGACTCCGGATTGAGGTCTTTGGCGCGCTGGACGAAAGCCGAGAAGTCCGGGTTGGCGACCGGCATGCGCACCGAGCCCACGATCTCGCCGCCGGCCTTCTTGAAGGCTTCCTGGAAGGCAGTCTCTGCGTCCTTGCCGGGCGCGAAGTCGGACACCATCGTGTAGGCCTTGCGGATGCCGCTCTTGTAGGCCCACTCGCCTGCAGTCGAGGCCACCGACGGCAGCGTCATGGAGGCGCGCACCGAATAGGGCGACATGGTGATGATCACGGTCGTCGCCGCGTTCATGATGACGGTGAACTTCTTGGCCTCGGCCGCCACCTTGGACACGGCAATGGTGTTGGGCGACAGCAGCAGGCCGGCCAGGATGTCGACGTTGTCGCGCGTGATCAGCTCCTGCGCCAGCCGGGTGGCGACGTCGGGTGCGACGCCACCGCTGTCCTTGCGGATGATCTCGATCTTCTTGCCGGCAACGGTATCGCCCTTCTGCTTCATGTAGAGCTTGATGCCGTTGTCCATCTGCGTCGCAAGGTCGGCGAACTGGTCCGAGAGCTGCAGGATGACGCCGATCTTCACCGTGCCCTGCGCCGACGCCGCGCCCGGAGCTGCCAGCAACGCCAGCGCCACGGCGCTCTTGAGTAATGACCGTCTGTCCATCGGTTTCCTCCTTCGAGTGTCGTTTTGATTGGCCGCATCCCTGGCCCGGGGGCAGGGGTGGGCGCGCCCGTCAATGGGAAGCCTTCCACGACCGCTCGCGCAGCGAATATCGCACGCAATCGATGGACGTCAAACTATCTCCGAAGTCGCAATCTGCGTCCTCAGCCGCGCTGGAAGCCTGCGAGCACCTCCGGCGGGATCGGGGCTGACCGCAGGCGGTTCTTGTCGCTGGGGTCACGCGCCGTCCACACCCGCTTCTCGTAGCCCTCGAGCGCAGGCGCGCCGGCTTTGGTCACCTTGTGCAGCATGGAGAAGCTCGAGCGGCCGAACTCCTTGACGGAGGTGGTGATCTCGATGTCGTCGCCGTACTGGGAGGGCACCGAGAACTTGGCGGACGCCTCGACCAGCGCCAGCCCCGCGCCGCCATACTTCTCCAGCATCTTGATCTTGGTCATGCCGGTCGCCTTCTCGAACAGCAGGATGGTGCCGGCGTCGAACCACTCGAAGTAGCGCGGGTAGAACACGATGCCCGCGGGGTCGCAGTCGCCCCACTGCACGCGGATCAGCCGGGTGTTGGTCAGCATGTAGCCTCTTGCGATTGCAATTGCACGCAGCGGACGGCGATGCTGGGGAGCTTAGCGCAGGCGCCGGCGAATGGAACAGCGCGGGGCGTCGCTCCGACGCCCGCGAGGGCGGTCATCTACAGACGTGTCGGGGGCAGCCCGCGCCTCAATGCTTGTGCGCACCGGCGGGCGCGCCCGTCTTGGGCTGGGCGTCGAAACCGTGCGGACCGGTGGCGCCGATTGGCTCCACGGTCGCCTCCAGGTCGATGGCGCCGGCCTTCTCGAACACGAGGGTGATCTTGACGAGGTCGCCCTCTTTCAGCGGCGCCTTGAGGTTGGTCAGCATCAGGTGATAGCCGCTGGGCCTGAGCACCACCGACGTGCCGCCCGGCACGGCAATCGCGTCCACCCGGCGCATCCTGGCGATGCCGCCCTCCATGACATGATTGTGCAGCTCCACGGTACCGGCTGCCGGGCTGCGGGCGCCGATCAGCCGGTCGCCCTTGCCGCGCTCAGCCTTGACCTCGAGGTAGGCGCTGCCGATCGTGGCGCCGCCCGGCGTCGCCCGCGCCCAGGGGTGCGTGACCGTCACGCCCTTGGCGGAATACTCGTGCGCGACCGCCGCGCCGGCGACGATCAGCAGCATGGCGACCGCAAGGATGGCGTAGCCGATGAGGCGCGCGGCCTTGCCCGACGCCGGCGGCCGCGAAGCCGCCCGTCCGCGCTTGTGATGCACGATGTACCGGTTCTGCGTCCGCTTGCCGGTGCTTTTCGGATTGGCCATCTTGCTCCGCCGATCTATGGCTGCACCATCGTCCCAACATGGGTCGTTAACCCTTCGCGAGGTACGCGGCATGCCGCCGCGCTGCACGGGGCGTGCCGCAAGGTCCGGGGCAGCCCCGCTTCCGACCCCTATTGACGGCTGCGCTTGCGCTCCTAAATCTTCGGCCGTGTAGTCTCTGGCGGAGTCTCTGGGGGGACTGCGATGAAAGCACGCCAGCTGATCGACGGAGCCTCGTTCGGGCCGGACGCGCTGAAGGCGATCGGCCAGGCTTTCGACGAGGCATGGAAGACCATCGAGGGCAATTTTGGCAGCGACCCGCAGGAGGTCGAGACCGCCCGCCTGAAGCTCGCCAACGCACTGCTCTCGATCGCCAGCAACGACAGCCGGGACGTGGGGGTCCTGCAGCGCGCCGCGCTCGAGGTGATGGCCCGCGACTACCGCAGCCGGGCCAACCCCCGCGCCCCGTTCTCGGGCTGATCACGCACAGGCCCGCGCAAGCCCCTGTGCGCGCCGCGTGCGCGCGCCTTGACCCGGTTCGGGCCGACCACTACTCCACGGCCATGAAGATCGCCACCTGGAACATCAACGGCGTCAAGGCGCGCATCGACGTCGCCGTCACCTGGCTCAAGGAGGCGGAGCCGGACGTGGCCTGCTTCCAGGAGATCAAGAGCACGACGGAGTCGTTCCCCGCCGAGCCGTTCGAGGCGCTCGGCTACAACGTCGCGGTGCACGGCCAGAAGGGCTTCAACGGCGTCGCCATCCTCTCCAGGCGCCCCTTCGACGAGATCGCCGTGCGCGGCCTGCCGGGCGACGACGGCGATGCGCACGCGCGCTACATCGAGGTGTGCGTGCCGCGCGCCGGCGGCGTGGTGCGGGTGGGCAACCTCTACCTGCCCAACGGCAACCCCATCGGCACCGACAAGTTCGCCTACAAGCTCGCCTGGATGAAGCGCTTCGAGACGCGCACGCGCGAATTGCTTGGCCTGGAAGAGCCGTTCCTCCTGCTCGGCGACTACAACGTCATCCCCGAGCCGGTCGATGCCAGGAACCCTGCCGCCTGGACCGGAGATGCGCTCTACCAGCCCGAGACCCGCGCTGCCTTCCGCGCGCTCCTCAACCTCGGCCTCACGGACGCGGTGCGCGCCTGCCTGCCCGAGCCCGGCATCTACACGTTCTGGGACTATCAGGCGGGCGCCTGGCAGAAGGACCACGGCATCCGCATCGACCACATCCTGGCCTCGCCGCAGGCGGCCGACCGCATCGTCTCGGCCGGCGTCGACAAGCACACACGCGCCTGGGAGAAGCCGTCCGACCACGTGCCGGTGTGGGTGGATTTGCAGGAGTAGAGGGGGTGCGGTCGCTCCCTGCTCAACCGGCGTGCACTGGATTGGCTCGACGAGCAGTTCGCGCAGTGAGCAGTCGTTGCTTCGCATTGCATCGCCCGGCGCGGCGGCACATGATCGGCGCGATCACGCGAGGATGAGATGAGCACGACCGGCTGGAGCCTGCCCGACGATCCACTCGGCGCGTTCTGCCGGCACAACCACGCGGCGTTGAAAGGCTCAGGCAAGGGGCCGCTCGCGGGCCTCGCGTTCGCGGCCAAGGACCTGTTCCACATCGAGGGCCGGCGCACCGGGTTCGGCCACCCGGGGTGGCTTGCCAGCCACCCGCCGGCGACGCGCACGGCGCCCGCGGTGCAGGCCCTGCTGGACGCCGGGGCCGACATGGCCGGGCGCACGCACTGCGACGAGCTCTGCTACAGCCTCACCGGCGAGAACGTGCACTACGGCGCGCCGGTCAACGTCAATGCGCCGGGCCGCATTCCCGGCGGCTCCTCGAACGGATCGGCCGCCGCGGTGGCGGGCGGGCTCGTCGACTTTGCGCTCGGCTCCGACTGCGGCGGCTCGGTGCGCATCCCCGCCAGCTACTGCGGAATTCTCGGACTGCGGCCGACGTGGGGGCGGGTTTTGCTCGATGAGGCGGTGCCGTTCGGGCCGAGCTTCGACGTCGCCGGCTGGTTCGCCCGCGATGCCGGCATCCTCGA
>JBGGME010000277.1:0-5214 GCA_041288195.1 Hyphomicrobiaceae bacterium
CGGCGTCGACCTTGGCGACGATGTAGGGCCCGCTGCCGACTGGGGGCTCCAATGAGGTGCGCTCGAAGGTCTCGGGATCGATTTTGTGGCGGGGAAGGACGGGAAGGAGGGCGAGGATGAGGGGGATCTCGCGGTCGCCGGCGGCGTCGAAGGTGAAGCGCACGCTCCTCTCGCCGATCTTCTCGGCCTTCGCCACCTTGGCATAGTGCGAGCGGTGATAGGGCCAGCCCTTGTCCCTGAGCAGGGCCTGGCTGAAGAGGACATCCTCGGGCGTGACCGGCGTGCCGTCGGAGAAGCGGGCCTTGGGATCGAGGTTGAAGGTGATGGAGCTGCGATCCTCGGGCAGCTCGACGCTTTCCGCGATCAGGCCATAGAGCGTGAACGGCTCGTCGCCGCTGCGCGCCATCAGGCCCTCGAACACGTACTCGCGCATGTTGCCGGGGGTAACGCCCTTGTAGGTGAAGGGGTTGAGGCTGTCGAAGGTGCCTTGTGCGCCCAGCACGAGGCGTCCGCCCTTGGGGGCGGCCGGATTGACGTAAGGGAAGTGCTGGAAGCCCGCAGGGTGCTTGGGCGCGCCGTGCATGGCAATGCCGTGCACCGGCTCGGCCGCGCCCGTGGGGACGGGGAGCAGGAGGGCCACAAGCAGGGCGGCAACGGATCGCGCGTGCAGCATTCTCGTGCGGACTGGCGTCTCGAAAGGCCTCGCAAGGAGGGGCCGGGGAAGCGCGAGGAGTGTCTAGCACAGGCTCGGCGATTGCTGGGCAAGGAATGCTCCGGCCCGGATTGGCGCGTGAAAGAGGGCAGCGTTGCCGCTTGGCAACGATGGGGCGAGGATCGCGCAACGAGGGCTATGCCGCGTCCGGACATATCCTCGCATGCGTCCGGTCGGCCACGGGATTGCCGCATTCCGACTTTTAGTGCCGGCCACGCGCGATGAAGCGCAAACTTCGTTCCAGGGGCCCGAGGCCGCCAGGGTGGCCTTGCAGGGAGAGGTCGAGAGCAACATGGCATATGGCACATTGCAGTCCGCAGCTGCGGGGCGCATTCGGCATGCGGGCGCCGTGGCGCTGGCGCTGGCGGTAGGTGCGGCCGGTCTCGCCGGCACCGCCTCGGCGCAGCAGCCGGCTCCGCCAGCAGCACCCCCGGCAGCCAAAAAGGCGCCGGAGAAGAAAGCTCCGGCGGCCGCGCCGGCCGGCAAGAGCGGCCAGGCCGCACCGGCGCCCGGGTCGCAAAGCGCCTGGGTGAAGCTGTGCGAGAAGGCCAGCGGCGTCATGAAGGGCAAGGACGGCAAGGAGGAGCAGAAGGAGCTCAACATCTGCCTGACGCATCATGAGCGGCTCGACGGCAACACCGGCATGGTGCTGGTATCGGCGGCGTTGCGGCAGGTGGAAGGCCAGGACAAGCAGCATTTCATGGTGATGGTGCCGCTCGGCATGATGCTGCAGGCGGGCATGCGCGCCACGCTCTATCCCAAGGACGCCTGGGAGAAGGTGCAGAAAAAGGAGCAGATCGACGAATCCAAGCTGAAGGCGATCAAGCTGACCTACACGCTCTGCCATCCCGCCGGGTGCACGGCCGAGATCGAGGCGACGCCGGAGCTCATCAACGATCTCAAGTCCGACGGCGGCCTGGTGGTATTCTCCATCGGCGCCAACGGCGCTCCGGTCGGTTTCCCCGTGCCGCTCAACGGCTTTGCCGAGTCGCTCGTCGGCACCCCCGTCGACAACAAGCAGTATGGAGAGGCGCGCAAGGCCCTGATGGAGCAGATCGCCGCGCGCCAGCAGCAGCTCATCGAGCAGCAGAAGGCCGAGGCGCAGAAGGGCGCACCAGCAGCGGCTCCCGCTGCGAAGGCGCCGCCCGCTGAGAAGAAGAAGTAGGCGCAGGCGCCCCCCAGGCGCTTCCAAGACTGGCGCTTCCAAGAGTTGTGCGCAGGCCGTTCGAGAAGTCGGGCGGCCTGCTTGCGTTCACAGGCTCGAGCAAGACGCAGCGGATCAGGCGGCGTCAGTGCGGTTGCTGCAGGAACAGCGGGCGATAGTTGCCATCCTCCTCGAGCGCGAACAGCTCACCGACCTGAGGATGGCGCAGCGGCGTTCCGGAGGCATCAGGCAGCAGGTTCTGCTCGGAGACGTAGGCCACGTACTCCGTGTGCTCGTTCTCGGCCAGCAGGTGATAGAACGGCTGGTCCTTCCGCGGGCGCACGTTGGCCGGGATCGATTTCCACCATTCCTCGGTGTTGTTGAAGATCGGGTCGATGTCGAAGATGATGCCGCGGAACGGATAGACGCGGTGGCGCACCACCTGCCCGACGCTGAACTTGGCCAGCCCGACCCGGCCCATCGGCCGCACCCCGGATAACTGTTGCATGAGACCTCGATATCCGCCGTTGGCCGAACAATCAATGCGGCACTTCGTTTTTGGCGTGGCCGATCGGCATCGGGCCAAGGTGCCGACTGTGGACGGCCCGCCTCAGAGCCCGTAAAGCGCCTTCCGCTCGGGGTCCCGGCTCGCCACCAGCTTGGCGAGGTCGAGGATGACCTTGGCCTGCTTCCAGGTGGCGTCGTCCTGCATCTTGCCGTCGATCATGGCAGCGCCGGTGCCGTCCGGCATGGCCTCGACGATGCGCTTGGCGAATGCGACCTCCTTGGGATCGAGGCTGAACACCCGCTTGGCGATGTCGATCTGGTTGGGATGCAGCGTCCAGGCCCCGACACAGCCATGCAGGAAGGCGTTGCGGAATTGCGCCTCGCAGGCCTCTGGATCGGAGAAATCGCCGAACGGACCGTAGAACGCCTTGATGCCGTAGGCGGCACAGGCATCGACCATGCGCGAGAGCGTGTAGTGCCACAGATCCTGCTGGAAGAAGGCTCGCGGAACGCCTTTCTCTCCGGGGTCGGCGAGGATGCCATAAGCGGGATGGCCGCCGCCGACACGCGTCGTCTTCATGCCTCGCGAGGCCGCCAGATCCGCGGGCCCCAGGCTCATGCCGTGCATGCGCGGGCTCGCTCCGGCAATGGCCTCGACGTTGTTGACGCCTTCCGCCGTCTCCAGGATGGCGTGGATGAGGATCGGCTTGGGCAGGCTGTGCTTGGCCTCGAGCTGGGCCAGCAGCTGGTCGAGGTAGTGGATGTCCCAGGGCCCCTCGACCTTCGGCAGCATGATGACATCGAGCTTGGCGCCGGCAGCCGGCACGATCTCGAGGATGTCATCGAGCCCCCAGGGAGAGTTGAGGGCGTTGATGCGGGTCCATAGGCCGGTCTGGCCGAAGTCGTTGGCCCTGGCCATCTCGATGAAACCGCGCCGCGCCGCCGTCTTGGCGTCGGCGGGAATGGCGTCCTCTAGATTGCCGAGCACCGCGTCCACTTGCCCGATGATTTCGGGCAGCCGGGCGCGGATCTTCTCGTTGTGGGGCGGCAGGAAGTGCACCATGCGCTCGAGGCGCACGGGGAGCTGGCGGTAGGGCTCCGGCGCGCCCACGGCGAGCGGTGCGAAGTGTTTGGCGGGAGTACGTGTGGCGGGCATGACGGGGTCCGTTGCTGCGCTGCAACAAAGGCCACTGTAGAGACAGCCCCGCGCCTGTCAAATGTCCTCTCGTAGCGAACGGAGGGCTCATCCCCAGCGGCGGTTGTTCCAGCTCCACTGGTCGGGCGCCTCGCGGATCCAGTCCTCGAACTGCTTCTGCATGGCGGCCGTGACGGCCTTGATGTCGTCGGCCTGGCTTGCCGTGCGCGGCACTTTGAGCTCCTTGAGCTCGATCTGGAAGCGGCTCTGCTTGCCCACTCTCAGGCAGCGCGACATCCAGATGCGCGCGCCGGTCCGGCGGGCGATCATCGCTGGAATGGTGACAGACTTTGCGAGCCGGCCGAAGAACGGCACCGGCAGCCCCGTGCGGTCGTGCAGGTCGCAGACAAGCCCCAGTCGTCCCCCCTTGCGCACGAAATCCATGATCAGCCGCGCCGTGCGCTGCCCTTCCTCGATGCTGCCGTCGATGCTGCCTTTGCCCAGCAGGCCGCCGGGATAGAGATCGCGGCGCAGGTCGCGCAGGTACTTGTCGACGTAGGGGTTCTTGACCGTGCGATAGACCGCTGCGGGTTTGTTGCCGGCGAGCGTGAATGGCCAGATCGCGAGCTCCCAGTTGCCCATGTGCAGCGACACGCCGACGGCGGCGCCGAGCTTGTTGCGATAGCGATCGTGGATGTTGCGGCTGACGATCTGGATGCGGGAGGGATCGGCTATGACGCGGTCGATCTGCATGGTCTCGGCCATCACCCGGCCGAGGTTCTCCCACATGCCGAGCGCGATCTCCTCGCGCTCCTCGGGGCTCTTTTCGGGGAAGGCGATGGCGAGGTTGTCGAGCGCACGCTGATGGCGTCGGTCGTAGGGTGCGATGATGCGCCAGGCCTTGGCGGAGACGTTGACGCCGACGTCCAGCGGGGCCGCGCGCACGAGCGCTGCGATGAGCCGCAGGCCCAAGTATTCGATGCGATAGCGCAGGTCCTTGAGGCTCGGCATCCGGCGGGGCGCGTCGGTCGGGCGAAGATGATGGGAACGCCGGACTTGGCCCGGCAGGGGCCGACTCGTCAAGTGCTCGAGGGCTGGGCGTTGGGCCGCATCAGGGGAGGCAATGGACCGGCGGCGCTCAGTCCGCCCCGCATGGCGAGCCGGCGCACCGCCGAGACGTTTGCCAGCAGATGCAACCCGAGGCCGCGCAGGGCCTGCACGGGCAGGAAATCGACCAGCAGGGAACGGTTCAGGAGATCGACCGAGATGGTGCGCGCAAGCACATCGCTGACGCGCGCGGCATGATAGGCCTCGAGCATTTCGGGCCCGCCGATGTCCTGGCCGTTCGCCCGAGCGGCGCCAACATGCTGGGCGAGGGCCGCCGCGTCGCGCAGTCCAAGGTTCAAGCCTTGTGCGCCAATCGGCGGTATCACGTGCGCAGATTCACCGACGAGGGCGACGCGATTGGCGCCCATTCGCGCGGCGGCAAGGCCGTGGAGGGGATAGGTCGCGCGTGGCCCGAAATCGCCGATGGCGCCGAGCAGGCCTTTGAGGCGGGCTTCGAGCTCTCTGGCGAAGGCGGCGTCGGGGAGGTTCACGAGCCGTGCGGCTTCTGCGGGCGTTTCCACCCACACGAGGCTGGAGGCGTTGCCAGGAAGCGGTACCGTTGTCAGCGGACCGGAGCGCCGGTGCAGCTCCGTAGTGATCTCCGCATGC
>JBGGME010000278.1:0-7053 GCA_041288195.1 Hyphomicrobiaceae bacterium
AGTTCGCCGTCGGCGCGCACCTCGTAGGTCTCGGGGTCCACGGCGATGTCGGGCGTGGCATCGTTGAGCTTCATGGATTTCTTGGAGATGCCGCCGCGCGTGTTGCGCACGGGCAGCAGCTTCTTCGCCACGCCCAGCCGCTGCGCCAGCAGGCCGTCGACCGCGGCCTGGCTCACGAACGTCACGGCCGAGGACGCGATCGCGCGGCCGAAGCTTGCAAACATCGGCCGGTAGTGCACGGGCTGCGGCGTCGGGATCGAGGCGTTGGGATCGCCCATGGGCGCCGCCGCGATGCTGCCGCCCAGCAGCACCATGTCGGGCTTGACGCCGAAGAACGCCGGGCTCCAAAGCACGAGATCGGCGCGCTTCCCGACCTCCAGCGAGCCCAGCTCGTGCGCCACGCCCTGGGCGATGGCGGGGTTGATCGTGTACTTGGCGATGTAGCGCTTGACGCGGAAGTTGTCGTTGCCCGGCGCATCCTCCTTGAGGCTGCCGCGCTGCACCTTCATCTTGTGCGCCGTCTGCCAGGTGCGGATCAGCACCTCGCCGACGCGGCCCATGGCCTGGCTGTCGGAGGAGATCATCGAGAGCGCGCCCAGATCGTGCAGGATGTCCTCGGCGGCGATGGTCTCGCGGCGGATGCGGCTCTCGGCGAAGGCGATATCCTCGGGGATGTTGGCGTCGAGGTGGTGGCACACCATGAGCATGTCGAGATGCTCCTCCAGCGTGTTCACCGTGAAGGGGCGCGTCGGGTTGGTGGAGGAGGGCAGCACGTTCCTGAGGCCCGCCACCTTGATGATGTCGGGCGCGTGCCCGCCGCCGGCGCCCTCGGTGTGGAAGGCGTGGATGGTGCGGCCCTTGAAGGCGGCGATGGTGTCCTCCACGAACCCCGACTCGTTGAGCGTATCGGTGTGGATCATCACCTGCACGTCGTGATCGTCGGCCACGCTCAGCGCGCAGTCGATGGCGGCCGGCGTCGTGCCCCAGTCCTCGTGCAGCTTCAGCGCCGACGCCCCGGCCTGGATCATCTCGATCAGCGCCTTGGGCTGCGAGGCATTGCCCTTGCCGGCGAAGGCGAGGTTCATCGGGAAGGCGTCGGCCGACTCGATCATGCGGGCGAGATGCCACGGCCCCGGCGTGCAGGTGGTGGCCGCCGTGCCGGTCGCGGGGCCCGTTCCGCCGCCCACCATCATGGTGATGCCGGAGTTCAGCGCCTCCTCGATCTGCTGCGGACAGATGAAGTGGATGTGGGAATCGATGCCGCCGGCGGTGAGGATCTTGCCCTCCCCCGCGATCGCCTCCGTGCCGGGCCCGACGATGATGTCGACGCCCGGCTGGATGTCCGGATTGCCGGCCTTGCCGATGGCGGCGATGCGGCCGTCGCGCAGCCCCACGTCGGCCTTGACGATGCCGGTGTAGTCGATGATCAGCGCGTTGGTGATGACGGTGTCGACGGCGCCATCCGCGCGCGAGTTCTGCGCCTGCCCCATGCCGTCGCGGATCACCTTGCCGCCGCCGAACTTGACCTCCTCGCCGTAGGTCGTGAAGTCCTTCTCCACCTCGACCACGAGATCGGTATCAGCGAGCCGCACCTTGTCGCCGGTGGTGGGCCCGAACATGTCGGCATAGGCCGCACGCGACATCTTCATGGGCATGATGCTAGGTCTCCCTGAAGGATTGCGTCCCCGGCCGAAGCGCCCGGACTTGATCCCCGATCAAGGCCGAGGCGCGCAGAGCCAGGGTCTTGCCCGTCGCGTTGCGTGATGAGCGCGTGATCAATCTTGCGGGGGAAGGTCCCGGATAGCCTCGGCCCCAGCCCTTCTGGCCGGGGCCTCGACTTCCGGGAATGCAAACGGCTACCGCTCACGGCTTGACCTCGCCGAGCCGCGTGGCTTGGCTTGCGGCAATCTGCCAGCCCTCGCCCATGCGCACGTACACGACGGTCCAGCGGAAATTGTAGGTCTTGCCGTCGGCCAGCGACTTGATCGGGCTCACTCCCGTGGCGATGGCGGTCCAGCCGCCCGGAACGCGGATCACGAGGTCGGTGACGGGTGCGTTCTCGATCACGGGATCGCCCGCCAGTGCCGAGACGATACGCGCGTCCTTGCCATCGACCTTGCCCGAGCCGTGCGTATGCACGAAGCTCTCGGCGTAGATCTTGCGCAGCGCCGCGGCGTCCTTCCTCTCGATCGCCGCCACCACGGTCTTGCGGAAATCCTTGACCTCCTCGGCTGTGGCCTTCTCGGCCTCGTCGCTCAGGATCGAGGGCGGATGGGCTGAAACTGCGCCCGCCAGCGCAAGTGCGAGGACGAACGCGACTGCAAGCACGCAACGGACGCTTCGCATCACAACCTCCCCATCACGGCTCCGCGGAAGCCATAGACCTCGCGCTTGCCCGCAAACGGCACCAGCCGAACCTCGCGGCTCTGGCCGGGCTCGAAGCGCACCGCCGTGCCGGCCGCGATGTCGAGGCGATGTCCGCGCGCCGCATTGCGGTCGAACTGCAGGGCCGGATTGGTCTCCGCGAAGTGGTAGTGCGAGCCGACCTGGATCGGCCGGTCGCCGGTGTTGGCGACCATCACAGTGATCGCAGACCGGCCGGCGTTGATCTCGATCTCGCCGGGCGCCGTGATGATCTCGCCGGGAACCATGGCAGCCTCCTCAGATCACCGCCAGCGCGACGCCGCCGACCGCCACCAGGGCGCCTACCCCGCGCACCAGCATCTTGCCCCGCTCGCTCTGCGCCAGATAGGCGACGCCGAGGCCGAGCGCATGCAGCAGCGCCGTGGCGATGGCGAAGCCCGCCGCGTAGGTGATGGCGGAGGCCTCGGTGGGCAGCTCCGCGCCGTGCGCGTGGCCGTGCAGCAGCGCGAAGACGGCAACAATCGCCGCGCCGAGCGCGACGGGAAGCTGCGCCGCCGCCAGCACCAGCAGGCCCAGCATCACGACCGAGGCAAGGATGCCGGGCTCCACCATGGGCAGCGGCACGTCGGCGAAGCCGAGCGCTCCACCCGCCACCATCACGCCGACGAAGGCCACCGGCCAAACCCACAGCGCCCGCCCGCCGTTGAGGCCGGCCCACAGTCCCACCGCCACCATGGCCAGCATGTGGTCGAGCCCGGTCCAGGGATGCCTGAACCCCGCTGCGAACGACACCGCATGTTCCAGGCCCGTGTGCGCATGCGCCGGGCATGCGCCCGCGAGCACGAGCGTCGTCGTCATCCCCGCGAAAGCGGGGATCCAGCCAAGTCTTGATCCCGTCTGCAACGTTTCCTCCCTACCTGATCGGCTTGTGCACGGTGACGAGCTTGACCCCGTCGGGGAATGTCGCCTCCACCTGCACGTCGTGGATCATCTCGGCGATGCCGTCCATGACCTGGGCGCGGCTCACCACGCCGGCGCCCGCCTCCATCAGGTCGGCGACCGTGCGGCCGTCGCGCGCGCCCTCCACCACGAAGTCGGAGATCAGCGCCACGGCTTCCGGGTAGTTGAGCTTGACGCCGCGCTCGAGCCGCCGCCGCGCCACCATCGCCGCCATGGAGATCAACAGCTTGTCCTTCTCGCGCCCCGTGAGATTCATGCCCTTGTCCCCAAGCCTCGCATTCTCAGCATTGCCACACCCGCGGCAGCGGCCGTCCGCTCAGCCAGGCGACAAGCGGCGCAATGGCCTGCTGCAGGATGCGGCCCTCGCGCGCCATCGCCCGCACGACGAGCGTGCCGTTCCATGAGCTGGCGCCCGCAATCGCCTGCGCACTCTCCAACAGCGCGCGCGCCTTGTCGATGCGGCTCGCCGCGTCGGGCGCCACGTAGAGAAGCATCGCCGTGGCACGCGCGCCAGCGAGCGTGCCCGGCCGGTTCAGCGCATCGGCGATGGCGCCCCCGGCGCGAAAGGTGTCCGCGAACAGGAGCAAGCCGTCGCGGTGGACGCGCCAGGCATCGCGGCAGGCGCCTGCGCGCACGTCCTCGCCCATGGCCGTGCGCCCGAAGATCAACGTCTCCACCGCCACGAAGGTCGCGGTCCCCGCAAGCGAGACCGTCGTGCGCCGATTGAGCCTGGACTGGTCGAACAGGATTGTCGGCTGCGGCAGCCAGGCTAGGCGGGCGCCCGGCTCCAGGTCGAGCGTCACCGAGATGTCGGTGTCGCCATCGCGGGCGCGATAGATCTTCTCGGCCGAGGCCGTGGTGACGGTCGCATCCGTACCGGCGCCCATCCGCACCTCGACGTCGAAGCGGTCGCCGCCGGTGAGCCCGCCGGCCGTATTGAGAAGCACGGCCTCGGGCGCATCGCCGTCGGCCGGATTGGGAAAGCGCACTCGCGCGGCCCCGGCTTGGCGCAGCGCTGCCAGCGCGGTCTCCTCGTCCCGGCGCACGAAGCCGAGGCGGACCGAGCCTTCCATGCGCGGCAGCCATGAGCGCGCTTGCAGCACCCGAGCGGTTCCCTCAGATTGTCGGTTGGGTTAGGCCGAAGGCCGTAACCCAACATGGGACATCCTTGGTGTGTTGGGTTACGCGCTGACGCGCTAACCCAACCTACACCTACACCGTAAGGTAGCGCCGAACGTCGCTTTCGACCATGCTCGCGCCCTCGCCGGCGAGCACCACCTCGCCGCGCTCCATCACGGCGAAGGTATCCGCCAGCTCGCGGGCGAAGTCGAAATACTGCTCCACCAGCAGGATCGCCATCTTGCCCTGCTTGCGCAGGTAGATGATGGCGCGGCCGATGTCCTTGATGATGGAGGGCTGGATGCCCTCGGTGGGCTCGTCGAGCACGAGGAGGGAGGGCTGCATCACCAGCGCCCTGGCGATGGCGAGCTGCTGCTGCTGGCCGCCCGAGAGGTCGCCGCCGCGCCGCCCCAGCATCGACTTGAGCACCGGGAACAGCTCGAACAGCTCCTCCGAGACGCTGCGCGTGTCGCCGCCCAGGCGTGCAAAGCCGGTCTCGAGGTTCTCGCGTACCGTCAGCAGCGGGAAGATCTCGCGGCCCTGCGGCACGTAGGCGATGCCCCGCCGCGCCCGCTCGTAGGCCTTGAGGCGCGTGATGTCCTGCCCGTCGAACAGGATTTTCCCGCCCCGTATGGACTGGTGGCCGACGATGGCCCGGAGCAGCGAGCTTTTTCCCACGCCGTTGCGGCCCAGCACGCACGTGATCTTGCCGCGCTCGGCCGACACCGACACGTGGCGCAGCGCCTGGGCTGCCCCGTAGTACAGATCGATGCTCTCAACCGCCAGCATGTCTCGACCTCTCTCCCTCTCCCCATCGCGAAGTGCGATGGGGAGAGGGGATGTTCACACTCATCTACCCAGATACACCTCGATGACGCGCTCATTGGCGCTGACCTCGTCGATGGAGCCCTCCGCCAGCACCGAGCCCTCGTGCAGCACCGTCACCTTGACGCCGAGCCGGCGCACGAACTCCATGTCGTGCTCGACCACGACCACCGAATGGTCCTTGGCGATGTCCTTCAGCAACTCGGCCGTCGTCATGGATTCTGCGTCCGTCATGCCGGCGACCGGCTCGTCGACCAGCAGCAGCTTGGGGTCCTGCGCGATCAGCATGCCGATCTCGAGCCATTGCTTCTGGCCGTGCGACAGGGAGCCTGCGAGGCGCCGGCGATGCTGGGTCAGACCTATCGTGCCGAGGATCTCGCCGATGCGCGCTTGCTCCTCGCCGCTGCCGTTCCAGAACAGGCTGCCGCGGACGGTGCGCGTGCCCTTGAGCGCCAGCATCACGTTGTCCTCGACCGTGTGGTTCTCGAACACGGTCGGGCGCTGGAACTTGCGGCCGATGCCGAGCTCGGCGATCGCCGCCTCGTCTTGCGTCGTCAGGTCGACCGTGCCGCGGTCGAAGAGGACGTCGCCGGTGTCGGGCCGGGTCTTGCCGGTGATGATGTCCATCATCGTCGTCTTGCCGGCGCCGTTGGGGCCGATGATGGCTCGCATCTCGCCCGGCGCCAGCTCCAGCGACAGGTTGTTGATGGCGCGGAAGCCGTCGAAGGTGACGCTGACGCCGTTGAGGTAGAGGAGGCTGCGCGTGATGTCGTGCGGGGTGGCGACTGCCGCCTCGGGCGGGGCTTCGACGGCGTCGTTCATGGCTTTCACTCCGCCGGCTGCGCGGCGCGGGGGATGACGCGCGCCGATTCCCCTCCCCTTGTGGGGAGAGGTTAGGGGTGGGGGGACTCCCAACGCGTCGTGATTCCCCCCCTCCCTCGCCCTCCCCCACAAGGGGGGAGGGAACGGCCGCACGCTCGCGACCTGGAAGCAGCCCCAACACGCCCTTGGGCAGGAAGATCGTGACCAGCACGAACATTGCCCCCAGCGCGAACAGCCAGTACGGCGCGAGGAAGCCGGTCGTGAAGGTGGTCTTGGCGTAGTTGACGAGCACCGCGCCGAGAGCGCCGCCGATCAGCGTGCCGCGTCCGCCGATGGCAACCCAGATCACGTACTCGATGGAGTTGGCGGGCGCGAACTCGCTCGGATTGATGATACCGACCTGCGGCACATACAGGGCTCCGGCGACCGCCGCCATGCACGCCGACAGCGTGAACACGAAGGTCTTGTAGTTCTCGACCCGGTAGCCCAGGAAGCGCGTGCGGCTCTCCGCGTCGCGCACGGCGACCAGCACCTTGCCGGCCTTGGAGCGCACGACCATCTGCGCGATCAGGTAGCCGAGCCCCAGCGCCAGGGCCGAGAGCGCGAACAGCGCCGCGCGCGTCTGCTGCGACTGCACGTTGAAGCCCAGGATGTCCTTGAAGTCGGTGAGGCCGTTGTTGCCGCCGAAGCCGAAGTTGTTGCGGAAGAAGCCGAGCATCAGGGCGTAGGTGAGCGCCTGGGTGATGATCGACAGGTAGACGCCGGTGACGCGGCTGCGGAACGCGAACCAGCCGAACACGAAGGCGAGCGCGCCCGGCACGAGCAGGATCATCAGCGCCGCATAGGGGAATGACTGGAAGCCGTACCAGAAGAACGGCAGCTCCTTCCAGTTCAGGAACACCATGAAGTCCGGCAGGAACGGATGCGCATAGACGCCGCGGGTGCCGATCTGGCGCATCAGGT
>JBGGME010000279.1:0-10235 GCA_041288195.1 Hyphomicrobiaceae bacterium
CTCCTACGGCGGCTACCAGGGCTTCCAGTGGGCGGTGAGCTACCCCGGGTTCATGCACGGCATCGTCGCGGCGGTGAGCTCGCCCAAGCACCTGCGCCCGCCCGAGGCGACGCAGCTGCTGATCGGCGAGCTGGCGCAGGATGCCAACTGGAACGGCGGCTGGTACTACGACAACGGCGGCGTGCTGCCGACGCTGCTGAAGGTGCGCGTCAATGTGCTGAAGAGCTACGGCGTCGCCGACCAGCTGGCAGCGCGCTACCCCGATGCGGCCCAGCGCGAGCAGGCCATCGCCGACCTCGCCCGCCCGTGGGCCGAGGGCTTCGATGCCAACGCGCTGGTCGTGCTGCGGCGGGCGCTCGAGGGCTTCGACACCACGCCGCACTTCGATCGCATCAAGGCCAAGGTGCTGTTCGTGATCTCGCGCACCGACCAGCTTTTCCCGCCCTCGATTGCGCCGGGCGTGATGCAGGCACTGGAGGCCGCCGGCGTCGACGCCCGCTACTTCCTGCTCGACAGCGACCTCGGCCATCTCGCCAGCGGCCAGGACGGCGACAAATGGGCTCCCGTCCTCGCCCGGTTCATGTCCGAGCTGATGGCGATGGAGGGGCTGGCTGGAGCGAGCCATTGACGCGCGAGCGCTCAATGGGATGCGGCACGTGCCAGGACCGGCGAGCGAGAAGGTGACGTTCCGGCGCGAATGGAACTTCGCGTTCGCGCTGGTGGCTGCGGCTGCCGTCGGCCTGATGGCAGCCGGCCACATCCTCGCGGGCGCCGTGGCTGCGGTGCTGGGCGGCGGCGCGGTCGCGGCGCGATGGGTCGCGACGAGGCGGAAGGGGCGCGGCTTCTACGATTGAGCCGGGGCGTTGAGGCCGCGGGCGTACTCGGCGGCGTACGTGCCGGCGCGCTTGCCGAACACGGAGCCCGACATGAGGCCGGTGCCGCCCGGATAGTTCTCGTAGAACAGGCCGCCGACCAGCTCGCCCGCAGCGAAGAGGCCGGGGATGCTGCGGTCCGACAAGTCCTGCACGCCGCCCTGCTCGTCGATCTTGAGGCCGCCGAAGGTGAAGGTGACGCCTGTGGTGACGACGAAGGCAACGTAGGGCGGCTTGTCGATGGGCAGCGCCCAGTTGGACTTGGGCGGCGAGATGCCGGTCGCGGCGACGCCGTCGAGGATGGCCGGATTGTAGGCGCCGGGCTTGCAGGCGGCGTTGTAGGTGGCGACCGTCGCAGCCAGCGCCTTGGGATCGATCTCGAGCTTCTGGGCCAGGCCCTGGATGGAGTCGGCCTCGACCTTGGTCACCTGCTTGATGCGGTACTCGTCGCGCAGGCGGTGCACGGTCTGCTGGTCGAAGATCTGGGCGGCCCAGCGCTGCGGCTGGCCCATGATGGCCTTGCCGAACTTGACGTAGGTGAGGTTGCGGTAGTGCTCGCCCTCGTCGACGAACCGCTTGCCGTCGAGGTTGACCATGATGCCGAGGGGATAGGAGTGCTTCTGGAAGTTGTCGAGCACCCAGCGATCGCCGAACGGCGGCGCGGAGATGTCCCAGGCGACCGAGTGGCAGCCCGACCAGTTGCCGAACGGGACGGCGCCGATGTCGAGCGCCATGCGGATGCCGTCGCCGGTGTTGTGGCGGGTGCCGCGCACACGCGCGAGGTCCCAGCCCTGGCCCAGATAGCGCACGCGCATCTCGGGGTTGGACTCGAAGCCGCCGCAGGCGAGCACCACCGCCTTGGCGGCGATGTCCTCGTAGCCGGCCTGGCTGCGGACAGTGACGCCGGTGACGCGGCCGTCGCGGTTCTGCAGCAGCTTGGCCGCGCCGGTGCCGTAGCGGATCTCGACGCCGACCTCGCCGCAGCGCTTGAGCAGGAACTCGACGAGCCCCGCGCCGCCGCCGACGGCCTCGATGGTGACGCCGCCGTAGAAGTGGTGCTTGCCCTCGACCTCGAAGGACTGGCGGCCGTACATGGGGATGAAGCGCACGCCGTTGTGGCGCAGCCAGGCGATGGTGGGGCGCGAGTTGTCGATGAGGATCGAGGCCAGCGTCTCGTCGGACTGGCCGTGCGTGACCTCCATCAGCGTCTCGTAGAAATATTGGCGGTCGTGGCCGGGGAAGACGATCTTGCCCGCCTCGGCATCCGCCATGTCGACGAGCACGTCCTTGCGCACGTCGTCGAGGCCGCTGTGCACGAAGCGGAAGCCGCCGGCGGTGAAATAGCTGTTGCCGCCCTTCTCGGACTCCGCCGCCTTCTCCAGTGCGAGCACGCGCGCGCCCGTCTCGCGGGCCGCGATCGCCGCGCACAGGGCCGCGTTGCCGGCGCCAACCACGATCACGTCGTACGGGGAATCGGACATCTCGCCTCCGCTCGAATGACGGGGCATGCTATGCGTGATCGGTCAGGCGCTCAACGAGCAGGAAGGCCCGGCAGCTATGAGCCAGGTTTGGATCCCCGCACGGTTTTATCGCGGCGGCACCAGCAAGGGCGTGTTCTTTCACGGCCGCGACCTGCCGGCGGACCGGGAGGCGTGCAGCCAGCTGCTGCTCGCCGTGCTCGGCAGCCCGGACGCCAACGGCCGCCAGCTCGACGGCATGGGCGGGGGCATCTCCTCCCTGTCCAAGGCGGTGATCATCGGGCCTTCGTCGCGGGCCGATGCGGATGTCGACTACACGTTCGTGCAGCTGGCCGTGGACAAGCCGGTGGCCGACTGGACCAGCAATTGCGGCAACCTCACCTCGGCGGTGGGGCCGTTCGCGGTCGATGAGGGGGTCGTGCGGGTGCGCGATGGCGAGGCGCTGGTGCGCATCCACCAGACCAACACCAGGAAGGTAATCCACGCCCGTTTCCCCGTGGAGGGCGGCCGGGCGCGGGTCGACGGCGATTTCGCCATCGCCGGCGTGGCGGGGACGGGGGCCCGCATCCGCCTCGACTTTCTCGATCCGGGCGGCGCGGGCACGGGGCGGCTGCTGCCGACGGGCAACGCGGTCGACCGCATCGAGGTGCCCGACGCCGGCACGTTCGATGTGTCGGTCGTCGATGCGACGACCGTCGTTGCGTACGTGAAGGCGGAGGATGTCGGGCTCGAGGGCACCGAGACGCCCGAGGAGATCGAGGTCAGGCCCGCTGTGATGGCGCTGCTCGACAGGATCCGGCGCCGCGTCGGCGTCGTCATCGGTCTCGCGGACAGGGCGGAGAAGGTGCCGCTGCAGAGTCCGCGAATTGCCGTCGTCTCCCGGCCAGCTCGATTCAAGAGCCTCGACGGCACGGTGCACGAGGCCGGCAGCCACGACCTGGCGACGCGCATGCTGTCGATGGAGCGGGCGCACCGCGCCATCATGGGGACGGGTGCGCTCAATATCGGGGTCGCCTCGCGCATCGAGGGCACCATCCCGCACGCGCTGACCCGCCGGACCGGGCCCCCCGACGAGACGCGCGTCGGCAATCCCTCGGGGCTGGTCTCGGTCGGCGCGGAGGTGCGGCGGGCGGGGAACGGCTGGGCGGTCGACAGCGCGGTCCTTTTCCGCACGGCGCGGCGGCTCATGCAGGGCGAGGTGGCGGTGCCGATGCGCCTTGCGGGCCTGGCGAAGGACCGCGCACGCGAGGGAGCCGCGACGGCATGAGCGCTTCGATCAATCGCAAGCTGAGAGAGCTGGTCGAGCGGCGCAGCGCGACGCTGATCCCCGGCGTCGCCAACGCGCTCGCCGCGCGCGTGGTCGAGGACCTGGGCTTCGAGGCGGTCTATCTCTCGGGCGCCGGGCTATCCAACACGTTCCTGGGGCTTCCGGACCTGGGCTTCGTCGGCCTGCCCGAGCTGGTGCAGCACACGGCCGCCATCCGCAATGTCGTTGATCTGCCGATCATCGTCGATGCCGACACCGGCTTCGGCAATGCGCTCAATGTCGGGCACACCGTGCGCGCGCTCGAGCGCGCCGGCGCCAGCGCCGTCCAGCTCGAGGACCAGGTGTCGCCCAAGCGCTGCGGCCATTTCGAGGGCAAGAGCGTGATCCCGGCGGGCGAGATGGTGCAGAAGGTGCGGGCGGCAGCCGAGGCCCGCGTCGATCCCGACTTCCTGGTGATTGCCCGCACGGATGCGCGGGCGACGCTGGGGATCGATGCGGCGCTCGACCGTGCGCAGGCCTATGTGGAGGCCGGCGCCGACGTGACGTTCGTGGAGGCGCCCGAGAGCCTGGAGGAGCTGATGGCGATCCCCAAGCGGGTCGCGGCGCCGCAGGTCGTCAACATGGTGGTCGGCGGCAAGACGCCGATCGTGGAGCTGGCGCAGCTGCGCCAGGCCCGTTTCGCGCTCGTGCTCTACGCCAACGTGGCGTTGCAGGGGGCCGTGCACGGCATGCAGGCGGCGCTGCGCCAGCTCAGAGACGAGGGCCGGCTCGACGAGTCGGGGCCGGTGGCGCCGTTCCGCGAGCGCCAGCGGCTGGTCGGCAAAGCGGAGTTCGACGCGCTCGAGAAGCGCTACGCCTCGCGGGAAGAGTAGGCTGGCCGCTGAGGGCCAGCCTTGGGCTCAGCGAACCGAGTACACTTCCGAGAACACGCGGCGCGCGGCCTCGTCGTGGGGGACGCCGTGGGTCGTCAGCTCGCGGTAGCGCCGCGCGGCGGTGTGACCCTCGCGCATGGCGTCCAGGATCAGGCGGACCTTGGCCAGGAAGTTGGGACGCTTGGGAGCAGTCTTCGCTTTCGGCAGGAAGTCGACGGCGTCGTCGTAGCTGGTGGTGGTGCTCATGATCATCTCTTCTCTTGGCGCGTGGTATCATTCCCGCGCTTGTGCATTGCAATGTGGTATCTGGCATACCAAGTTGCAACGCAATATCCTTAACGGAATGCGCGCCATGCCGGTTTGCATAGCTCGACAGTGGCCCGGTGTCTGGAATGTAGACTAAGTGTCTGTAAAAACTACAAAAATATCGCGCATACCGGGCCCGGAGCTGCCTCCGCATCTGCTCGCCCAGGTCGACGCCATCTTCTTCGAGACGGCCCCCTTGGCACCTCAGACGCGGCCTGAGCGGGGGGCATTTCGCGAGCGTTGGCTTGGCCGTTACCTCGCCGACCGAGGCGATGTGGTGCTGCTGGCGATGACGGCGGAGGGGAGGGTCGCCGGCTATCTGGTCGGCGCATTGAAGAACCCGGCGACGCAGGAGCGCTTCGCCGACATCTCCTATTTCCGCACGCACTTCGCCGAGCTCTGCCGCCGCTTCCCGGCGCACCTCCACATCAACCTGAGCGAGTCCTGGCGCAACCGCGGCATCGGCGCGGCGCTGGTCGAGGCCTTCGCCGAGGTCGCGGCTCGCGCCGGCGCGCCCGGCATGCACATCGTTACGGGGCGCGGCATGCGCAATGTGCGCTTCTATGAGCGCTGCGGGTTTCGCGAGCTGGGGGCGGCGGAGCGCAACGGCGGCGCCAGCGTGTTCCTGGCGCGCGAGCTGGACCCGAGCTCGAGCTGAGCGTGGGCTCCGTCCGTGACCGATCCGCCACGTCCGGCGGCGGCCGTGCGCAGGCCCCGCGTCCCCGTCGCGACAGAGCCGCAGCTTTCCTGTAAGCGCCTCAATCAGGCTTAGCTGGGAGGCCGGGGGATGGCCGAGGAGAGTGAGGCGCTGACGGCGCGCGCGAGCCGGCAGTGGGCGCGAGTTGCCGACTACCTGCTCGGGCGCAATGCACTGATCGGCTTCGCCTCGTTCATGCTGCTGATCATCTCCGGCTACGCCACCTGGCACGGCATGCGCGACTTCATCATCGGCGTCTCCGCCACGCCGACGAGCCAGGGCCCGGTGCTGCCCGGCGGCATGTCGATCTCCAACGATGTGCTGGTCATCGCGGTCGTGGTCGCCTTGACGTTCCTGATGTGGCTGATGCTGCGCGAGACGTTCGGGGCCAAGCGGCAGCTGCGCGAGCGGCTGATCACCTTTCCGCTCTACGTGTTCCTCGCCGTGTGGTCGATCGGCTTCGGCTACGGCTTCTGGTGGAGCCTGATCTCGGGCGAGGAGGCGACGCGCACGGGGCTCGCCGGCCTGCAGGAGGACGCACGCGATGCCAGCACGATCGTCGCGGCGCGGCTCGATGCCGTGCGCGGCCAGCTGGACAGCGTGGTGAGCTGGTCGGACAGCCAGATGTCGCGCGAGGAGACGAGCGGCGGCAGCTGCGGCACGGCCTCGGGGGCAGGGCGCGGGCCGCTCTACAACGCGCGGCGCAGCGTGCGCGATTCCATCAACACCCTGCGCGAGGGCATGACGCGCTCCTGGTTCGAGCCGCTGCAGGCCGACATCAACGAGCTCAAGCAGACGGCGGCGAGCCTCGGCGGCACGACCGTGGAGGAGCGCCAGCGTGCCTTCGAGGCCCGCGCCTCCGACATCCGCGGGCGCGCGCGCAACATAGCGGCCCGCAGCAACCAGATCGGCCGCTCGACGGCCGCCGAAATGCGCGCGATCGCATCCGCCGTCACGGTTGCGCCGGGTGCTGCCGGCTTCTCCTGCTACGACCCCACGCTCGCCGAGCGCCTGCGCCAGGCGGCCGCCCAGGCCGAGCAACCCGCCGAGCTCAAATTGCGCGAGGCGGTGTTCAACGAAGGCCCGGCGGGCGTCGCCAATGCGGTGAAGAACCTGTGGCGCAACATCGGCGCCTATTCCGTGAGCCTTGCCGGCTACCTGGCGTCGGGCGGCAAGGCGAGCGGCGGGCGCACCGACACGGGCGAGCCGATCACCGGGCGCGACCTGATCGCGCTGCTCGCCACCATCGGCATCGACTTGGGGCTGCTGGCGCTCGCCATCCTCAACCCGCCGCGCGAGCCGCCGTCGATCCGGCCGACGGGCGCGCTGAGGCGCCAGATCAAGGAGGCGATCGACACCGCGATCGCCCGCGCCGGCGTCGACCACGAGTGGGTGCACCGCCATTTCGTGCACCACAACCGCGCGTCCTATTTTGTGATTCCTAACCTCTATGCTTGCGACTCGAGCAACAAGGACGAGTCGGCGCGTGGGCTTGCCATGAACCAGCTCGCCGGCGTGCTGAGCGATCTGGGGCTGGTGCGCTGGCCGGATCGGGGCATCGGGCCGCGCTGGTTTCGCCTCAGGAAGAGCGAGCTCGAGAGGTTGAAGAAGGAGGAGACCTACAGGAGCGTCACCGACCTGACCGACGTGCGCAAGCACTGGTTCGAGGAGCAGAAGCTTGACCCCGCCAAGGCCGCGCGCCAGCACCGCGACCGGCCGATCCGCAACCACGGGCTGTTCTCCAAGGCCGAGCGGGCGCTGGAGATCGCGGGCTGGAGCCAGCAGGCCCGCGACGATGTCGAGATCTTCCGCCTGGTGGATGCGGAAGGGCTGACGCCACTGCTGATGGTGCTCAACGAGAGCGGCTCGTCGGCCGGGCCGGCGATCGCTGCCCGCCCGGTTGCGCAGACGGGCTGAGCTGCGGCGGCGCAAGGCCGAATAGGCCTCGCGCTCGCGTCTGGCTGCGATCCTACTTCTCCTGCTGCTGTTGCTTCTGGCGGGAGACCGTGTCCCTGACCTCGTCGGCCGACATGGCGACCTCGATGCGATCGTCCTTGCGCGCGAACATGTCGGCGGGGATCAGCACCGGGCTCGAGCCCATGCCGAGGAAGGTGCCGATCTCGGCGCGCAGCATGCGCTTGCCGCCGAAGGTGCCGACCTCCGTCACGTCGCCGAGCTTGTGGCCGTCGCTGCTGTAGACGGGCAGGCCGACGAGGCTGGAGTCGGGCTGCGCCGATGGAGCGGGCGGCGGCTGCGACTGCTGCGCGGAGGCCGGTGCGGCTGAAAGCGCCGCGCCGAGCAGTCCGGCGGCGAGAAGCGTCCTGAGCATGGCGTGTCCTTTCATCTCATCACTCATCGCGTGTGCGCATCGAGTGCCCAACGCCTCGCCGTTGCAGGTGTTCCGCTCTGCACAATCTGGGGCGACCTCGAGCTTGGGCGGCACACGCTCGAGCTTGGCCGTCGCGGGCGCTGCTCCGCCGGGGGAAGGGCGCTGTGCTGAGCATCTTTTGAAGCTGGAACTGCGACGGGGGGAGCACGTTGACGAGGCACGACGCGCGAAGCCGCGCGGCTTGTGTTCAACGACGAAAGCAACGAGTGAAGGAACTCCCGAAATGAAAACCGTTACAGCAGCGCTGGCGTTGATGCTGATGGCGCCGGCCGCGTTCGCGCAGGGCACCACCACGGCGCCCGATCGCACACCGGCCCAGGTCAATCCGGCGCCGGGCGCGCAGCCATGGTACACGCACCAGGGCAGCGAGATGCGCGCGAGCAAGCTCATCGGCACCAACGTGAGGAACGACGCCGGCGAGAGCATCGGCGAAATCAACGAGGTCGTGCTCGACAAGGCCGGCAAGGTCGCGGCCGTGGTGATCGGCGTCGGCGGCTTCCTCGGCATCGGCGAGCGCGAGGTGGCCGTGAACTTCAGCTCGCTGCGGCTGGCGCAGGACAACAGCGGCAGCACCGTGGTCTCGCTCAACGCCACCAAGGACGCGCTGAAGGCGGCTCCGGAATGGAAGTGGGCCGGCGACAAGTCCGGCACCACCGGCACGGGCACGCAGCCCGGCGCCCGGCCGGCACCGGATCGCGTGACGCGCTGACCCTCGTCCAACGGGGCCGGCCGTGCGCCGGCCTCGGCTCTCAACAGGAAGGAGAACCCAATGGCCACCGCAACCGCACATCCCAACCACTCGCTGATCTCCAGCGAGGATGTGGAAGGCACCAACGTCTACGACATGAAGGGCAGCAAGATCGGCGAGGTCGATCATCTGATGATCGACAAGGTCTCGGGCCGCGTGACCTACGCCGTCATGAGCTTCGGCGGCTTCCTCGGGCTCGGCCACAGCCACTACCCGATCCCCTGGGGCGCGCTCAAGTACGACACCAAGCTCGACGGCTACGTGACGGGCATCTCCGAGCAGCAGCTCAAGGATGCGCCCGCGTTCAGCGATGACGCCTATTCGAACCGCAACTGGGAGACCCAGACCTACCGGCACTACAACGTGCCGCCGTACTGGGCCTAGATCGGATCATACGGCTATCGCACATTGGGAGCGGCCTTCGGGCCGCTCCTTTTGTCTTGGAGGTTGCGGGTCCCACAAACCATGCCGCCGCCATCTTCCGATGGCCCGCTCGGGCATGATGCAGCAGGCAACAAAAATGCCTCGCCTTCCCGCAGGGAGGGGCGGGAAGACGAGGCGGTGGCTGTCGCAGTTTGCGACAGCGTCAGGCGCGGCGCACCAGTGATACGACCAGCGATACGACGAACAGGACGATGAACACCCAGAACAGCAGCCGGGCGGCCTCCATGGCGAAACCTGCAACGCCGCCAAATCCGACCGCGGCGGCAATCAAGGCGACCACCAGGAACACCAGTGCGTAGTGCAGCAGATTACCCATGGTGAATTCTCCGTTTCTCTCTCGCGCCCGAACGACGCGCGGGGGCGCACGAGGAAACGCTGCGTCGGAGCGGCGGTTCCGCCCGAGCTTGAAAATAAGCTTGGGCTTTGGCGAAACCTCGAGCGGTGCAGCTGCGTTCTACCAACGGGTTTGCGGGGCAACCCTGCCGACCATTCACACAGGCTGACATGAGCAACGCCGAGGCGATCGACAAGACCACGCCCATTGCCGAGCGCGCGCGGCAGTTCGCGCCGGTGGTGTGGCTGCTCGGCAAGGTGCAGAGCGGCAAGACCTCGATCGTCCGCGAGCTGACGCAGGCGACCACGGCCGAGATCGGCAATGGTTACGAAGCCTGCACCAAGACGGCGCGCATCTTCGATTTTCCCGCCGAGGCACCGATCATCCGCTTCC
The DNA here is from genome assembly GCA_041288195.1 of Hyphomicrobiaceae bacterium. Lineage (GTDB taxonomy): Bacteria > Pseudomonadota > Alphaproteobacteria > Rhizobiales > Hyphomicrobiaceae > AWTP1-13. The sequence goes on from JBGGME010000279.1 coordinate 9,801, forward strand.
TCGACACGCGCGGCCTGGGTGAGGTCGCCTACGATCCAGTCGAGGACATCGCCTTCTGCGAGGGGCGATCGCATCTGATCCTTGTCGTGATGAAGGCGCGCGACTTCCAGCAGGAGGCGGTGATCGAGGCCCTGCGGGCAGCGCGCAGGCGCCATCCGGACTGGCCGGTGGTGGTGGCGCAGACCAGCCTGCACGAGGCCTACCCGCCGGGCGCGGGCCACGTTCTGCCCTATCCCTTCGGCTCCGAGGAGCCTGCGGCCGAGGTGGCGCCGGACGTGCTGCGCGCGCTCCGCCATCAGCGCACGCTGTTCTCGGCCATTCCCGGCAAGGGCGAGCTGCGGTTCGTGCCGATCGATTTCACGCAGGCAGGCGACGGCCTGGAGCCGCAAGACTACGGCCGCGAGGCGCTGGTGGAGTCGCTCGTCGCTGCTGCAC
>JBGGME010000280.1:0-47943 GCA_041288195.1 Hyphomicrobiaceae bacterium
TGCGTTGCTGTGCGTCCGGAAACGTGATCGTGAGGTTTCCGGTTGCGGCAGCCAGCCGGGGTAACGAGACCCTGCGGAAGATGCGGCCAAGGCAATCGGGACAGCGTGCGCGAAGGTTGCCTGAGGTCGGCGTGATTGGAACGTATTCGGCGATGGGCGGGATCGGGTGTTTTGGTGACCTGCACCGCACGCAATAGAGTTGGCCGGGGCAGCATGGCGACCGATTCTGGCGGCGCCGGGCGTTGAGGTACGCCTTGAGCTCGACGCCCCGAATGACAACCGGGCGACGCCCATCAATCGACTCGAGACCGTCGCCGAGCCAATTTCGAACCGTGTTTTTATGGCTTCCCAACACTCTCGCAGCCTCATCCACGGCGTAACTCCGGTGGATCTTGACGCGGCGCGGATTGAACCGCTTCACCCTCCGTCGCCATACGGATTTCTGTCAGCCTGAGGACTGACCGCCCATCCCTTCCCAATGCGGCCCGCTCGCGCATGAACTCTCCCTTCGCTCGCAAGGGCATCTGGCGCGAGGCCGCGCCTCTGGGCTGCCAAGTCCGCAGCTTGTTGCGCTGTCTCCAGCCAATCTCTTAGTGAAACGATCAGGATGAGTCTGCGCTTGCCGATCTTCAGGCTGCGCAGGGCGCCAGAACCTATGGCCTCGTAGATCGTGGTCCTGCCAACACCTGCCAATCGAGCCGCCCCTGCGGGCGACAGGCGAACACTCACACCAGCGCACGTGGTCGGAAAAAGCGAAAAATTTCCGATCAATTTCCGGCCACTTGTAGATCGAAGCTTGCGCCAAACCTCTAACCCTGCCGTGGGTACAATTGTGGGATTGATTTTAGGTCTTTCCAGGAAAAAGATTGTATATCAATGCTTTTTGGCATAGACGTGGCGGAGGGAGTGGGATTCGAACCCACGATACGGTTGCCCGTATACACGCTTTCCAAGCGTGCGCCTTCAGCCACTCGGCCATCCCTCCCGCGTGCTCGCAGGCGGGCCGAATATAGATGCGGAAACTCCGAGCGCAAGCTGGCCAGTCGGCAGGCCAGTCGATGGCCCAGTCGGGGACGCAGGCCCGGAGGCCGTTGCCACGCCGCAATGGGCGTGCAATGTGGCGCCAGTCCGCCACTGGCGGTCGCCTGCTCCACGCCAGCCTCGAGCGCACGCATGCTGCTCTTCTTCCGATTCCTGGCGGCGCTGTTCCTGCTGATCGCGGTGATTGCCGGGGTCTACGACGGCACGCGCTCGATGGCTGCCGACCGGCTGGTGACGGCCTCGCTCCTGGAGCATTGGACGGCGATCGCGCCGACCCTGCTCAATACGACGCAGGCGGCGGTCAAGCGCATGCATCCCATGCTTTGGGACGCGGGCCTCGGCCAGCTGCTGCAGCTGCCGGCATCGCTCGTCTTCTTCGTGCTCGGTGTTCTGTTTGCCTATGCGGGCCGCCGCCGGCGCCGCATCAACGTGTTCGCCAACTGAGCCCTACTTGGCCTTGCCCGAGCCGAGCATGCCCGCCATGTAGGAGGTGCGCGGCGCCGTGAACACGTCGATGGCGATTCCGCCGACGATCAGGAAGGCAAACGCGATCACCAGGTAGCGCATGGCGCGCGCATGGCGGCCGTTGAGCTCGGTGATCTCGGCCTCGGTCAGCGACGGGCTCTCCTCGATGGCGGTCTTGCGGCCGATGAGCCCGAGCACGCGCTTCTCGATGGAGCGGCGCACGGTGCCGCCGTCGACCACCTTGACGCCGGCGCGCTCGGCGATGCGGGCGCCGATCTCGGGGAAGGGAAGAGCGGCGTCGACGTTGTCCTCGTTCACGTTGCCGAGCCGCACGTGCTTGCCGTCCTTGGTGCGCAGGCGCGTGGCGCGCAGCAGCACGGGAGCCATGGTCTTGCCGAACAGGACGCGGCGGGTCTCGACCGCCTCGATGTCGCTGTAGGGGATGTCGCGGTTGACGAAGCGCAGCATGGGTGTGGCGCCGCTGCCCTGCGGGAGGGTGACGCGGACGGTGGTGTCGCCGAGTTCGACGCGCGAGCGCAGCGACTGGTAGAGCTGCACGCCGATCAGCGCCATCAGGGCGGTGAAGAGGCCCGCGAAGATCATGAGCCCAATGGTGTCGAGCCACAGCCCGTGCAACAGCCGCTGGACCAGCATCGCCGGCAGGCTGGCGTAGAAAGGGAGCAGGATCAGGAAGGCCAGCGACAGGGCAAGCTTGCGGCCGCCGCCCGCCTCGTAGACCCGGCGCTCGATCGTCCGCGATGCGTCTGCCATCGCCAATTCTCCTCGGCTCACTACGATTTGTAAGGGACGATGTTGTACCCCGCGCCCCCGCGGCACTATATCAGGAGCCTCCACTCGAACGCCACGGTGCCCCCATGTTCTTCGCCCGCAAGAAGTCCGAGATGCCGACCCCCGACGCCGCGCTCAAGGGCCGGGCCGAGCCGATCCCGACCGCCAAGACCCACTTCATCAACAAGCACGCGCTCAAGGGCCCCTACCCCGAGGGGATGGAGACCGCGATCTTCGGGCTCGGCTGCTTCTGGGGCGCCGAGCGCAAGTTCTGGGAGATGGGGGAGGGCATCTGGGTGACGGCAGTCGGCTATGCCGGCGGCATGACGCCCAACCCCACCTACGAGGAGGTCTGCTCGGGCCGTACCGGCCACAACGAGGTGGTGCTGGTCGTGTTCGACCCCACGAAGGTGAGCTACGAGACCTTGCTCAAGGCGTTCTGGGAGAGCCACGATCCGACCCAGGGCATGCGCCAGGGCAACGACGTCGGCACGCAGTATCGCTCCGGCATCTATGTGACGTCGGAGGCCCAGCGGCGCGCGGCGGAGGCGTCCAAGGCCGCCTACCAGAAGGTGCTGTCCGCCAACCGCTACGGGCCGATCACGACCGAGATCGTCGATGCCCCGGAGTTCTACTTCGCCGAGGACTACCACCAGCAGTACCTCGCCAAGGTGCCGCACGGCTATTGCGGGCTCGGCGGCACGGGGCTCAGCTGCCCGGTCGGCGTCGGCGTCAAAGCCGACGCCTGAGGCGCGCGGGACAGCTACTTCGTCGCCGACGATTTTGCGGGTGCGGGCTTTGCCTCCTTGGCCGGCACCGCGGTCTTGAGCGGGGCGTCGCTCCCGCTCGCCAGCACGGCCTTGCATTCAGCGGGAAGCTGCTCGAGCGTGATGCCAGGTTTCGCCGGCGCTGGCTTGCCGGGCGCGACGGGCACCTCCGGCTTGGGCTTCTGGGGCTTCGGCTTCACCAGCGCCAGCCAGTTCTTCAGCTCGGCGCCGCAGCCGTCGTCGGCGGGAAGCGATGGCTGGGCCTCGCAGTTGCCGCTGCCGGCGGGACAGCCGATGCGGATGTGGAAGTGATAGTGGTGGCCCCAGTAGGCGCGCACCTTCCTCAGCCAGCCGTGGTCCTTGTCTTTGGCGGCGCCGTCGCACAGTGCCTTCTTGATGGCGGGGTGCACGAAGATGCGCTCCACCGCAGAGTAGGAGGCGGCGCGCTTGATGAGGCGGGCGTGGGCGTCGGTCCAGATCTTGGGATCGACGGAGACCTTGTCGTCGGCCAGCATCGTGGTCGCCGACAAATCCTCGCGCTCCTGGTTGGTGAGCCGGCGGTCCGGCATGGGGGTGAGCCAGATGTCGGCATCGAGGCCGACCTGATGGCTGGCGTGGCCGGTCAACATGGGCCCGCCGCGGGGCTGGGAAAGGTCGCCGACCAGCAGCCCCGACCAGCCGTCGTGGGTCTTGGCCTCGCGCGCCAGCTTCTCGACCAGGGCCACGAGCTTGGGATGGCCCCAGTTGCGGTTGCGCGAGAGGCGCATGGCCTGCCATGCCTCGCCGTCGGTGGGGAGTGCGGCGGCGCCGGCGAGGCAGCCTTTGGCGTAGAAGCCGATCGCGCGCGCCTCCATGGGCGCGGGCGACTTGGCGGCCCCGAACAGCTCCTTGGCGGGCGGCCCCGCGCGCTTGACGGGTTTCTTCTTGACGGGCTCCTTCTTGGCTGCCGCCGTTGTGGTCGGGGCGGCGCCTGAAGGCGCACTGTCCTGCGCGAGAAGGGCTGCGGGCGCGGCCGCCGCCAGAACCAGCGCGCACAACGGATGGAAGATGCGCATGCCCCCTCCCCGCTTCTCCTATGCCTATGCTCTGCTTCGCATTTCCTGGCCGATCCGGGGCGGCAGCTTACGCGCTGGGCGCGCATATGGGTATAGGAGACGCGCCTCGGTTGGGCAAAAATCGCGAGGTGGGGCGTAGCGGCTCAGCTTCTGATGGCCTTGAGCGCGGCGGAGACGGCGCCGGCCGCGAGCAGCAGCGATGCGACCACGTTCCAACCCGCCAGCGACAGGCCCAGGAAGTGCCAGGGCGCCTCGTCACAGCGAATCACGCGCGTCTTGGACAGGCTGCCGAGGACGCCGCCGGAGCCCGATCCCAGCGGCTGCACACCCGTGGCGGCGCACGTCTCGGGGCCCGGCCACAGCTTCCACTCCACGCCGGCGTGGTAGGCGCCGAGGCCGGCGTTGGCGAGGAAGGCGGCCGCGACCAGGAGAAACACGAGCGCCGCGAGTTTCGGGCGCTCGGCGGCGATGAGGACCAGCGCCAGGAACAGCGCGGGCACGCCGGCGTAGTAGGCGTAGCGCTGCTGCAGGCAGAGCGGGCAGGGGGCGAGGCCGCCCAGATGCTCGAAGGCGAGCGCCCCGGCGATCACCAGCGCCGCGCCGAACAGGACCACGGCGCCCGTGCGGTAGGCCGAGGATCGGATCGGGTCTTTGGCATCGCGCAGCATGGGCGAATCATAGCCGCCTAAAGCACGTATTTGATGGCGACGAAGCCGCCGACCAGGAGCACGACGAACGCCGTCGTGACGAGGCTCAGGCGCTTCTCGATGAAGTCGCGGATCGGCTCGCCGAACCAGTAGAGCAGCGCTGCCACCAGGTAGAAGCGCATGGCGCGTGCCACGATCGAGGCGAGGATGAAGGGCACGATGCTCATCTTGAAGGCGCCGGCAGCGATGGTGAGCACCTTGTAGGGGAAAGGCGTCCAGCCCTTGGCGATCAGGATCCAGGGGCCCCACTCGTTGAAGAGGTAGGCAGTCTGCTGGTACTTCTCGCCGTAGCCGTAGACCCTCAGGACCGGCTCGCCGATGAGGTCGAAGAGATAGTAGCCGATGGCGTAGCCGGCCACGCCACCGATGACCGAGCCCGCCAGGCAGATGGTGGCGTACAGGAAGGCCTTGGCGCGCTGCGCCAGGATCATCGGGATCAGCATCACGTCGGGCGGGATAGGGAACACCGAGCTCTCGATGAACGCCACCCAGAACAACGCCTGCGGGGCCTTCTTGTGCCCCGCCATGCGCATCATCCAGTCGTAGAGCCGACGCATCATGCGGGGGTGGGTAACGGGTGGAAGCTGGATTGTCGAGGGGGCTGGGGCCTGGTCTCAGGGGATGGCACCACTGGATCACGACTGCGGGCGCAACCGCGTCGCGGTCAGCCCCGCCGCCTCGCCTCCAGGCGCAGCCTTGAGCACGAGGTCGTCGTCGTAGTCGCCGCCGTTCTGCGCACGATAGGGGATCGGCGCATCGGTCGCGAGGATGGCAAGGCGCGCGACCAGCTCGGCCTCGAGACGGGCGTAGTCATCCTCCCTGACATGGTTGGCACTGTGGATCAGATGCGGCCTCAGTGCGGACATGCCGGTGTACCAGAAGACGCCGTAGTTCACGGGGAACAGCAGGTCGTCGATGTCGCCTGCCACGCCGCGCGGGCCGAGGCTTGCGGCCGTGGCGCCTGTCGTGACGATCAGCATGCCGCGCCGACCCCTAAGATTGCCCTCGCCGTAGCGCAGCGACCGCTTGGGATTGGCCGGATCGGTTACGCGATAGGCCCAGCCCGCCGCCAGCACGCGATCGAGCCAGCCCTTGAGGATCGCCGGCACCGAGAACCACCAGAGCGGGAATTGAATCAGCACGGCGTCGGCCCACATGAGTTTTTCCTGCTCAGCCGCCACGTCGGCCATCTGCGAACCGCCCTTGAAGGCGCGGAAGGAGGATGCGGCATACGTCAGCCGTGCACCGGGCTCCGTATCGGCGAAGTCGCCGCCGTCGGCCACCGCCTTCCAGCTCATGGCGTAAAGGTCCGATTGGCGCACCTCGTGCCCGGCGGCCTCGAGCGCCCTGACGCCGGCGTCCCGCAGGGAGCCATTGAGCGAGCGTCGCTCGGGATGCGCAAAAACCCATAGGACCTTCATGTCGCCGCACCAATCCAATTGCTGCCAGGTGTGATCGCTCAAACCAGTCTGTAGTCGCGCACACGATAGATCGCCGTACGTCCCGCGTCTGCGTCCGAGCCGGCAAGGCCGTTCTCGTGTCGCACGAGGGCTGCTTCGGTCGCGAACGTCAGCGCGGCGTATCCGGCCACCTGCACCCTGAGCTCCGCAATCCTGCTGGCCGGTGCCGCCGCCTGCTCGAGCAGCGTGTGCCTGATGTAGCCGACGAGGCCCTGCATCTGAACGGCGCGAGCATTGAGCCGATCCGTCCAGCCGGGATCGGGAGGGCCGATGGCGAGGAGAATGACCTTGGCGGCATCGTCCGCGACTGGCCGATCGGCCATAACCTGCGGCTCGGTGACGAGGCGGGAGACCGCGCCGATGAAATGCTCGGAATCGATGTTGCACCTGGCAATGCCCGGTGAGGTGTAGGCGGTCCGGCGCGCCTCGATGTCGTTGAACCACAACTCGGGAAAGCCATCGATGGCGAGCTCCCGCGCCAGCGCGTTGGTCCCTGGAGCATCGAGGCGGCAATGGCTCTGAACGTAGTGGCGCACGCCCGGCAGCTCGGCCGTCATCACGCCGTGCGGATCGAGCCAGTGCCGATGGAACTGGTCGAGGCCGATGTCCGCCCGGCGCCGGATCATGCTGATGGCTGCGATCATGGTCCCCTCCTGCAGCCGCATTTGTCCCGACCCGCCGCGCCGCGTCAAACAGGCGCGGAGCCGGCGCGCCGTGGTATCAGAGCGGAGCAGGCCAAGGGGCAAAGGGGCGCGTTTGCGATGATCATCCGGCTGTCCGAGAATTTCCGGGCCGTGTTCTATGCGCCGTTCTACGCGACGATCGAACTCGGCCACTACCGCGATGCGGGCCTCGACGTGCGGCTGCTCGCTTCGCCCGCGCCGGGGACTGCCGCCGGTGGGCTGCTGGATGGCACCATCGACGTCACCTGGGGCGGGCCGATGCGCGTCATGAAGGCGAGAAACGAGCCCGGCGGTCCCCCGCTCCTGTGCTTCTGCGAGGTCGTGCGCAAGGACCCGTTCTATCTCGTGGGACGGCGCGGGCTCGGCGATTTCAGACTGCAGGACCTCGCGCGACTGAAGCTCGCCAGCGTTTCGGAGGTGCCGACGCCTTGGCTTTGCCTGCAGCACGACCTGCGGGAGCAGGGTATCGATCCGGGCAGGCTCGATCGGATATCCGATCGCACCATGGCGCAGAACCTGGAGGCGCTCGGGCGGGGCGAGATCGATGTCGCGCAGATGTTCGAGCCCTATGCGGCGATGGCGGTACGGCAGGGGATCGGCGAGATCGTGCATGCGGCAAGCGCGCGCGGGCTGACCTCGTATACGACGCTGCTGGCGACCAGGCCCGCCGTCGAGCGGCTGGGAGGCGAGTTCGGGGCGATGCGCAGCGCCATCGGCCGCACGCTCGCCTGGCTTGTCGGCCACAGCGCCGCGGAGCTTGCCGAGGTGGTTGCCGCATATTTTCCGGACGTTGCACGCGAGGACCTGGTCGCGGCGTTCCACCGCTACAGGGAGGCCGGGCTCTGGAGCAGCGACACGGGCGTCACGCGCGAAGGCTTCCAGCGGCTCGCCGTGAGCCTGCAGTCCGGGGGCTTCATCGCGCGCGTGCCCGACTACGACGACTGCGTGGTCGACGTTTAGCCGGCCTGCTGTAAGCTGGCTCAGGCCGCCCGCCGCCTTTCATGTCACGCCAGGAGTTGCCCCATGAAGATCAAGCGCATCGAGCACGTCGCCATCGCGGTGAAGAGCATCAAGGCCATGCGCGACATCTTCGAGACCAAGCTCGGCCTCGAGATGGAGTACGAGGAGCACCTGCCCGAGCACAGCACCAGCCTCGCCATGTTCCCGATCGGCGAGACCTATTTGGAGCTGCTGGAGTCCGACAAGCCGGGGACCGGCACCAGTCGCTGGATCGCCGAGCGCGGCGAGGGCCTGTTCCACATCTGCCTCGAGGTCGAGGACATCGACGCCGCCATGGCCGAGCTGCGCGGCAAGGGTGTCGGCTTCCAGACCGAGAAGCCGATGATCGGCCACGGCAACTGCCGCATCGTCTTCCTCGACCCGAAGTCGACCGGCGACCTCGTCATCGAGCTGGCGGAGATGCCCAAGGGCGGGGCGCACGGCGCGGAGCACGGGGCGGGTTAGGGTTGGATAGTTATCGGGAGAGATCGATGAAGGTCGCAGTGGTGACGGCGGGCGGAAGCGGCATGGGCGCCGCTGCGGCGCGCCGGCTCGCGCAGGATGGCCACAAGGTTGCAATCCTCTCCTCCTCCGGAAAGGGCGAGGCGCTTGCCAGGGAGCTCGGCGGTATCGGCGTCACGGGCTCCAACCAGTCGAATGACGATCTGAAGCGGCTCGTGGACCAGGCGATGGAAGCCTGGGACCGCATCGACGTGCTCGTGAACAGCGCGGGGCACGGACCGCGCGATCAGATCCTCGCGATCACCGACGAGCAGTGGCACACAGGGCTCGACACCTACCTGATGAACGTCATCCGGCCAACCCGCCTAGTTGCGCCCATCATGGCGCAGCAGAAGGGCGGCGCCATCATCAACATCTCGACCGCCTGGACCTTCGAGCCGAGCCCGATGTTTCCAACGTCGGCCGTCTTCCGGGCGGGACTTGCCGCGTTCACGAAGATTTTCGCCGACCAGTATGCGGCAGACAACGTGCGGATGAACAATGTGCTGCCGGGCTGGATCGATAGCCTGCCGGTGACGGAGGAGCGCCGCAAGACCGTGCCGATGCAGCGGTATGGCACGAGCGAGGAGATCGCCGCGACGATCTCGTTCCTCGCATCCGCCGGTGCCGCCTACATCACGGGGCAGAACCTGCGCGTTGACGGCGGCATCACCCGCTCGCTTTGAAGCGTGATGTGCGCCGCGCCTACATCAGCCCCAGCGCCAGCTGCACGGGGCGGAAGGAGCGGCGGTGGTGGGGGGTGACGCCGTGGCGGGCGATGGCGGCGTGGTGCTCGGGTGTGCCGTAGCCCTTGTGGCGGTCGAAGCCGTAGTGGGGGTAGTCGCGGGCGAGCTCGGCCATCATGGCGTCGCGCGTCACCTTGGCGACGATGGAGGCGGCGGCGATCGAGAGGCACTTGGCATCGCCCTGCACGATGGCGCGGGAGGCGCAGTCGAGCTGCGGCGCCTTGTTGCCGTCGACGAGCACGAGCTTGGGTCGGCATTCCAGTGCCGCCACCGCCTGCGCCATGGCCCATAGCGAGGCCTGCAGGATGTTGTCGGTGTCGATGCGGATGACGTCAGCGACGGCGACGCCGACGCGGGCCGAGCCGATGATGTGCTGGTAGACGGCGCGGCGGGTCCTGGCGTCGATCGCCTTGCAGTCGGCGATGCCGTCGGGGATGCGTGCGGGATCGAGCACGACCGCGGCAGCCACCACCGGGCCCGCCAGCGGTCCGCGGCCGGCCTCGTCGACGCCGGCGATCGGCCCGCCGTTCAGCTCGAGCTCCACGGCTTCCAGCTCGAAGGTCGCTTTCATCCCCGCGAATCGCCCCTCTTGTTGCCAGGAGCTTTGCGGGGATCGCGGCCTCGAGTCAAAGGAGCGGGAGCTGCCCGCCTTGCGGTGTGGGGCGCCGGAACAGGTCGGTGCGCAGCTTGGCGGAGCGCGCGTTGAGGCCCAATCGCTTGGTTGCCAATCGGAATCTGGCGCTGATCTGCTCGGCGTAGGGGCCGCGGCCGCGCTGGCGGACCCGCCATTGCGGCGTGTAGTCCTTGCCGCCGTGCATGGAGCGCAGGACGTTGATGGTGCGGGCGGCGCGCTCGGGAAACTCGGTGGCGAGCCACTCGCGGAACAGCTCCTTGAGCTCGTAGGGCAGCCGCAGCAGCACGTAGCCGGCCTCGGTGGCGCCGGCATCGCGCGCGGCGGCCAGGATGCGCTCGATCTCGCTGTCGTTGATGGCGGGCACGATGGGCGCCGTCATCACGGCCACCGGCACGCCGGCTTGCGCGAGCGCGCGGATGGCCTCGAGCCGCCTCAGCGGGGTGGCCGCGCGCGGCTCCATCTTGCGGGCGATGCGGCGGTCGAGCGTAGTGAGGGAGATCGCCACCTTGACGAGGCCGCGGCCCGCCATGCGCGCGAGGATGTCGACGTCGCGCACCACGAGCGCCGACTTCGTGACGATGCCGACGGGGTGGCTGGCGCGCTCCAGCACTTCCAGGATCGAGCGGGTGATGCGGTGCTCGCGCTCGATCGGCTGGTAGGGATCGGTGACGGCGCCGAGGGCGATGTATTTCGGTACGTAGCGGGGATGGGCGAGCTCGCGCTCCAGCAGCTCGGCGGCGTTGACCTTGGCATAGAGCTTGGTTTCGAAGTCGAGCCCGGCCGAATGGCCGAGGTAGGAGTGGGTCGGCCGCGCGAAGCAGTAGATGCAGCCGTGCTCGCAGCCGCGATAGGGGTTGATGGACTGCTCGAAGCTGATGTCGGGGCTGTCGTTGGTGGAGATGATGCTCTTGGCCGTCTCCCGGTAGACGTCGGTCTTGAAGGGCTCGAGCTCGCCGATGCTCTCCCAGCCGTCGTCGAAGGTCTCGCGCAGCTCGCTCTCGAAGCGCCCGGCGGCATTGGAGCGCGCACCGCGACCGCGGCGCCGGTCGGCGTCAACGACCTGGCCGCTTGGGGCTTCAGCGCTCTCTTCACGCTCGACAGTTCTGCGGTCGTCGGGCACCTGCAGTCGCTCCTGCGGCTCTCGTTGTCCTCTTACGCCACGATCCAGAACATATCAAGAACATTATCTGGCGAGATGGGCTTTGGAGGGCGGGGCTTGGCGCCTATAGTGCGCGCGCAAACGGGAACGCAGCGACTCCTCATGATCTCCGTGGTCATTCCCACGCTCAACTCTGAAGCGGGCCTGGCCGGAACGCTCACCGGATTGGTGCCCGCCGCGGTGGAGGGGCTGATCCGCGAGGCCATCGTGGTCGATGGCGGCTCCAGCGACCGCACCGAGGCTATCGTCGACAATGCCGGCGCTGACTTCGTGCGGAGCACGGCGGGACGCGGCACGCAGCTCGCGGCGGGGGCGAGGCGTGCGCGCTTTCCCTGGCTCCTGTTCCTCCATGCCGACACGGTGCTGGACCCCGGCTGGGAGCGCGAGGCGGTCCATTTCATGGAGCGCGTCGACACGGGTGCGCGGCCGCTCGCTGCCGCCGCCTTCCGGCTCGCCCTCGACGACATCGGCTTCAAGCCGCGCGCGCTGGAGCGGCTGGTGGCGGCTCGCTGCGCTGCACTACGACTGCCCTACGGCGACCAGGGGCTGCTGATCCCCAAGCGGCTCTACGAGGAGATTGGCGGCTATCGGCCGCTGCCCCTGATGGAGGACGTGGACCTGATGCGCCGGCTCGGACGCCGGCGCCTCGTCATGCTGCGGTCGCGCGCCGTCACCAGCGCCGAGCGGTTCCGGCGCGACGGCTACGTGCGCCGCTCCAGCCGAAATCTAGCATGCCTTGCGCTCTACACGCTGCGCGTGCCGACGGGCGTGATCAGCCGCATCTACGGGTGACGCGTCGCGGAGACGTCACATCAACTATCCGTGAGAGCGGATAGTTTGTCGCACTCACTCGTCTATGGGTATGTGAATTTTGGTCTACGGCATGCCAGTCAAAAGAGACCTAGGGAGATACCGATGACCCACCCGACGCGCCGCAGCGTTCTCACGGGCACCGTTGCAATTGGCGCTACTGCACTAGCCTCAATCGGCAGGCAGCCACCGGCCCACGCAGCGGCGCCCCTGACGGGCAAGCAGGCGCCCGGCTGGTACCGCTACAAGGTAGGTAGTTTCGAGATCACCGCCGTGACCGACGGCAATCGCCCGACACCCCTGCCCGACAACATCGTCAAGAACGCGTCCAAGTCAGAGGTTGTCGCCGCTGTGGCCTCCACGATGCCTGGCGTGGACAAGGAGAAGCCCCCCTTCCCCTTCACCCCGGTCGTCGTGAACACCGGCCAGAAGCTCGTTGCCATCGACACCGGGTTCGGGCCCGCCACCTTCGAGCAGAGCAAGGGCGCCATCGGCCAATATCAGTCCAACCTCGCCGCTGCCGGCATCGATCCGAAGACGGTTGATGTCGTGATCATTTCGCACTTCCATGGCGACCACATCGGCGGCCTCATCGGAGCCGATAGCAAGCCCCTGTTCCCGAACGCCGAGATCATGGTGCCGAAGGCTGAGTGGGACTACTGGATGGATGAGGGCAATGCCAGCCGGGCGCCGGAGGGGCTGGTGAAGTCCACCCATGCCAACTCGCGCCGCGTCTTCGGCGCGCTGGGCAACAAGGTCACGCAATACGAGTCCAACAAGGAGGTCGTGCCGGGCATTACGGCCGTCTTCACGCCGGGACACACGCTCGGCCACACATCGCACATCGTCGCCTCGGGCTCGGACCGCGTCCTCATCCAAGCCGACGTGACAGCCGGTCTGGGGCTTGTCTTTGCGCGCTACCCAGGATGGCACGTCGCCGCCGATATGGACGGTCCGCTAGCCGAGCAGTCGCGCCGCAAGCTCTACGACATGGCGGTAGCTGAGAAGATGCCAGTTCATGGCTACCACTTCCCGTTCCCCGCCCTCGGCCACCTGGACAAGGATGGCAACGGCTACCGGTTGACGCCGGTGTTCTGGAACACCGCGCTCTGAGGCCGATCGTTGGGGGAGACCACGAAGGCCAATCGCTGCTCTCTTGCACAACGGGCGCCGCGCCGACGCGCGGCGCCTTTTCGCTGCCGGCTGGTGGTGATGGCCAAGGTGCCGGTGGCGGGTGCGGTCAAGACGCGGCTGGCGCGCGAGATCGGGGTGGCCGGCGCGGTGCGGTTTGCGCGGACCGCCGCTGCTGCGCTGCTCGCTCGCGTGGCGCGCGACCCGCGCTGGCAGACGACGATTGCCGTCGCTCCGGACTGCGGCGTGGCGAGCCGAGCGTGGCCAGTCCGCTTTGCGCGCATGCGCCAAGGCGGCGGCGACCTCGGCGCGCGCATGCAGCGCATTCTCGATCGCGCACCGCGTGGACCCGTCGTGATCATCGGCACCGACGTGCCCGGCATCGAGGCGCAGCAGATCGCAACGGCGTTCCGCCTGCTCGGCAGCCGCGACGCCGTATTGGGCCCGGCCAGCGACGGAGGCTACTGGCTCGTCGGCCTCAAACGACGGCCGCGTGTCCTGCGCCCCTTCGGCGGCGTGCGCTGGTCGGGCCCGCATGCACTCGCCGATACGCTCGCGAACCTTGCGGGATGGAAGGTTGGATACGCGGCAACGCTTGGCGATGTCGATGACGCGGCGGGGCTAAGGACAAGCGCGGACCTGCTCGGCCGGCGCGTGCTGCCGAGGTCTCCGGCGACGGCCAGCGCAGATGCGAGATGACTTGCGCTGAGCGCAATCGACAAGCGGCGCCGCCGAGTCTAAGCCTGGGCGCATGCAACGCTTGATCAGCCCTGCCGGGCGCGGCGCCAACGGCGGCTCCGCGGCGCCCGATGGCCGAGCTTCCAACCGGCTGCGCGTTCTCCAGGCGCTTCTTCCCTATGTCTGGCCGCACGACCGGCCGGACCTCAAGACCACCGTCGTGGTGTCGCTGGCACTGATGCTGGTGGCCAAGCTCGTCACCGTCGCCATGCCCTTCACCTTCAAGTGGGCGACGGACGCGCTGGTGCAGGCATCGGGCGGCAACGTCCCGGCCTCGCAGACCGTCCCCTGGCTGGTCGGCGCGCCGATGCTGGCGATCCTGCTCTATGGGCTGGCGCGCGTTGCCATGTCGCTGCTGGTGCAGGTGCGCGAAGGCATGTTCGCCAAGGTTGCGCTGCACGCCGTGCGCAAGCTCGCGCTCAACACCTTCGAGCACATGCACCGGCTCTCGCTGCGCTTCCACCTCGAGCGCAAGACCGGCGGCCTCACGCGCGTGCTCGAGCGCGGCCGGCTCGGCATCGAGAACATCACGCGCATGACGCTGATGACGTTCGTGCCGACGGTGGTCGAGTTCGCGTTGGTGCTGGGCGTGCTGATGCTCGAGTTCGACTGGCGCTATGCGGCCATCGTCGCCGGCATGATCGCCCTCTATCTCTGGTACACGGTGCGGGCGACCGACTGGCGCATCAAGATCCGCCGCACCATGAACGAGAGCGACACCGACGCCAACACCAAGGCGATCGACAGCCTGCTCAACTACGAGACGGTCAAGTATTTCGGCGCCGAGGAGCGCGAAGCTGCGCGCTACGACCGGTCCGTGGGGGCGTATGCCGATGCCAGCATCAAGAGCTACACCTCGCTCGCCGTGCTCAACGCCGGCCAAGCCGTCATCTTCGCCATCGCGCTCACCGCCTGCATGCTGATGGCGGGCTACGACATCGCCGCCGGCACCAAGACCGTCGGCCACTTCGTGATGGTCAACGCGCTGATGCTGCAGCTGTTCATTCCGCTCAACTTCATGGGCATGGTCTATCGCGAGATCCGTCAGTCGGTGACCGACATCGAGCGCATGATGGACGTGCTTTCCGAGGCGCCGGAGGTGGCGGATCGCCCGGGCGCCATACCGCTCAGGGTAACGGGCGGCACCATCCGCTTCGAGGATGTGAAGTTCTGCTACGAGCCCGCGCGGATCATACTGGACGGCCTCTCCTTCGAGGTTCCGGCCGGCAAGATGGTGGCGATCGTCGGCCCCTCGGGAGCAGGCAAGTCGACTGTGTCGCGCATCTTGCTGCGCTTCTACGACGTGGCGGGCGGGCGCGTGACGATCGACGGGCAGGACATCCGTGACGTCACGCAGACATCGCTGCGCTCCGCCATCGGCGTCGTGCCGCAGGACACGGTGCTGTTCAACGACACCATCCTCTACAACATCCGCTACGGCCGCCCGGATGCCACCGAGGAGGAGGTGCAGGAGGCGGCCCGCATGGCGCAGATCGACGAGTTCATCCGCCGGCTGCCCGAAGGCTACGGCACGATGGTGGGCGAGCGGGGTCTGAAGCTCTCGGGCGGCGAGAAGCAGCGCGTCGCCATCGCCCGCACCATCCTCAAGGGACCGCCGATCCTGCTGCTCGACGAGGCCACGAGCGCGCTCGACAGCCACACCGAGAAGGAGATCCAGGACGCGCTCGACCAGGTGTCGAAGAACCGCACCACCGTGGTCATCGCCCACCGCCTCTCGACCATCGTCAACGCCGACAACATCCTGGTGCTCGACGCCGGGCAGCTCGTCGAGCAGGGCACGCACGGCGAGCTGATCGCCAGGGGCGGCCTCTACGCCAGCCTCTGGAACCGCCAGCGCCAGGCCGAGAAGGCCCGCGAGGTGCTGGCCGAGGCGCTCGCCGAGGAGAGCCATCGCATCAAGGACGGCCGGCTCTCGGCCGACGGTGTCGAGCTGGGCGCCGCGCCGCCGGGAGCGGCAACGGCCAAGGAGGACCTGGCGGGTTAGGTGATAGCGAAAGTTGAGCCGCGCATGGGTGCCGGCCCGTTCCCGCGCGCGCCCTGACGGACGCACGCGGCGCCGGCATGACGTCAATTGTCGGGCTCGCCTCCGACCACGGGCGTCAATCCGGCGAAGGCCGGCACCTGGCGGGGTCGGCCTCGCCGCGCCTCAGCCTGTGATGGGCGCGGTCGCCGCCTCGAGCCAGGCGCGGTCGGCGGGTCCGAGCTCGGGGCCGATCTCATTGGCGACACGCGCGTGGTAGGCGTCGAGCCAAGCCAGCTCCTCGGCCGACAGCAGCTCCGGCAGCACCAGGCGGCGGTCGATGGGCGCCAGCGTCAGCGTCTCGAGCTCCATCATGTCGCGGTCGCCGCCGGCGACCTTCTCGGGCTCGGTCACCAGCACCAGGTTCTCGATGCGGATGCCGTAGGCGCCAGCCTTGTAGTAGCCGGGCTCGTTGGAGATGATCATGCCGGGCTCGAGCGCCACCATGCCGCGCTTGGATATGCTCTGCGGGCCCTCGTGCACTGACAGGTAGCTGCCCACCCCGTGGCCGGTGCCGTGGTCGAAGTCGAGGCCTGCGCTCCACAGCGCGCGGCGCGCGAAGGGATCGAGGTCGATGCCGCGCGTGCCCTTGGGGAAGCGCGCGGTGGCGATTGCGATGTGCCCCTTGAGGACCAGCGTGAAGCGCTCCTGCATCTCGCGTGTCGGCTTGCCGACGGCGACGGTGCGGGTGATGTCGGTGGTGCCGTCGAGGTATTGGGCACCCGAATCGACGAGATAGAGCTCGCCCGGCTTGAGCTTGCGGTTGGTCGGCTCGGTGACGCGGTAGTGCACGATGGCACCGTTGGCGCCGGCGCCGGAGATGGTGTCGAAGCTGATCTCCTTCAGCGCCTGGGTCTCGCTGCGGATCTTCTCGAGCGCGATCGAGCACACGATCTCGTCGAGCCTGCCCGAGGGCGCCTCGCGGTCGAGCCAGGCGAGGAAGCGCGCCACCGCCGCCCCATCGCGCTTGTGGGCGATGCGCGTGCCCTTGATCTCGGTGGCGTTCTTCCTGGCCTTCGGCAGCAGGCAGGGATCGGAGCCGCGGCCAATGCTCTTGGGTCCGAGCTTGCTGAAGAACCACATCGCGGCGGTGCCGGGATCGAGGCGCACCCGCTTGCCGCCCTTCTTGATGTCGGCGAGGCGGGCGCCCAGCGTCTTGCGCACGGCCTTCTCGGCGGCGATCGCGGATTTCGCCTGCGCCTCGGGCTTCATGGCAGCACGCTTGGCGCGGGCGGTCTTGTCGTCGGGCACGAGCTTGACGAGCTTGGCGAGGTGCGCGCGGGCTTCCGGGCCGATCTTGGCCGGGTCGATGTAGAGCTCGGGCTTGCCGCTCGCGGGGACGAGCGCGAACGCCAGCGGCACGGGATTGTGCGCAACGTCGGAGCCGCGGATGTTGAGCAGCCAGGCGATGGAATCGGGCATGGTGAGCATGGCCCAGTCCTCGCCGGCCTTGCGCAGCGTTGCCTGCAGCTCGGCGATCTTCTGCTCGGCCGGCGTTCCGGCGTAGCGCGCCGGGTGGGGCACGACCTCTCCTGTCGGCGGGGCGGGGCGGTCGCTGCCCCAGACGGCATCGACGGGGTTCTGCGCGAGCGGCGTGAGCGCGATGCCCTTGGGCGCCAGAATCTTCTCCAGCTCCTCGATCTGGGCCGGCGTGTGCAGCCAAGGATCGAAGCCGACCTTGGTGCCGGACTTGAGATGCCCGATGAGCCAGTCGCTGAGCTTGGCCTCGGGCACCTGCAGCACCTCGAAGACGCGCGTGTCGACCTGCGCGGGAGCCTGCACGACGTAGCGCCCGTCGACGAACAGGGCGGCACGGGTGCGCGCCACGGCGGCGAGGCCTGCCGAGCCCGTGAAGCCCGTCAGCCACCTGAGCCGCTCAGCCGAAGGCGGCACGTACTCGCCCTGATGCTCGTCGGCGCGAGGGACGAGCACGGCGTCGACGCCGCGCTCGGCAAGCGCCCTGCGCAGGCGCGTCATGCGGTCGGCGCCGCCCTGGCGGGCCTCGGGGGCTTCGTAGGTCTGGAACATGGCGGATGTCTTAGGGCGCAGCCGACACTGTCGCAATCACAACTCGTGCCGAATGGTTGTGCAGATGCAGTCGCGCTGCACTCCGCTCGGGCGGGCTGGCAGGGGCATGCTCGCGCCGCATCGCTGCATTGCAGCATGATCTATTTTGCGCCGCAGCGACGCTCGCTACGTCTCGGTAAAGACGGCGCCGGGATCACGAGCGCCGCACAACGGAGAACAATCATGAGCACGACCACTACAACCCTGGATGCACGCGATTCTGTCGGCGAAACGGGCCGCAGCGGCTGGCTGGAGCGACTCTATCGCCGCCTCCTGGCGAGCCGCGAGGCCCATGCGCGCGCGATCGTCGATGCGCACCTTGCAAGGCTCCCCGACGCATCGCTCGTGGACCTCGGCTTTGAGCAGGCCCAGATCCGGCGCATTCGCGCCAAGGCGGGCACCACGGCAATGTACTGGATCTGAGCACCAGGGCTGACGCCGTGCCACGAGCGACGGGTGGCTGGATCCCCTTTTACTTCAGGGGCTTTCTAGTCACCTCGCGAGTGCCGAAGAGCTTGGCGACCTCCAGCGAATTCTTCGCTTCGACCTCGTTCTCCTTCCACGGCCAAACGAGCGGCAAGAGCGCATCGATAGGAGCTTTGGTTTCGATGCTGTCCAGGATAACGTACCAGCGATCGCGCTTCGTATCGTACTTGTGCTTCGCGGCAATCGCTTGGGTGGCAGCCGCAGCGCGGGGATCAAAATCGCGCGTGACGGCGTAGGTGAAGCCGCCCGTTGCGGTAGGGATGGAGAGCGCCTTTATCGGTTTGCCGGTCGCCGCAATTTCCTGCCGAAGCTGCGCGATAGTCTCCGACAGCTCCTTCAGCGCCGCACCGGAGAAGTCGTAAAGGTCAATCACAATCGATGCGAGCCGCGGCTCAGCAGTTTTGAGCGCGGCGAGAAGGTCCGAGATGATCGGTATGTCCAGCCGTTCCAAGACACCGCGAGGCCGCTTTGCTGTAACGCCCAGATCCGCGGCGACCATATAATCGTCAACGACCGTTGCGAAGTCTCTATCCAGCATCATCATGTCGTACTCGCGAGACGTCGCGAGCTTCGCGCGAAGATGGTAGCCGAGGAAATTGTATTCGCTGTCAGAGACCACAGTCCCGAAGACGTCCGACCTGCTCTTGAGATAGAAGAGCATCTCGATGGGTGTCGGCAGGATCCGGGCGACGCAGTCCAGCACACCGAGGTCCCAGATGACCGGCGCCATGCCGTTGCCGCGCTCGAGCATCCTGTGCGACAGAGAGGTCGACGACGGGAAGGGATCGCTCAGGGTCACAACGGGAAAAAGGCGTGGCACTGGCGGGAGCGGAAGGACATCCCCGTTTCGGGTCCTGCACTCGCAACCTTGCCGGATCAGTTCTGCGCATTTGAGAGCTTGCTGATACGGAGCCTGAATGGCTCCGTCGAAATCCGCCCGCAACGCTTCCGTGTCGCCCGCCCGCGCTTTGAGTGTCACACGCTTTGACTTGGCCTGGATCACCAGCACGAACTCGCCGTACACAACAAGGACGTCGACTTCCCCCGCAATATCCCTCGATCCGTCGCGGATGGTCACGTTCTCGTACACGTTCTGAACCCCAAACACCGACCGGAAAATGTGAGCCGTTGTGTGCTCGAGGAAGGCACCTCGGTTCGCCGCCGCCGTGTCGCGGTAAGACTTGTCGGCCATCATCCAATAGAAGGGACTCTCATAGATCGTCTCATAGAGCCGATATTGGTTCGGCACATACACATGTTCGCCCAGATCGATGATCGGGGCGATCGTCATTTGATTGATCGCAAATGGGTCGATGAACGCCCTGTTTGCATTGGTGGCGAGAGTCGCGAACTTCGCCAGGAACGCATCAGCCTTCCCACCAAACTTCTTGCGAAGATCGGACTTTGCAATCAGAAGGCTGTTGGTCAGATCGCCATGGCTGAGCGTCTCTCCGTCCTTCCGCTTCTGACCGATGGCCGTCATCTGCCGGTTGATCCGATCCACGATGAATCGTGCGATTTCTGCGATCCGTCCGATGGAGATGCCGACATTCTGCAGCAACCATGTGCCATCTTCGCGGTAACGGTTGCGGCTGAAATCCAAGAACTGGTGGAGGTAAAAGCTGTCGGCCCCGTAATAGATGCCCTCACGAGCCACGAGCCCGAGCGATTCAGCGCGCTCTACTAGGGTCTGCGTTTTTTTGTCGAAGGTAGGTGCCGCGTCTTTCGCGATCCGATTGTGCAGCTCTCGTAGAAGCTGGTCCGCGCGTTCGCCAAACGCACCATTCACCACCTCCACCGAGTACGTGCGATCGCTCCGGCACTGCACGGTCAGTCCCAACAGGAGCATGAGCTCGTTGTTGTTAAGCCTTGAGGTCGACCATCGCTGTTCAGGATCGATGGCTACTCGACTTTCTTTCACGTCATACGCAAGCACCCAGTCGCGATAGATGAGTGCGGAAATCTCATGCAGGGCACCATCGCTCTGCGCCAGCTCACGCAGGTCCTCAAAGATGGTGGCAGCCGCTCGCCGTTCGGGTTCGACAATTGCTTCTGGTTCCATGTGCTGACCTACTCATCATAGGTCGGCCGCGCGAGGCATTTCTTATGAGCTGCATGCACGGCTCTGTGCACGCGACATACTTGACGGTTTCACCGGGTGCTACAGTGACAAGCACCAACTGGCTGCAATTCCCGCAGTCATTTCGCGCGCCGTATGGCAGACCGAAATTTGCCGATCAACGGGTCGAGTTCGTGTTCGCGCGACGCCACGCGTGCCGTCGGTCTCGTGGCCCGACTACTTTTCGCGCCGCGCCCGAGAGAACTTCATCGACGGCCATCAGATCGCAGCCCTCTCGTTTGCCAACGTTGCTTGCTCACTGCTTCATCGTCGAGCAAGAACGTTAGACAGAACTTTGGCGCCACGAGCTCAATGTGAGCGAGTCCCAAATCACACCTGTCCGCGGATCCCGATCACCGCGAGGCCTCGATCGGCAAGGGCAGGCCTCACGGCCTGCCCATTTTTTGCTTGAGCGCTGCTAGCGAGACTGCGCGCGCACCGTCTCGGAGGGGTCGACCTCGCGGCCCTCGGAGACGACGACGTCGGGCAGGTTGTCGAGGCTCGCATCCCAGAGCTTGTCGATATGCAGCGCGGCCTCCCGCGGCCGCAACACCTCGAGCATCCCGTCGCTGCGCTCGGCGACGATGCCGTCCGCCTTCAGTCGTTCCAGTGCGTCGTCGAGATCGAAGTTGGCGGCGACGCCGAAGGTCTCGGTGAATTTTCGCTCGATGGCCTCGTCGACGGCCTCGAGATCGCGGACGTTGACCGGCCCCTTGGCGAGCACGCTGTAGAGCAGCAGCTCCTCCTTGATGTCCTCCTCGGCAGCCGTATCGGCGAGCAGCGACATCACGCCCCGGTTGTCGGCCATGGCGTGGAAATAGAGGTTCTGCGCCAGCACCACCATGTAGCGGGTGCGCTGGTTCATGAAGCTGGTGGCCTGACGCAGCGCGATGCCGCCGAGCCCGGCCGCGGCTCCCGCCAGCGTGTAGGGATTGCTCGCCACCGCGATCTTGCCCAGGGTGCCGAACAGGCCCATGCCGACGCCGCTGCTGGCGGTGACGCCGAACTTGATCTTGTCGAACATCCGGAAGCGCACCTTGGTGTTGGGGAAGATCATCTCCACGTCGCTACGCGGCATATTCTTGAAAAGCTTGATGTAGACGTAGTCGCTGGTGACGGTCGCCGGCAGCTGACCGCGCAGCTGGCGCACGATGCGCTCGGCCTCCTTCCTCTCGATCTTCCGCTCGGCCATCACCTCGCGCACGCGCACGTCGAACGGCTTCAGCTTGAACAGCAGGCAAAGGCGCTGGAATACCGGGATCTTCACCTCCTTCCAGCGCATGTAGGCCCGCTTCACGTCGCGCCGGTGCTCGGTGATGGTGGTGGCCCCGCGGTAGTAGATCAGGCACTCCTCGAACGCGTCGAGGTCGACCTGCAGATCGAGGCCGTAGGCGGAGTCCTTGGTCAGGATGAAATGCACGTTGGAGGGCTCGACGCGCGTGAAGTTGGCCTGCGTCAGCAAGTCCGCCACCTGGTCGACGAGACGCGCCTGCATGGCGGCGCGCTCCTCGGTCGTGAAGGTGCGGGTCTTGATCAGGTCGCTGTCGGGGCTGAACGGCTCGTAGGTCTGCTCGATGTCGACGAGGCGCATGGCGTAGGAGTGGCGCCGCCAGTAGTCGAGATAGCGCAGGAACCGGCGCGCCTGCGCGGCTTCGCCCTCGGGCCACAGGCTGGGGCTCGTCAGCCGGTCGAGCAGGGCATGGCGGGTGACGGGCAGGAATTTCTCGCGGCCGAAGCCGCCCTCGGCCTCGGAGTGCGGGTCGACGGTGGCGACTTTGGCTGCGCGTGCCATGTCCTCGTCCGCTGCGGCGGAGAGGTCCGCCACCATTGCCCTGGGATCTCCGGAAACGCCGGCCATCGCCATGCCTTGCCCCTCCCCTGGTGGTGCCCTTCCAGAGCCTTCTGCGGCCGCTGCCGCAAAAGGCAGCATGCCCGCCCATTGCGGCAGACAAGTGCTGAGTTTCTAGGACCTTGGCGGAGGGCTTGTCGAGCCTGCGCGAGGGTTGATCCACGGGCGCGCGGGGCCCGCGCGAAGATGGCTTCGATGCTCGCGGTGGTTGCCGGGACCTGGTGTGGCTAGCCGCGCGGAGCGAACTTTTCCATCACCTCGAGCGCCTTGTCGAGGCGCGCCCCGCCGGGCACGAAGTTGCCCTCGAGGAACAGCTCCGTGAGGCCCGCGTCGGCGTAGCGGGCGATGTCCTCGCGTATCTCCTCGATGGTGCCGAACAGCGGCCGGCGGTCCTTGCCCTGGGGCGCGTCGAAGACCTGGTAGGTGCCGCGGCTGACGATGTGCAGCTTGTCGGGGTCCTTGCCGATGGCGGCCGCCGCCTCGCGCACCTCCCGCACCAGCGGCGCCACCGACGCCATCGGCACGTTGCCGCCGCTGAAGCCGTCGCCCAGCGTCACGGCGCGCTTCACGACAGTCGACCCGTATCCGCCGATGGTGAGGGGCGGGCGCGGCTTCTGGATGGGCCTGGGCTCCACCTTGCAGCGCGGCACGTTGTAGAACTCGCCGTGGAACTCCACGACCTCGTTGGACCAGATCGCATCGAGGCAGCGCAGGAACTCGTCGGCCCGCCGCCCGCGAGCCTTGTAGGGCACGCCGACCGCATCGTACTCGTCGATCGACCAGCCGAGCCCCAGCCCCACGTCGAGCCGGCCGCCGCTCAGCACGTCGAGCGTGCCGAGCTGCTTGGCGAGCACGACGGGCTGGTAGAACGGCATGATCAGCACGCTGGTGCCGAGCCGGATCTTCTTCGTCGCCGCCGCCACGTAGGCCAGCGTGATGATGGGATCGAAGGCGCGCTCGAAGGGCTTGGGCCACGGCTGGCCGGGGAGCGGGGGATAGTCGTTCTTCGGCTCGATGGCGTAGAGGAGCCGCTGGAACACCCACAGCGAGTTATAGCCGAGCGCCTCGGCCCGCTGGGCGACGGTGACCACGTTCTCAGGCGTTGCCCAGGCGCCTCCGGTCGGCAGTGCAAATCCGAGTTTCATGGCGCGCATCCTAGACGACACCCCCGCATTGGCAATCGAGGTGAGCTGCAACGCAGCTGTGCGCCTCGGCAGGGGCAGCGTGCAGTCGCGTGCCTACACCTTCAGCACCAGCTTGCCAATGTTGCCACCCGTGTAGAGCAGGTTGAGCACGTCGGGGAAGGCATCGAGCCCACCCTCGCGCACGTCCTCGCGGATCTTGAGCTTGCCCTCCTGGTGCCACTGGCCGAGCTGGGCGATGGCCTCGGGAAAGCGGGAGGCCCAGTCGAGTACGATGAGGCCCTGCACGCGCAGACGCTGGGTCAGCACCGCGCGGATGTTCTTGGGGCCTGCGGGTGCGTCGGTGGCGTTGTAGCCGGAGATGAGGCCGCACAGCGCGACGCGGCCGAACACGTTCATCTGTGTCAGCACCGTGTCGAAGATCTCGCCGCCGACGTTCTCGAAGTTGATGTCGATGCCCTTGGGGCACGCCTCCCTGAGCTGGGCCGCGAGGTTGCCCGCCTTGTAGTCGACGCAGGCATCGAAGCCGAGCTCGTCCTTGACGTAGCGGCATTTCTCGGCGCCGCCGGCGATGCCGACCGCGCGGCAGCCCTTGATCTTGGCGATCTGCCCGACGACGGAGCCGACCGCGCCCGCTGCCGCCGACACCACCACCGTCTCGCCGGCCTTTGGCTGGCCGACATCGAGCAGGCCGAAGTAGGCGGTCCAGCCAGGCATGCCGAGGCCGCCGATCCAGCGCTGCAGCGGCGCCTTGCTGGCGTCGACCTTCATTACGCGGTCGCCGTTGGAGATGGCGTAGCGCTGCACGCCGAACATTCCGGTCACGGCGTCACCGGGTTTGAACTGGGGATTGTTCGATACGTCGACGGTCCCGGCTGAGAACGAGCGCATCACCTCGCCGATTCCCACCGGCGGGATGTAGGAGCGCCCCTCGTTGACCCAGCCGCGCATGGCGGGATCGAGCGAGACGTACTCGACGCGGACGCGGAGCTCGTTGGCGCCCGGCTGCGGGATCGGGCCGTCTTCAATCATGAAGTCCTGGCGCGTGATCATGCCCGTGGGGCGGCGTGCCAGCTTGACCATCCGGTTGCTCATGGGGCGCCTCGCTTTGTCAGGGTGCGTCCATCACAGGCTCGTGCGGGCGCCGCGTCAAGGCAGTATCGCGCACGCTCCTATCCGGGTGCCGGCGAGGCTGTTCCACGTGAGACAGCGCCGGGTGGCTGCGGTCCGTAGGTTCCCGGACAGAGACACGCAGCAGGAATACAGCAATGATCCCGCACACCGACCAGCGCGCTCCCGCTTTCGCCGGCAAACGTCACGCGATGGCCGCCGATCCGCAGCCCGACGTCATCGGCGCACTTCTGCAGGCGTTGAACGGCGACGGGGATTACAGGCTCGTCGACCTCGGCGGCGAGCTCTTCCTCGAGCCGCGAGATCTGGTCGCATCGCTGGCGCAGGATCGACGGATCGAAATGCGATAGCGGCTCAGAACCGCCGCAGGCGCTGCCACTGGCGCGCCACCAGCCCGTGGAACTGCTCCGGCGCCTCGCTCGCCACCAGAGAGATGCAATCGACGTCGCCATCGATCAGCGGATGGTGCTCGACGTCCTCGTCGAGATCGGAAATATCGCCGCGCAAATAGCGGCCGGTCTGGTCGTGGAAGGAGCCGCGCAGCACCAGCGTCAGCTCGGAGCCGCCGTGGCCGTGCTCGGGGATGTGGTGCTCGGGCGCAACCTTGAGCAGGCGCAGCTTGCCTGCGCCCTGAATGGGGATCACGTGGTCCCACACCCCAGGCCCCAGCCACCGCCACGCAACATCGTCGAGGCTGCCGCGGATGAGCCCCGTCACCGGCGACGGGACCTCTGCGTCGCCTGCGCCAGCCCCGGCGCGAGCCTCCGCACGGGGCTCCGAGGCCGGGGGCATCCGCGGTCCCCCTGCCAGGAGGTCGACCGGCTGCAGCCCCGCCATCAGGGCACCGCCAAACCGTTCCAGCACCGCAATCTCGCGCCGGCAACGCGGACACATGGCGGCATGGGCGGCGGCCACGGCCGCCAGCGCCGCCGGCAGAGACCCAGCCGCAAAGCTCATCAGGGTGGCGTCGTCGAGGTGGTGCGTGATGGTCATTTCAGGTCCTCGAGCGCCGTGCGGACGCGCTGATAGGCCATGCGCATGCGCGACTTCACGGTTCCGAGCGGTAGGCCGAGACGGGCCGCGATCTCCCCGTGCGACAGGCCGTCGAGGTAGGAGAGAGCCACGACCTCGTGCTGCTCGGGGGGCAGCTCCGCCAGCGCGGCACGCACCCGCGCCTCGCGCTCCCTCTCGGAGACGGCCTCGTCAGGGGCGAGCTCCGCGGAAGCCTGCTCCATGCGCTCCTCCGGCAGCTCCTGCCAGGGCACCTCACGCCGCAAGCGGTCGATGTGCAGGTTGCGGGCGATGGCAAACACCCAGCCGGCGGCGCTTCCCTTCTCCTCCGCGTACAGCGAGGCCCGGCGCCACACCGTCAGCAGCGTCTCCTGGGCCAGGTCCTCGGCGGTTGCGGCATCGGCGCCCCGGCGCATCATGTAGGCCTTCACCCGCGGCCCATACGATTGATAGAGCTCGCGGAAGGCCGCAGGGTCCGCATGCTCCGCCACGCGCCGCAAAAGATCAGCCATGACGTCGTGCACAGCCCTGGGAAAGGGCCGATAGCGGCCCACCTCTGGTTGCGCGGCGAACATAGCCGAATGGCGCTCCGTTGTGCAAAGCATACGGACCGCCGCAGCGGTTGGATCAGTCGGTCGATGCCGCCAACTGGCCGATGCGGGAGGTGCGGCGGGCGGGCAACGCTTTGCGGCGCGGACGCCACGGGGTATCGTGCCGGCGAGGCTAGAGAATCGGCAAGGGAATGCAGGGGCTTCGGCTCCGCTGAAGACATGGCATCGGGCAAGCGCATCATCTGCGTGGGACATGCGGCGCTCGACCGCATCTACCGCATCGATGCATTTCCGGCCGAGCCCACCAAGGTGCGCGCACTCGAGCACGTGGAGGCCGGCGGCGGCATGGCCGCCAACGCCGCGGCGACCATCGCCAAGCTCGGCGGCAAGGCGGAGCTGTGGAGCCGTACCGGCGACGATGCGGCGGGCAGCGCCATCCGCGCGGGACTCAAAGCGGACAAGGTCGACGTGCGCTACGTCCAGGCCTTCGACGGCGCGCGCTCCTCCACCTCCGCGATCATCGTCGACGGCCGGGGCGAGCGACTGATCATCGGCCAGCGCGACGCCGGCATGCCCTCCGGGACCAGCTGGCTGCCGCTCGAGCGCATCAAGGAGGCCGATGCCGTGCTGGGCGACGTGCGCTGGCTCGAGGGTCTGCGCACCGTCTTTGCCCGGGCGCGCAAGGAGAAGGTGCCGACCGTGCTCGATGCCGATCTGGGTGCCCGCGAGGCGCTCGCCGGCATCCTGGCGCTCACCGACTATGCGGTGTTCTCGGCTCCCGCGCTGCGCGATTTCGCGCCCGCCAGCACCGACGATGAGCGCCTCGGGCACGTTCTGTCGCTCGGTCCCCGGCACGCCGGCGTCACGCTCGGGCGCGAGGGCTACCAGTGGCGCGAGGCCGGCGGAGCCAAGGGGCACGTCCCCGCCTTCGCCGTCAGCGTCACCGATACGACCGGGGCCGGCGATGCCTTCCACGGCGCCTTCGCCCTGATGGTGGCGGAGGGCCGCCCCACCACCGACGGCGCGCGCGCGGCAGCCGCGGTCGCCGCGCTCAAGTGCACACGCCTGGGCGCCCGCGCCGGCCTGCCGTCCCGCGCCGAGCTCGACGCCTTTCTCGCCCGCCCGCCTGCCCACGCGAGCTAGAGTGCAGCGCATACCCTCCTCGCTCGCTACGGCCGAAAGGCCACCAAGCTTCTGCTTCGGCATGAAATCTGTTGCGCGGGTTTGCCTTTCTCATGGGCAACCCGCCCGCGTATCGAGCGTTCAGCGAAGTCCTCTATATGTGCCCAGCACACTCATTTCCGAATTATCCACAGCTATCTGGTCTCGATGTCTTCATCTCCGCAAATTGTGATTTGAAAAACGGTGGCGCGTCCTCGCCGCAGTCGTAGGATGAGTCTTGGGGGCGCACCCAGAAGCGGAGGATCGAGTGCATGCCTGACAAGACCGGGAACGGGCGGGCCGAGAACGGATTTCCGCCGATGATGCTGCCGTTCAACTTCGAGTCGTTGATGGAGTTGAACCGGCCCGCGCTCACCGCCATGGCGCAGATGAACGGCAAGGTCTACGACGGCCTCGCGACCTTGAACAAGAACTGGGTCGCATTCGTCAATCGCCGGCTCAAGGAAGACCTGGCCGTGCCGCAGCAGCTGGCGGCCTGCAAGACCGTGCAGGACATGTACGGGGTCTACGCTGAGTTTTTCCAGAACGCCTGCTCCGACTACAAGTCCGAGCTCGAGCAGATGACCAAGCTCAGCAAGTCGCTCGCCGACGACACCATGCAGGTGATCCAGTCGCGCGTGGAAGAGGCACGCGAGACGCGCCACAGCAATTGACGGCTGCCGACAGACGACTGTGAGTTGTTCAATCGATGTCCGCATCAGGCGCGGACGTGAGTGCTTTTGTGCGTCGTCCGACAGTGCCATCCCTTGCCGGAAGACCCTGCTCAGGTTTCTTGTCTGTCCTTTTCGTTCGTCATGGTGCGATCCTCGGAAAGTCCATAGCTTCCCTATCCAAATTGAGTGGGTCTGAATTTCGCCCATCAAGGCAATCGTTAGCGACTAGCGCGAACCGATTGCTGACTATAGTACATTGTACTATAGTGATTTGCAGATGTGACGACCTTTGATGAGGACTTTCGCGACCTTTCGCCGCTTCCAACGCAAGGAAGGCATATCGGATGCGGCGCTCCTGGAGGCGGTTGGGCGCGCGGGCCGCGGTCTGGTCGATGCGAACCTCGGCGGGGGTCTAATCAAGCAGCGCATAGCCCGTAAGGGTCAGGGACGAAGCGGTGGGTATCGGACCATCCTCGCCCTTCGCGCCGGCGAGCGTTCGGTGTTCCTATACGGCTTTGCAAAGAACGAGCGAGACAACATCGATGAGGATGAGCTGCGGCGGTGGAGGATCGCGGGCCGCGTCGTGCTCGAGGGTGATGAGCACTGGATCGAGATGGCGATCGCGACCGGGGACCTGGCGGAGATAGAGGATGGCTAAGCGGACAACCGGGCGAGCCCGTCGCATGACGGAGCTGTTCGAGACGGCAGATGGGCTCCATCGCTCCGGCCTCATGTCGAGGAGCGACTACGAGAAGATCACTGCCAAGAACGTGGATCTCTCGAAAATCGAGCGTCTGCAACCACCCTCGGGCCGCGAGATCGTTGCGCTGCGGGAGAAGGCCAACATGAGCCAGGCAGTATTCGCTCGGGTTCTCAATGTCGGCACGAGTACGCTCAGCCAATGGGAGCGGGAGGAGAAGCGCCCGCGCGGCGCGGCCGCCCGGCTATTGGCGATCGTCCGGGCAAAGGGCCTGCAGGCCCTCCTCACTTAGGGTTTCCGCCTTCCACGCGGTGCACGAGCAAGCCTGTCCGGTGGACGCGGGCGTCGGGTCCGGCTAATGCTGCGCCCCCAAGAGTCGGGGCGAACCCGGCCACGGCACTCGGCCAAAGCGTGAGGCCAGAGCACGGGCCAAAGCGTGGGGGCAGGCATGGCAAACCGGTGGCGAGCATGAGCAAGGAGCGCGCGGTCGCGCACAAGGACATGGCCAACGCCATCCGGGCGCTGGCCATGGACGCGGTTGAGCAGGCCAAGTCCGGCCACCCCGGCATGCCCATGGGCATGGCCGACGTGGCGACCGTGCTGTTCGCGCGCTTCCTGAAGTTCGATGCCTCGGCGCCCGATTGGATGGACCGCGACCGGTTCGTGCTGTCGGCGGGTCACGGCTCCATGCTGCTCTATGCACTGCTCTACCTGACGGGCTATCCCGGCATGAGCATCGACGAGCTCAGGCGCTTCCGCCAGCTCGGCTCCAAGACCGCGGGCCATCCCGAGTTCGGTCATGCCCCCGGCATCGAGACGACCACCGGCCCGCTCGGCCAGGGCCTGGGCAACGCGGTCGGCATGGCGCTTGCCGAACGCCTGCTCAACGCGCGATTGGGCGACGCCATCGTCGATCACTACACCTACGTGGTGGCCGGCGACGGCTGCCTGATGGAGGGCCTGAGCCACGAGGCGATCTCGCTCGCCGGCCACCTCAGGCTCAACAAGCTGATCGTGCTGTTCGACGACAATCAGATTTCGATCGACGGGCCTACCTCGCTCGCCGTCTCCGATGACCAGATCGCGCGCTTCCGGGCCGCCGGCTGGAACACCGTGTGGGTCGATGGCCACGATCCCGAGGCGATCGCGGTGGCGCTCGAGTCCGCCCGCCGCTCGGACCGGCCAACGCTGGTCGCGTGCAAGACGACGATCGGCTACGGCGCGCCGACCAAGGCCGGCAAGGCCTCGACCCACGGCTCGCCGCTCGGGGCCGAGGAGATTGCCGGGGCGCGAGCCAAGCTCGGCTGGCCGCATGCGCCGTTCGAGGTGCCGGCCGATGTGCTGGCGGCCTGGCGCGCGTGCGGATCGCGCGGCGCGACCGCGCGCGGTGCGTGGACGAAGCGCTGGGACGCTGTCGATGCCAAGACAAGGGAGGCCGTCGAGCATCCCGCGCGCGCCGTTGCTCCTGCGATCGCCTCGGCGATCGCAGCCGCCAAAAAGGCTGCCGCCACATCGAAGGCCACCAAGGCGACCCGCAACTGGTCGGAGGCGACGCTCGAGCACCTGGTCCCCGCGCTGCCCGCACTGATCGGCGGCTCGGCCGACCTCACCGGCTCCAACAACACCAAGGCCAAGACGCAAGCGGTCGTCACGCGGGAGAGCTTCGCCGGCAGCTACATCCACTACGGCGTGCGCGAGCACGGCATGGCCGCCGCCATGAACGGCATGGCGCTGCACGGCGGTCTCATCCCTTACGGCGGCACGTTCCTCGTCTTCTCCGACTACTGCAGGCCAGCGATCCGCCTTTCCGCGCTCATGCGCCAGCGCGTCATATATGTGATGACGCACGACTCCATCGGCCTGGGCGAGGATGGTCCCACGCACCAGCCGGTCGAGCAGCTGGCAAGCCTGCGGGCCATCCCCAACCTCAACGTGTTCCGCCCTGCCGACGGCGTGGAGACGGCGGAGTGCTGGGAGCTGGCGGTGCGCTCCGGCGATGCGCCTTCATTGCTGGCGCTGACGCGACAGTCCGTGGCGAACCTGCGCACGGCCCACACCGACGAGAACCTCTGCGCCAAAGGTGCCTATGTTCTGGCAGAGACGGCCGGCAAGACACGCGACGTCACCATCCTGGCGACCGGCTCCGAGGTGAGCCTGGCCGTCGAGGCACGCGGCCTGCTGGCCAAGGACGGGATCGAGGCCGCCGTGGTGTCGATGCCGTGCTGGGAACTGTTCGCCAGCCAGCCCGTTGCCTATCGCAACGAGGTGCTGGGAACGGCGCCGCGCGTGGCCGTGGAGGCGGCCGTGGAGCAGGGCTGGGAGCGGTGGCTGGGCGAGAGAGGCACCTTCATCGGCATGACCGGCTTCGGCGCCTCGGCCCCCGCCCCCAGGCTCTACGAGCACTTCGGCATAACGCCAGCCAAGATTGTGGAGGCGGCGCGTAAGCTGGTAGTCTGAGGATGAGCAGTTGAGTTCAGCAACTCGATGAACGAGCTATCGCCCCAGCCCAGGGTTCGCCCCACGACGCAGGCCGCAGAAGGTGTGCCGCGACTGCGCTGGACGCTGGCCGAGTTCGACCGCCTCGCCGAGCTTGGCATCCTCACGGAGGATGACCGCATCGAGCTGATCGGGGGAGAGCTGGTTCCCATCTCGCCCAAGGGCAATCGGCACGAGAACGTCAAGACCCTGCTCAGCAACTGGATGTACCGCAGGCTGCCGCAGGATTTGCTGCTGGCTGTGGCACTTGGCTGGCGCCCCAACGACGAGAACTACCTCGAGCCCGATATCCTGATTTTCAAGAGCGCCCCCAACCCGGGCCGCGTTTCCCCGTCCGACGTGCTGCTGGCGATCGAGATCGCTGTATCGAGCCTCGCCTACGACACCGGGCGCAAGTCAGAGGTCTACGCTATGCTCGGGGTGCCCGATTACTGGGTGATCGATGCCGTGACGCTCACGACCCGCGTCCATCGCGAGCCATCGGCGGCAGGCTATGCGCGGATCACAGAGGTCGGGCGCAGCGAGACCTTGACGCCGCTGAAGGCGGCTTCGATAGCACTGCGACTCGACGATTTGCGGCTGGACTGATGCACCTCGACAAGCTCAAGACCACGGACGGCCTCGATGTCAGGGGCAAGCGCGTGCTGGTGCGCGCGGACCTCAACGTGCCTGTGCGCGACGGCAAGGTCAGCGATGCGACGCGGCTCGCGCGCCTCGTGCCGGGCTTGCAGGATCTCGCCAGGCGCGGCGCCAAGGTCATCGTCATGTCGCACTTCGGCCGGCCGAAGGGTGGTCCGGACCCGCAGTATAGCCTGAAGCCGGTTGCCGAGGAGCTCGGCACCCTGCTGGGTCTGCCCGTCGCGTTCGCCGGCGACTGCATCGGCGAGCCTGCCGCAAAGGTGGTCGGCGCGCTGAGGGACGGCGAGGTGGCGGTGCTGGAGAACCTGCGCTTCCACAAGGGCGAGGAGAAGAACGACCCGGCCTTCGCCATGGCGCTGGCCGCGCTCGGCGACATCTTCGTGGGCGACGCTTTCTCGAGCGCGCATCGCGCGCACGCCTCCACGGAGGCCATCGCACATCTCCTTCCGGCTTATGCCGGGCCTCTGATGATCGAGGAGATCAACGCGCTCGTGAGCGTGCTCGAGAAGCCGGAGCGCCCGGTGGCCGCCGTGATCGGCGGCGCCAAGGTCTCGACCAAGATCGAGGTGCTCACCAACCTCGCCGCCAAGGTCGACAAGCTGATCATCGGCGGCGCCATGGCCAACACGTTCTTCCTGGCCGAGGGCGTGGAGATCGGCAAGTCGCTGGCCGAGCCCGACCTCGCCAAGACCGCGCTCGAGATCATGCATGCCGCCAAGCAGCGCCACTGCGAGGTGATCCTGCCGCACGATTTCGTGGTGGCCGCCAAGCTCGAAGCCGGCGCGCCCTCGCGCGTGGTGGTGACGCTGGAGGCGCCATCGGACCTCATGATCCTCGACGTCGGCCCCAAGACCGTCGGGCACTATACGGACATGCTAGGCAGTTCCAGGACGCTGTTGTGGAATGGTCCGCTCGGAGCCTTCGAGGTGGCACCGTTCGGCGAGGGTACGTTTGCGCTCGCGCGCGCGGCGGCGAAGCTCACCAAGGCGGGCAAGCTCAAGTCGGTGGCCGGCGGCGGCGACACCGTGGCCGCCCTCAATGCGGCCGGCGTCACCGACGATTTCAGCTATGTGTCGACCGCGGGCGGCGCGTTCCTCGAGTGGCTCGAGGGCCGCGAGCTGCCGGGCGTTGCCGCGCTCGCGCGAGGTTGACAGGGCCGGGACCGCGACGCCTGGCCTCAGACCAGCTCCATCTTGAGCTGCCTGCCCACGACGTGCGCGGCTCGAGTCAGCGTGCCAAGCGTGACGGACTCATTTTCGGGGTCGAGCAGCCGGTCGAGCTGAGCGCGACTCGTGTGCATGCGCTTGGCCAACTCGGACTTTGTCAGGCCCTGATCGCGCATGAGAGTGGCGAGCTGCCGCGCGATCACCCGCTTGATGGCGCGCGCGGTCACCTCCTCATAGATACCCTCTTCCTTCAAGTGGTCATCGAACGACGAACCGATGCGACCCCTTCGAGCTTTCATGTGATTTCCTTCATGCGCTTGGCTGCGAGTTCGATCTCGCGTGGTTGCGTCTTCTGCGTCTTCTTCATGAACCCGTGCAACAGGACCATCCGTCCCTGGTGGACGCAGAATATGATGCGGGCAATCCGGCCTCCGGCCAGCTGGCTGCGAACTTCCCAGAGACCGGCGCCGAGGGAGCGGCAAAGCGGCATGCCGATCGGCCAAGAGAACTCCACATCCTTGATGTCCTCACCGATGAGCTTTCGATCTTCGACATCGAGCTTCTTGAGCCACTCGCGAACAGGCTCTCGGCCAGAGCCAAGCGCATAGAAGTTCGCCGGTAACCGCTTCACAGTTAGCCCCCAAATCTATGTATCAAAATTGATACATAGCTGCAAGCCCGGCGAAATTGACACGATGGCGGTGCGTTGTGCAGGTATCGCCCCATGGTCAGCACAGCCGCCAAACCTGTTCCGCTCAGTGTCTCGCGTGCCCGACGCATCTGGCTTCACGCCCAGAGGCTCGACGAGCCGGCGCCGTTCGGCGGCGCGGCTGAGGCGACGCGGGCCGCGATCGAGCACCTGGGCTACGTGCAGATCGACACCATCAACGTCATCGAGCGCTGCCACCATCACATTCTTTTCACGCGCATTCCCGAGTATCGCCGCGAACACCTGCACCAGGCCCAGTCCGTCGACAAGACGGTGTTCGAGTACTGGACGCACGCGCTCTCCTACCTCCCCGTCCGCGACCTGCGCTTCCACCTCGGCGCCATGCGGCGCGACTGGGCGCGGCGGAGCACGTGGTTCACGGCAGTCACCGAGCAGGACCAGCGCAAGGTGATCTCGCGCATCCGCAGGCACGGGGCGCTGACGATCCGCGACATCGACGACGATGAGCTGATCGAGAAGGACCACCTGTGGGCGAGCCGCAAGCCGTCCAAGCGCGCGCTGCAGGTTGCTTTCTTCAAGGGTCTCGTCACCGTCAGCCGGCGCACCGGCATGCTCAAGACCTACGAGCTGACCGGCCGGCATTTCGGCTGGGACAAGGCGCCGAGAGCCGCCACCGAGCGGGAGGTCGTCGACCATCTGCTCGACCGGGCGCTCAGGGCGCAGGGCATCGTCAGCCTGGACTCGATCTGCTACCTGGACGCGCGCCGCAAGCTGGCCGTGCGGCGCGCGGTCGAGGCGAGGGTGCGCCGCAGGGAGCTCGTGCCCGTCGACATTGAGGGCGCAGGCAAGCAGCAGCACTGGGCGCGGCCGGAGGCGATCGAGGTTGACCCTGGCGCCCCTGCCGGGGAGCTGGTGCACATCCTCTCGCCCTTCGATCCCCTCATCAACCAGCGCAAGCGGGTTGCGCTGTTCTTCGGCTACGAGCACCGGTTCGAGGCCTACGTGCCCAAGGACAAGCGCGTTTTCGGCTACTTCGCCCTGCCGGTGCTGGTCGGCGACGAGATCGTCGCGGCAATCGACCTCAAGACCGATCGCGAGCGCGGGAAGCTCATCATGCAGCGCTGGACCTGGGTCGGGCGCGGCGCGCCGCGCGCGCACAAGCGGCGGATCGAGGAGGAGCTGCACCGCTTCGAGCGGTTTCAGCTCGCGCGCTGAGGGTGAGCTTCAACTTGGTAGGGGCAGGGTCCCGGATCGCCGCGCGATGCGCGGCGTCCGGGGATGCACGCTGTGGGTCAGCGGAACTTGGCGACGCGCTCGGCCTGCTCCAGGATCACGCGGGCGTTGTCGCTCGCCGCAGTGCCCGTTGGCTCGCCCTCGTACCGCACGCGCGGATTGGACCAGAAGGGAATGCGCGGACAGCCGTTGCAGCCCTCCTGGTAGCTCATCATGTCCCGCCACTTGGTGCCGTTGATGAAGCCGTGCGCGTAGGGGATCGGCTTGTCGTTGGTGTCCATGTAGCGGTCGTGCCGCGTGCCGATGATGTGGCCGATCTCGTGCGCGATCGAGTAGGTGATGGCGGCGCAGGCGTGATGCACGACGAAGAAAGCCTCGTCGGCCTCGGCGCCGACGCGGGTGGAGAGGCCGCACCCCTTCGGACTGTCGAGCACCATCCCGACGATGTCCGCGCGCTTCTCGTTGCGCAGCTTCTTCAGGTCTTTGAAGACGCCGACCCCGTCGACCATCGCGTAGAGGGAGTCGAACTGATCGACGTCGGCTTCGTTGTAGTCGATGACCTGGCTGTGCGCGAGACGCAGCGTGATGTTGCCGAGCCCGCTGTTGCGGAAGGTGTTGTTGGCCTGCTCGATGGCGAGCGTCGAGAGGTCGACGGGGTTGCGAATGTAGCTGTCGACCACCTTCTTGGTGATGAGGAGCATCACGTCGATGACGACCGGCTTGGTCTCGAGCGCCTGGCGGTCGGCGTCGGCGAACGGCGCCACCTCGGGCTCGGGCGGCCGCAGGGGAGGCGTAGCGGGCGCGGGAGGCGGCGCCACGGCGGCATTGCGGTTCTTGGGATCGGGCGCGTGGTCGGGCGGCAGCTTCTTGGGGTCGATCTCCGCCATGGTGTGGATGTCGCCGCCGACGTGATTGACGGTGTAGACGCGACCCTTGAAGCCGAAGTAGCCGGAGAGGTGGCCGTCCTTCCACAGCATGAGGACAGCGCGCTCCTTCGTCTCCTCGGTCTCGCCGACCCAGGTGACGCCGCCCGGCGTGAAGTCCGGGGCCCGCGTGCGCACGAGCGTGATGTGGCCGCCGCCGGCCATCGGCAGCATCACCTTGGCGTAGGGGTCATCCTGCGGTCCGGCACGACCCCTGGTGCCGACGCTCTGCTCGAACTTCGTCAGGGCGAGCTCGGCCACCGCAGCGTCGGGCATCTTCAGCACGCCGACGTTGACGGTCTCGGGAGCCTTGGCGGCCGTCTCGATGGCGGCCTTCTGCTTGGTCGTCAGCGGCGTGTCCTTCTTGGCGGGGTGGAGGATGTGGTTCCAGTCCTTGCGCAGCGTGGTGACCTTGGCGCCGAGCTTCTCCAGCCGCTTCTTGAGCTCCGCCGCCTTCTCCTTCGGCAGCGATATGACCTCCGAGCCGGTCGTCTCGAGCTTCTTGCTCTCGGTCTTGCCGAGCAGGCGGTCGAGGGCCTGGCGCACCCTGGACTTCTGCTCGGGCTTGCCGCTGACGATGACGTCCTCGGTCTGCGCTTCCTTGGCGGCGGGCGCAGGTGCGGGAGCCGGCGCCGGGGCTTGCGCCGTGGCGGCAGCGCATCCGAGCGCGAGTACCACGGCGCACATTGTCAGCACGAGACGCAATGAACTTCCGGCGGGAGTCGGCATGGCAATCGGGCCCATATTTTCTTTCACGGAGCGGCGGATCATGAGTATTCCGCAGCCGCCCGTACGACAAGACCCGCAAAGATATTCCAGTGGCCTTGGTTCAAATTGACTTCACCGTGGTGAACACGCACTTATGCGCTGGCATACCAGGGAGCTCTCGACATGCGCCTGCGCCGGAGCCTAGCGTCCGCCTTAGCCTGCCTGGTGCTGGTTGTACCGGCTGCCGCCCTCGACGAGACCGAGAAGGAGCTCGAGCGCTATAGGCAGATGCTGAAGGACGACCCGTGGTCGAACCCGGCGATGCTCGATGCCGACCGCGGCGAGGCGCTGTGGAAGGAGAAGCGTGGCCCCAGCAACGCATCGCTCGAGGCCTGCGACCTCGGCAAGGGCCCCGACAAGGTCGAGGGCGCGTTTGCCGAGCTGCCGCGCTACTTTCGGGATGCCGACCGGGTGATGGACCTCGAGACGCGGCTCGTGTGGTGCATGGAGAAGCTGCAGGGCCTTGCCCACGCCGACATCGTCAAGCGGCCCTACTCCAAGGCCAACCAGGCCGGCACCGAGCTCGAGGCGCTCGCGACCTACGTCGCCTCCAAGTCGCGCGGGCTCAAGTATCAGCCGAGCCTCGCCCACGCCAAGGAGAAGCAGGCGCTCGCTGTCGGCGAGGCGCTGTTCTTCCGCCGGCAGGGACCGATGGACTTCTCCTGCGCCACCTGCCACGCCGACACGGGCCGGCGCATCCGCCTGCAGAGCCTGCCGTTCCTCGGCAAGCCCGAGGAGGCGCGAAAGGTGATCGGCGAATGGCCAGCCTATCGCGTGTCGCAGGGGACTGTCATGACAATGCAGCACCGTATCGCCGACTGCTACTGGCAGATGCGCCTGCCGCTCATCGACTACGGCTCGGATGCGACGGTGGCTCTCGGCATGTATCTCGTGAACCAGGCCAAGGGCGGGGAGATCACCGCGCCCAGCATCAAGCGCTAGCTGAGCCCCCGCCATGCACCGTCTTCTCATGGTTGCCGTAGTCGTGATCGGGGTCCCCGTCGTCGCCTATCTGCTGCTGGGGCGCGGACACAGCGCGATGTCCGTCGATGACGTCATCAAGTCGAGCTGGGCGACGGCAACGCCCGAATGGCAAGCGCGGCTCTCGCAGGACGAGACGCAGAGGGTGTGCAGCCAGTACCGCAACGCGCCGCCGCCGGGGCTGGCGGACGCCATCCTGGCGCGCGAGAAGGCCGCCATCAAATATCCCGCCGACGGCAAGCTGATGGGCGACTGGAAGAGGGGCGAGCAGCTCGCCCAGAGCGGCTATGGCGGCCGCTTCACCGACTATCCCCCGCGCACCGCCAACGGCGGCAACTGCTATGCCTGCCACCAGATGGACGGCAAGGAGCTGAGCTTCGGCACTCTGGGCCCGTCCTTGCGCGAGTACGGCAAGATCCGCAAATACGGGGCTGACGACGTGAAGGCGGTCTACGAGCGGATCTACAACCCCCACGCCACCATTCCTTGCGCGAACATGCCGCGAATGGGCACCTCGGGGTTTCTGACCATCGATCAGATCAAGGATCTGGTGGCCTTCGTGATGTCACCGGAAAGCCCTGTTAACAAGTAGGCTAGAGGATTCGCCGGTTTGGGCCGCTGGGCGGTGCCGGATGCGGGTGCGTTGCGTTGTGCGATAGAATGGAACAAGCATGATCACGCGCCGAAGCCTCCTGCAGGTTGCCGCAGCCACCGCTGCCATCACCGGCCTCGGCGGGCGGCTGGGCCGTGCCGCGGCCCAGCAGGCGATCCGGCAGGAGCAACTGCTCAGGTTCGACGCCAAGGGCCAGCTCACCATCCTGCACATGGCGGACACCCATGCGCAGCTGAAGCCGCTCTACTACCGCGAGCCATCGCTGAACCTCGGCGTCGGCGAGGCCAACGGTCGGCTGCCCCACATCACCGGTGCCGACCTGCTCACCGCCTTCGGCATCGAGGAGCATTCGCCCAACGCCTACATGCTGAGCTCGGACGACTACGAGGCGCTGGCCAAGAGCTACGGCCGGGTCGGCGGCATGGACCGGGTCGCTACCCTCGTCAAGGCGATCCAGGCGGAGCGCGGGCCCGAGCGTGTGCTGCTGCTCGACGGCGGCGATGCGCTGCAAGGCTCCTACACGGCGCTCGCCACCAACGGCGGCGACATGGTCTCCGTTCTGCAGGAGCTCGGGGTCGACGCCACTACGGGACACTGGGAGTTCACGCTCGGCGCCAAGCGGGTCGCCGAGCTGTTCGGCGGCATCGGCCGGCCGGGATCCTCCAACATCGACTTTCTCGCCGGCAACGTGCGCGACACCGACTTCGAGGAGCCCGTGTTCCCCAACATGGCGCTGTTCGAGCGCGGCGGGGTCAACATTGCGGTGATCGGCCAGGCCTTCCCGTACACGGCGATCGCCAACCCGCGCTGGATGATCGCGAGCTGGTCGTTCGGCATCCGCGAGCGGGAGGTGCGCCGGTCGGTGGCGCAGGCGCGCGCGCGCGGCGCCGAGGTCGTCGTGCTGCTCTCCCACAACGGCTACGATGTCGATGCCAAGCTCGCCTCGCGCGTTGAGGGCATCGACATCATCCTGACCGCGCACACGCACGACGCCATGCCGCGCCCAACGCGGGTCGGCGGCGCGCTGCTCGTGGCCTCGGGCTCGCACGGCAAGTTCCTGTCGCGGATCGACATCGAGGTCAGCGCCGGTCGCGTCATGGACGTCTCCTACGGGCTGATACCCGTGCTCGCCGACGCCATTGCGCCCGATCCCGATATGGCCTCGCTGATCGCCGGCATCCGGGCCCCGCACGAGACCATGCTGGGAACCGAGCTTGCCCGCACCGACGGCATGCTCTACCGCCGCGGTACGTTTGCCGGCACGCTGGACGATCTCATCTGCGACGCGCTGCTCTCGGTGCGCGACGCCGAGATCGCGCTCTCGCCCGGCTTCCGCTGGGGCGGCACGCTGATCGCCGGCGAAGCCGTGACCTGGGAGGACGTCTACAACGCCACCGCCATCACCTATCCGGCCGCGTATCGTTCGGTCATGACCGGCGACACCATCAAGCAGATCCTGGAGGAGGTTGCCGACAACTCCTTCAACCCCGACCCCTACCTGCAGCAGGGCGGCGATATGGTCCGGGTCGGCGGCATGGGCTACACCATCAACATCGATGCGGCGATCGGCAGCCGCATAACGGGGCTGCACATCCTGGGCTCCGGTGCACCGATCGAGGCCGGCAAGGAGTACGTGGTCGCGGGCTGGGGCTCGGTCAACGAGGCCGTCGAGGGCCCTCCGATCTGGGAGGTCGTCGGCACATATCTCAAGCACCGCCAGCTGCTCTCGCCGCAGCAGCGCAAATCGGTCAAGATCGTGCGCGCGGGCGGCTGAGCGGTCCCGCCGCGCCGCTTTACTGGGGGCTCCCAGCACCCCACCTGAGCTGGATCACCCCGGAAACGCGGGCATGCTCACACAAGTCTACATCCATCTCGGCGTGGCGCTGGCGGGCCTCGTGAGCTTCCTGTCGCCATGCGTGCTGCCGCTGGTGCCGCCCTATCTGGGCTACCTCGGCGGCACCACCATCGAGCAGATGACGGAGCGCGGCGGCGTCGACGATAAGGTCAGGCGGCGCGTGGTGCTGGCCTCGCTGTGCTTCGTGCTCGGCTTCACCACGGTGTTCGTGGCGCTCGGCGCCGGTGCCTCGGTGCTGGGCCAATGGGTGCAGGAGCACAAGGGCCAGCTCTCGGTCGTAGCCGGCATCGTCATCATCGGCTTCGGGTTGCACTTCCTGGGGCTTCTGCGCGTGCCGCTGCTGTATCGGCAGGCGCGCTTTCATACGCGCGTCGAAGGCGCGAGCCTCGTCGGCGCCTTCGTGATGGGGCTCGCGTTCGCGTTCGGCTGGACGCCCTGCATAGGTCCGGTGCTGGCAACCGTGCTGACGCTGGCGGCCAGCGAGGGGAGCCTCGGCGCAGGCGTGCGCCTGCTCTTCGTCTACTCCCTCGGGCTAGGCATCCCCTTCGTGCTGGCGGCGGCGGCGATCGGGCCGTTCATCGCCTTCTTGCAGAGGTTCAAGCGGCACCTGCCCCGCGTCGAGATGGTGATGGGCCTGCTGCTGGTGGTGACGGGCGTGCTGATGCTGACGGGCTCGCTCAACTGGTTCGGGCAGTGGCTGATCGACAACGTGCCGATCCTCGCGCGTATCGAGGAGGCCTTCACGCCCGAGCGGCTGCAGACCGAGATCTTGAAGGAGGGGGGAAGATGACGGCGGGACCGATCGCGATCGCGCTGACCATTGCGGGCTCGGACAGCTCGGGGGGCGCGGGCATCCAGGCTGACCTCAAGACGTTCTCGGCGTTCGGCGTGTACGGGGCATCGGTCATCACTGCGCTCACCGCGCAGAACACGCGCGGGGTCGTGGGCGTCGACCCGGTGGCGGCCTCGTTCGTGGGCGCGCAGATCGATGCGGTGCTGTCCGACCTCGACGTGCGCGCGATCAAGACCGGGATGCTGGCCGATGCGGCGATCGTGGAGATGGTGGCCGGCCGGTTGCGCCAGGGGCAGCGGCGGCTGCTGGTCGTCGATCCGGTGATGGTGGCGACCAGCGGCGACGTCCTGCTGGCGCCCGACGCCATCGACGCCGTGAAACGCGAGTTGATCCCGCTCGCCACCATCATAACGCCCAACCTGCCCGAGGCCGCGCGGCTGCTCGGAGCCCAGCCGGCCGCGAGCGAGGCGGAGGCCGTCGCGCAGGGCAAGGCGTTGCGGTTCCTCGGTTGCGACGCGGTCCTCATCAAGGGCGGCCATGCCAAGGGGGAGGAGGCCGTCGACTATCTGTGCGACGGTGCAGGCGTGGAGCGGTTCGTGCGCCCGCGCGTGGAGACGCCCCACACCCACGGCACCGGCTGTACGCTGTCGGCGGCAATTGCCGCGCTGGTGGCGCAAGGCGTGGCCATGCGGGAGGCAGTCGGCCGGGCCAAGGACTACGTGTGGCGAGGGCTGGAGGCTGGCCGCACGCTGGGCGTCGGCCGCGGCCACGGCCCCGTCGATCATCTCTATGCCATCCGCCGCGGCCCGCCGCCGGCCTGAGCCGTAGGGCGCAATAGCGAAGCGTATTGCGCCGCCTTGCCGCCAATCGGCGCAATGCGGCTTCGGCTTATTGCGCCCTACGCCTCAT
This sequence comes from Hyphomicrobiaceae bacterium, assembly GCA_041288195.1. GTDB lineage: Bacteria > Pseudomonadota > Alphaproteobacteria > Rhizobiales > Hyphomicrobiaceae > AWTP1-13. Next base: position 41,664 of record JBGGME010000280.1, read on the forward strand.
CGGGGGCGTTGAACAACGCCCAGATTGTTCGTATGCTAATGAGCATCGAGTCCTGACGTCCAGGAGGCGGGCGAGCATGCGGCGGGTCGTTGGCGTCGATGTCGGCGGCACGTTCACGGACCTGTTGCTCTACGAGGTGGGGCCGCAGGGCTCCCAAGTCCGCCTTGCCAAGATCCTCACCACCGCGGCCAACCAGGCCGACGGCGTGCTCGCGGCAATCGCGAATGCCGGCACCTCCCCGCGCGATCTCGACCTCGTCATCCACGGCACGACCACCACCACCAACGCCGTGCTCGAGCGCAAGGTGGCAACCGTCGGGCTCATCACCACGGCGGGCTTCCGCGACACCCTCGAGTTGGGCCGCCGCACCAGGCCGCGGCCCTATGGCATGACCGGCACGTTCGAGCCGCTGATCCCACGCGAGCGCAGGCTCGAGGTCGACGAGCGCATGAACGTCGATGGTGGGGTCGTGACGCCGCTCGACGAGGCTGAGGTGGAGGCCGCGGCGGCCCGGCTCGCCGCCATGGGCTGCGAGAGCCTCGTCATCCACTTCCTGCATTCCTACGCCAATCCCGCGCACGAGCTGCGCGCGGGCGAGATTGCGCGCTCGCTGTGGCCGAACGAGTACATCACGCTCGGTCACCAGCTGCTCTCCGAGTTCCGCGAGTACGAGCGTGGTACAACCGCCTCGGTCAATGCCGCGGTGCAGCCGATCCTCGACCGCTACGTGCGCCGACTGCAGGGCGAGCTCGAGGGCCAGGGCTTCAGGCGCGACCTGCTCGTCATGAACGGCAACGGCGGCACGATGGCGGCGCGGCTCGTTGCGCGCGAGGCGGCCAAGACCATCATGTCGGGGCCGGCGTCGGGCGTGATGGCGGCGGCGGCGACGCTCGCGCAGTCGGGCATCGCCAACGCCATCACCTACGACATGGGCGGCACCTCGACCGACGTGGCCCTGATCCATGGCGGCGTGCCGCAGGTGTCCTCCGAGATCGCCATCGACTACGGCCTGCCGATCCATGTGCCGATGGTGGACGTCAAGAGCGTCGGCGCGGGCGGCGGCTCGATTGCCTCGATCAATGCGGCGGGGCTGCTGCAGGTCGGGCCGCGGTCCGCGGGCTCCGAGCCGGGGCCCATCTGCTACGGGCGCGGCGGGACCGAGCCGACTGTCACCGACGCCAATCTCGTGCTCGGACGTCTCGATCCCAAGGGCCTGCTGGCGGTGTCGCGGCCCGTGACGGTGGATCAGGTTCGCGACATCTTCGCGGCCAAGCTGGCCAAGCCATTGGGTCTGAGCGTCGACGAGGCGGCCGCGGCCGTGATCCGGCTCGGCAATACGCACATGGCCGGCGCCATCCGCATGGTGTCGCTGGCGCGCGGCCTCGATCCGCGGGATTTCACGCTGTTCGCGTTCGGCGGCGCCGGGCCGCTGCATGCCGTGGCCCTGGCGCGCGAGCTCGGGTTGCCGGAGGTGCTGGTGCCGGCGCGGCCGGGGCTTACGAATGCGCTGGGCTGCCTCGTTGCGGATCTGAGGCAGGATTTCGTCAACACGCTCAATGTCGGCCTCGATGCCGCCGACATGGGCGAGGTGCACACCACTCTCGCGGCGCAGAGGGAGCGTGGAATCACCGTCAACGCCGAGGAGCAGAGCGAGATCGTCGAGACGATCGTGCTGCACGGCGCCGACATGCAGTTCCGCGGCCAGACGCACCTGATCCGCGTGGCATTCCCGCGCGCGGACGTGGCGCGCGAGGAGATCCAGGCGCTGTTCGAGACAGCCTATTTCGCGCGCTTCCAGGTCGAGCTGCCGGAGATCCGGGCGGTGCTGGTGAACCTCGTCACGTCGGTGATCGGCAAGCGGCGCGCGTTCCCCATCGCCTCGCTCATCGACCCCGCCGCGCGCGCGAGCAAGGTCGCGGATGCCGTGATCGGCGAGCGGCAAATGTACGCGGACGGGCGCTGGCAGTCGGCACAGGTGCTGGAGCGCGTGAAGCTGCCGATCGGCGCGCGCATCAGCGGGCCCGCCATCGTGCAGCAGATCGACGCCACTACCGCGATCGAGCCGGGCGCGGCCGCCACGGTCGATCCGATCGGCAACCTGCGCATCGCCGTCGGAGGGGCCCAATGAGCGCCATCGACCCCATCACCATCGATCCGATCACTCTGGCCGTCATCCAGGCCGCACTCGGGCAGATCTGCAACGAGATGGACATCTGCTTCTCGCGGGCGGCCTTCTCGCCCGTCATCGCCGAGGCCGACGACCGCTCCTCGGGCATCTACGACAAGACCACCGGCGCGCTGATCAGCCAGGGCGAATTCGGACTGCCCGTGTTCGTCGGCGTCATGCAGTACTCGACCGCCGAGATCATCCGCCTGATCCGCGAGGGCAAGGCCGGCGCGCCGGAGCCCGGCGACATCTACATGGTCAACGACCCCTATCTCGGCGGCACGCACCTGATGGACATGCGTTTCGCGCTGCCGTTCTACTACCGCGGCGAGCACTTCTGCTGGCTGCAGAACACGGGGCACTGGCCCGACATCGGCGGCATGGTGCCGGGTGGCTTCTCGGCACACGCGACCGAGGTGGAGCAGGAAGGGCTGCGGCTGCCGCCGGTCAAGCTCTTCAAGAGGGGCGTGATGGATGCGGAGATCTTCGCCATCCTCAACTCCAACATGCGCATCGCCGAGCAGCGCATCGGCGACATCAAGGCGCAGGCGGCCGCCCTCAAGATCGGCGAGCGGGGGCTGACCGGGCTGATGGACCGCTACGGCCGCGACACGATCGTGGCGGCAATCGCCGAGATGCGCCAGCGCGCGGCTCGCCTCATGCGCTCCCAGATCGCCGCCATTCCCGACGGCGTCTACACGTCCGAGGCGTTCGTGGACTCCGACGGCGTCGTCAACGAGCCGCTCAGGATCGCGCTCAGCGTCACCAAGTCGGGCGAGACCCTGGCCTTCGACTTCACGGGCTCCTCGCCGCCCTGCCGCGGGCCCATGAACTCGGTCGTGGCGACCACGTACTCGGCCGTCTACCTCGCCATGCGCCACATCTTCCCCGACACGCCGCTCAACTCCGGCGCGTTCGAGCCGCTCGTGATCAAGCGACCCGTGGGCACGTTCCTAGATGCGCGCTATCCGCGGCCCGTGTCGGGGTGCGCGGCGGAGGTGTCGCAGCGCATCGCCGAGTCGGTGTTCCTGGCGCTGGTGAAGGCGATTCCCGACAAGGTCACGGCGGCGCCGGCCGGCAGCTCCGGCAACTTCGCGCTCGGCGGCTGGGACCCGGCCAAGGACCGCGGCTACGTGATGTACCAGATCTCCGGCGGCGGCTACGGCGGCAACGCTGAAACCGACGGCCTCACCAACGGCTGCTCCACGATCGGCATCTCCAAGAGCCAGCCGGTCGAGGTGCTCGAGCAGTACTATCCCATTCTGTTCCACCGCTTCGCATTGCGCGAGGGTTCGGGCGGGGCCGGCGCGCAGCGGGGCGGCTTCGGCGTGCACTACGATGTGGAGCTCTTGCGCGGGGAGGCGCGGGCCTCCTTCGTCATGGATCACGGACGCTTTGGTCCGCCGGGCGTGCAGGGCGGCCGGGACGGCGCGCCCAACGTGGTGCGCGTGCACCGGGGCGGCGAGACGATGGTCCCGGAGCATCTCTCCAAGGACCAGGACATTCCGCTCAAGGCCGGCGACCGCGTGGAGGTGATGACGCCGGGCGGTGGCGGTTACGGTGATCCGCTGGGCCGCGATGCGGCACTCGTCGATCGCGACGTGAGCCGTGGTTACTACACCGGCGAGGAGGCGCGGACGTTGTTCGGTGTTGCGATTGGTGCGGACGGCGCGATCGACGCGGCCGCGACCGCCGCGCTGCGCAAAGCGGGGCGATAGCAGATGGCTGCCTATCACCGCCCCACGACGCTCGAGGAAGCCCTCGCCATCAGGGCCGAGGGGGCCGCGACGGTGCTGGCGGGCGGCACCGACGTCTACCCGGCGAGGGCCGCGCGCGTGGGCTGGGGCGACATGCGTCAGCCCGATGTGCTCGACATCTCCGCCGTGCCGGGATTGCGAGGTATTTCCGCGGACGGCGACGGCTGGCGCATCGGCGCGCTCGCCACCTGGACCGACATCATCCGCGCCGAGCTGCCGCCGCAGTTCGATGGGCTGAAGCTCGCCGCGCGCGAGGTCGGCGGGGTGCAGATCCAGAACCGCGGCACGCTCGCCGGCAACATCTGCACGGCCTCGCCGGCGGGAGACGGTGCGCCCAACCTGCTGGCGCTCGATGCGAGCGTGGAGCTTGTGGGTGTGCAGGGCCGCCGCATCGTGCCCATGCGCGGCTTCATCGACGGCTATCGCCACACCCAGTGCGAGGCACACGAGCTCGTCACCGCCATCCTGGTGCCGAGGCCGAAGGGTGCGGTGGCGCGCAGTCATTTCCTCAAGCTCGGCGCGCGCAAGTATCTCGTCATCTCCATCGTCATGGTGGCCGGCGTCATCGAGATCGATGCGGCGGGCGTCATCGCCGCCGCCCGCATCGCCGTCGGCGCGTGCTCGGCAGTCCCGCAGCGCCTGCCGGCGCTCGAGGCAGCGCTCATTGGGCAGCCGCCGGCGGCTGCGGCGGACCTCGTTTTTGTAGACCATCTCGAGCCGCTTGCGCCCATCGACGACATCCGCGGCTCGGCGGCCTATCGCCGGAAGGCGGCGCTCGCCCTCGTCAGGGACCTGCTGGCCGAGCTGGCGCAATCCGAGCGACGGAGGGCCGCCTGATGCAGGATACGGTCCCGATCGCCCCTGCCGGCACGACGGTGTCCTTCACGCTGAATGGGGAGCCGACCACGGTCGCGGCGCCGCCGTTCGCCTCGCTCGCCGACACACTGCGCGAGCGGTTGCGCCTCACCGGCACCAAGATCGGCTGCGAGGCCGGCGACTGCGGCGCGTGTACCGTCATCCTCGACGGTGCCCAGGTCTGCGCCTGCCTGGTTGCGACCGGGCAGGCGAACGGCGCGCGCATCGACACGGTGGAGGGCGCCGGCCCGTCCGGCGTCACCGAGCGGCTGCGCACGGCGTTCCTGGCGCACGGCGCCGCCCAGTGCGGCATCTGCACGCCCGGCATGCTGATGGCTGCGGCCGACTTGCTGGCAAGGTCGCCGCGGCCGGGGCGGACAGAGGTGGAGGATGCCATCGGCGGCGTGCTGTGCCGCTGTACGGGGTATCTCAAGATCGCCGAGGCGATTCTGGAGGTTGCGGACGGTGACGCGCTGGGGGATGACCCCATGGACATGCTCTGCGTCGATGCCGGCCCGGCACCGGGCGATCCCGCACCCGCCGTCGGCGCACGTCTGCCGCGGGTGGACGGATGGGCGAAGGTTGCCGGCACCGACCGGTTCGGCGCCGACGAGGTGCCCGCCGATGCTTTGTGGATGCGAGTGGTGCGCTCTCCGCATGCACGGGCGCGCTTCATGCTCGGCGACTTGGATGCGGTCAAGGCGCGCATGCCGGGCCTCGTGGCCGTCCTCACGGCCAAGGACGTGCCGGGCGAGAACGCGTTCGGCATCTTCCCGAAAATGAAGGACCAGCCGGTGCTGGCGCCGGGCCATGTGCGCTTCCGCGGCGAGGCGGTCCTGGCGCTGGTCGGCACGCGCGCGGCCGTCGAGAGCATCTCCGACGCGGAGCTGCCGATCGAATGGACGCCGGAGACGCCAGCCTCCGGCATCGATGCCGGTCTTGCGGCATCGCCGGCAATCCATGCAGGCGTGCCGGACAATGTGCTGGCGCGTGGCCATCTCGAGTGCGGCGACGTGGAGGCCGGGCACGCGCGCGCGGCGGCAACCGCGGGAGGCGAGTTCGAGACGGGTTTCGTCGAGCATGCCTATATCGAGCCGGAGGCGGGCTACGCGGTGCCGGTCGGCGACGGGCCCGACCGCATCGAGGTGACGGCCTGCACGCAGGCGCCCTACATGGACCTCGAGGAGACCGCGCGCGTGCTGGGCGTGGCGCAGTCGCGCGTGCGCATCAAGCCGACGGCGTGCGGCGGCGGGTTCGGCGGCAAGCTCGACGTGTCGGTGCAGCCGCTGTTGGCGCTGGCGGCGTGGGTGACGCGGCGCCCGGTGCGCATCGTCTACACGCGCACCGAGTCCATGACTTCCACCACCAAGCGCCATCCGGCGCGCATCCGCGCCAAATCCTCGGCCGACGCGCAGGGTCGCCTGACGGCATTCGAGATGGATGCCGACTTCAACACCGGCGCCTACGCCTCGTGGGGGCCGACGGTGGCGAGCCGCGTGCC
>JBGGME010000281.1:0-17123 GCA_041288195.1 Hyphomicrobiaceae bacterium
GCTCGGCGTGGATCATGGCGTGTTCGAGGACATCCTCGACAACCACAAGAACCTCAACGGCTTCACGCTCGACACCGACCTCGGCGGCGACGACTGGCTCGAGGTGATCGACGCCTACAAGGAGGCGGTGGAGCGCGAGACCGGCAAGCCGTTCCCGCAGGCTACCTCCGAGCAGCTGTGGGGCGCGATCGGGGCTGTGTTCAGCTCCTGGCACAACCAGCGCGCCAACACCTACCGGCGCCTGCACGGCATTCCCGACAGCTGGGGCACGGCCGTCAACGTGCAGGCGATGGTGTTCGGCAACCTCGGCGACAGCTCGGCAACGGGCGTCGCCTTCACGCGCAATCCCTCGACGGGCGCACGCGAGATCTACGGCGAGTTCCTCATCAATGCTCAGGGCGAGGACGTCGTGGCCGGCATCCGTACCCCGCAGTCGCTGACCGAGGCAGCGCGCAAGGAGGCTGGCGAGAAAGCGCCGTCGCTCGAGGCGGCGATGCCCGGCACGTTCGGCGAGCTGCGCGCCGTGTTCGAGAAGCTCGAGAAGCGCTACCGCGACATGCAGGACATCGAGTTCACGATCCAGGACGGCAAGCTCTGGATGCTGCAGACCCGCTCGGGCAAGCGCACCACCAGGGCCGCCCTCAAGATCGCGGTGGACCTGGTCGCCGAAGGGGTGATCACGCCGGAGGAGGCCGTGCTGCGCATCGAGGCGAATGCGCTCGACCAGCTGCTGCATCCAACCATCGATCCCGCCGCCGAGCGGCACATCATCGCCACCGGCCTGCCGGCCTCGCCGGGCGCCGCCTCGGGCGAGATCGTGTTCGACGCCGACGAGGCCGAGACGCTCAAAGGCCAGGGCCGCGAGGTGATCCTGGTGCGCGTCGAGACCAGCCCCGAGGACATCCACGGCATGCACGCCGCCGCCGGCATCCTCACCACGCGCGGTGGCATGACGAGCCACGCCGCGGTGGTAGCGCGCGGCATGGGTCGGCCCTGCGTGTGCGGCGCCGGCTCCCTGCGCATCGACTACAAGGCCGGCACCATGACGGTCGCGGGCAATACCCTGCGCAAGGGCGACGTCATCACCATCGACGGCGCCAAGGGCGAGGTGCTGAAGGGCCGCGTGAAGATGCGCCAGCCCGAGCTGTCGGGCGATTTCGCCAAGGTGATGCAGTGGGCGGACGCGGCCCGCAAGCTCGGCGTGCGCGCCAACGCCGACACGCCGCGCGATGCCCAGCAGGCCGTCGACTTCGGCGCCGAGGGCATCGGGCTGTGCCGCACCGAGCACATGTTCTTCGAGGCGGGCCGTATTCTCGCCATGCGCGAGATGATCTGCGCCGATGACGAGGCCGGCCGCCGGCGTGCGCTCGCCAAGATCCTGCCCATGCAGCGCGCCGACTTCGAGGCCCTGTTCGAGATCATGGCGGGCCTGCCGGTGACGATCCGGCTGCTCGACCCCCCGCTGCACGAGTTCCTGCCGCACGAGCCGAAGGAAGCGGCTGCCGTCGCCAAGGAGCTCGGCGTACCCGTCGAGAAGCTGCAGGCGCGCGTGTCGGAGCTGCACGAGTTCAACCCGATGCTGGGCTTCCGTGGCTGCCGGCTCGCCATCCGCTACCCGGAGATCACCGAGACGCAGGCGCGCGCCATCTTCGAGGCGGCTGTGAGCGCGGCCAGGAAGACGGGCAAGCCGGTGGTGCCGGAGGTGATGATCCCGCTGGTCGCCTACCGACGCGAGTTCGACTTGCTGCGCGCCGTCATCGTCAGGGCGGGCGAGGCGGTGGAGAAGGAGACCGGCGCCAAGCTCGACTATCAGATCGGCACCATGATCGAGCTGCCGCGCGCGGCGCTGAGGGCTGACGAGATCGCCGCCGGGGAAACGGGCGCCGAGTTCTTCTCGTTCGGAACCAACGACCTGACGCAGACCTGCATCGGCCTATCGCGCGACGATGCGGCGCCGATCCTCGCCAACTACACGCAGCAGGCGATCCTGGAGGTCGATCCGTTCGTCTCCATCGATCAGGACGGCGTCGGCGAGCTCGTCCGCATCGGCACCGAGCGGGGCCGCAAGGCGCGCCCCGGCCTCAAGGTCGGCATCTGCGGCGAGCACGGCGGCGACCCTGCATCGATCGATTTCTGCCACGCAACCGCGCTCGACTACGTGTCCTGCTCGCCGTTCCGCGTGCCGGTGGCGCGGCTCGCCGCGGCGCAGGCCGCCATTCGCGCCAAGGGATGAGCCGCCGGCTTGGGGGAGGGCGCAGGCAAAATGGCAAGGAAGCTCATATCGTCGGGGTCCCGGTTCGAGGCCGAGATCGGCTATTCGCGTGCGGTCGTCGACGGCGACTGGGTCTTCGTCTCGGGGACGACCGGCTTCGACTACGCGACCATGACGATCTCGGACGATATCGTCGCCCAGTGCGAGCAGGCCATGCGCAACATCGATGCGGCGCTGAAAGAGGCCGGAGCCTCCATGGCGGACGTGGTGCGGGTCACCTATATCCTGCCGCGCCGCGAGGACTTCGAGCCGTGCTGGCCGGTCCTCAAGAAATATCTGGGAGACGTCAGACCGGCGGCGACCATGATCCAAGCCGGCTTGGCCGATCCGAGAATATTGATCGAGATCGAGGTCACGGCGCGGCGCACGAGTCGCTAGAACGCTTGGCGGTCCTCGATCTCGTCGATGCCGGGGCGGCGCGGGCGGGGGCCCTTGTGGCTCGGCATCACCAGCAAGATGAGCAGCATCGGCGGTACCAGGAAGCTCCAAGCAGCCCAGAACGAATGGTCGCGACCCTTCGCGGATGCGACGAGACCGCCGATGATCGCCGAGGCGATGGCAACCACGCCCCAAATAGCTACGATCTTGGCCATGGCATTCCCCAATCCAGGCTGCGATGCAGCCCGGTTTGATTAGGGGTTAAACTGTGGCGAATTCAAGCAGTCTGCTGAGATTTGAACGGTCATCCCGGCGCTTGTCGCCGGGATCCACCCGGCTTCTTGCTGCAGAGCCAGCGGATAGTTGGATCCCGGGCACAAGGCCCGGGATGACAAATAGCGTCATCCCCGTCCGGCCCTGATCCGCACGCCGGGGGCGGGCCGCTCCAGCAAGACGTCGCGGCGGAAGCGGTAGAGCTGGGCCGGACGGCCGCCGGTGCGCAGGCGGAACTCGCCGGTGGGCTCGACCAGCCCGCCGGTCTCCACCAGGCGGCGAAAATTCTGCTTGTGCAGGTGCGGGCCCAGGATTGCCTCGACCGTCTTTTGCAGCTCGAACAGGGTGAACACCCCGGGCATCAGCTCGAACACCACCGGCTGGCGCTTGACCGAGCGCCTGAGCTCGCCGATGGCGCTGGCGAGCACGTGCAGCTGATCGCCGAGCATCTGGTCCCGCAGCCGCGGCAACGGCCGAGCAAACACGGGATCGGCACTGGCAACCGAGCCATTGCGGGTATCTTCGAGCAGGCCCGCTTCGCTCAGGAGCTCGTAGCGATCGAGCGCTTTCTCCTCGTCCCAGCCGGTGCCGTCGCAGCCGAAGGCGATGCGCATCCGCTGGCCTCGCTCGTCCGCCTCCCTGTCGGAGCCCGACCGCGCCCAGGCCCTCAGGCGGGGCTCGATGATCTCCGTCAGGCACCCGGGCTTGCCACGGCGCCAGTCCTCCCATGGGAAGTAGGCGTACCAGCTGCGCCAGCTGGCGCCGTCGCGGTCGTTGATGCGCGACGGGTCGACCAGCGCCAGGTAGCTCACGGCGACGCCGGGCTCGTTGGCCGCTTGCGCTGAGCCGTTGGATGCGACGGGCGCGCCGAGCGTGCAGATCTGGCGCGTGGCCCCGAGCTTGATGCCGACCTTGGCCTGCACGCAGGAGCGCAGCGCTGTCTCCAGGCTGCCATCGTGCAGACGTGGGGAGAAAAGCCCGCAGGGGAGCGCGCCGTCGCCGCTGTTGCGCTCTTCGCGGCGCTCGGCCACGACGGCCACCACGGGCTCGTCGCCCTGCACGGCGAGGATCGCAGCGTTCAAGCCGACTGCGATCCGCTCAACCTTCTGTACCGCCTGTACCTGCAACTTTGCTTGCAGCGCAACGTGCGGATCGTGCGCGGCTGTATCCATGAAAACCCCGAAAGCCTCGATCAAAATCAAGGCTCTAGGTTAGGCGGCGATAGTGGCCGCTTTTTGTGCCAAGTGCGGCACGGACGGGGCGATTGCTCGATCCTGCGCGCTTTCCGCTCGATCAATCCGAATGATCGGCGGGGATCGAGAAGGGGACGGCTTCGCTGGCAGGGATGCCGCGGCCAATGCTCTCGACGGCGCGCACCATGCGGCCCTGGCGGCCGAGCGCGGCGTCGGCGAGCCGGACCATCAGGCGGTTGGGATAGGCCGTCGGCGAGGCTGCCCGCAGCCGCGCGGCGATCAGTTCCTCGGATGCATCGGGATTGATGGCGCACAGCGCCGTGTAGGCGGCAGCCGTCGAGCGGCTGATGCCCGCCCAGCAGTGCACGACGATCGGGCCCTCGCCGCCCCATGCGTGGGCGAACTCGATCAGCTGGTCGATGTGCTCCCTGCCGGGGGCGGCGTAGCCGACCAGCGGCTCGGAGATGTCGTGGATGTGAAAGCGGATGTGGCGGTCGGGCAGGATCAGCCGCGGCGTCTCGACGATGATCTCGTCCTGCAGCCAGGTGAGCAGGTGCGAGGCCTTGCTGCTCTCCACGGTATGGGGCACCGCGCTCAGCGGGCACACGTGGATGGCGCCGGACTTGCGTGCGCGCCCGAGCGTGCTCTTTGCCGAGGCTGGCTTGCTCGATGTCATCGGTCCTCGTCGGTAGCGGTTGGCCGCGGTGCAGATGGCACATTCATGTGTCGAAACTTCGGGCGTCTATTCCTGCGACAGGTCCCTGGAGAGCTCATCGAAGCGGGTGAGAAATGCCGCCTGGGCCTCGGCGACCGACACCGCCCCCAGCGACTCCAGCCGCCGGCGCAAAGCGTCGGGCACGTTGCGGCGCACACCGAAGTAGCGGTTGGCCTCGGTGTCCGAAAAGCCCGCAAGCCCGGTCGCCTCGTAGTAGGCGGCAATGCGGTCGGCCATCTTGATCGCCATGGTGATGCGCTCGGGAAGCTGCGGCGGCAGGCCGAAACGGCGGTGGATGGCCTCCAGCAGCCGCCCCTCGAACGCCTTGTAGTCGAGGCCGATGGCGGCCTTGAACGGGCTGATGAGGTCGCCGATCACGTACTCGGGCGCGTCGTGCAGGAGGGCTGCGAGCCGCCAGCGGTGCGTGAAATCCGGGTGGATGGCGATGGCGACCTCCTCCACCAGCAGCGCGTGCTGGGCGACGGAGTAGGCGTGCTCGCCGACCGTCTGGCCGTTCCAGCGCGCGACGCGGGCAAGCCCATGAGCGATGTCCTCGATCTCGATGTCCTTGGGCGCCGGATCGAGCAGGTCGAGGCGTCGGCCCGAGAGCATGCGCTGCCAGGCCCGCTGGGTGCGGGGCAGCTCGGCGCGGCTCGTGGCCTTCTCGTCGCTCATCCGTCTCTCAGGCTTGCGCCCGCACAAGCGGCGCCTTGAACCGTCGCTGCAGGTCGGCGCAGGGGCCGTGCCGATGGCAGCTCACCAGGTGATCATTGACCATGCCTGTCGCCTGCATGAAAGCATAGATCGTCGTCGGACCGACAAAGCGGAAGCCTTCCACCTTCAGCGCCTTGGAGATGGCCTTGGAGGTCGGCGTCTCGGCCGGCACCGACTTGAAGCTCTCGTGCCTGTTGATCTGCGGGCGTCCGTCGAGAAAATCCCAGAGGAAGCCTGCAAGGCTCATGCGCTTCTGCAGCTTCAGGATCGCCTTGGCGTTGTCGATGGTGGCCTCGATCTTGAGCCGGTTGCGCACGATGCCGACATCATCCATCAGCCGGGCGATATCCTTGGCGCCGTAGCGGGCGATGCGCGCCGGCTCGAAGCGATGGAAGGCCTCTCGGAAGTTCTCGCGCTTCCTGAGGATCGTCAGCCACGACAGGCCCGACTGGAATCCCTCCAGCACCAGCTTCTCGAACAGCGCGCGGTCGTCGGTCTTGGGTACGCCCCACTCCTCGTCGTGGTAGCGCGCATAGAGCGGGTCGGCGATGCCGCCCCACGGGCAGCGCACGATTTCGGCGACGACCGCTGGCTTTGGTTTCGCACTCATGGCGTCTCCGCCGCTTCGGCAGGCTCGAGGGCAAACTTGGCCCAGCCAGGCTTGCGCAACGTTATGGCCACCTCGCCCGCCGTCAACGCCTGGCCCTTGGCCTTGGCCTCCACGGCGCGATCGAGCCGCAACAACGCCAGCGCCTGCCGGCCGGCGACCGAGCCGACCGTGCCGATGGTGGCCTCGCCTGCCTTGATCTCGCCTCCGGAGGCAAGCGGCGCCGCGCCCTCGATCGGCACCACGCGCTTGCGCACGCTTGCGCGGTTCTGCATGCGGCTCACGACCTCCTGGCCGACGTAGCAGCCCTTGGTGAAGGACACCCCATGCAGCTGATCGAGGTCGGCCTCGTGCGGGAACGCATCGCCGAGGGGATAGTCCTTGCCGCCCTCCGGCACGCCGAGCGCAATGCGATGCGCGTGGTAGGCCTCCGCCGTCGCCTCCTCCCCGTTCGTGGCGGCGGAGATATCAGCCGCGAACTTCGCCTCGGCCAGGATGCGGAAGCCGAGTGCGGCGAGCCTCGGGTCGGCGAAGGATACGGTGCCGGTCGTCTCGCCGGAGCTGTGCGCAGCATCGCCCCACAGCGCGAGCACGCGGTAGTCGTCGCTGGCATCCGCGATCGCGACCTTGGCGCGCAGCTTGTAGAGGTTGAGGCGCTTGGCGAGGTCGGCGGCTTTGTCGCGCGCGGTGTCGAGCAGAAAGCCGTCGCCGGCTTTCACGACGAAGAACTCGAACAGGATCTTGCCCTGCGGGGTGAGCAGCGCGGCGTGAAGGGCCGGCTGCGAGGCCAGCAGGTTCATGTCGTTGGTGATGATCCCCTGCAGCAGCTTCTCGGCGTCCGTGCCCGAAACACGGACCACGCCGCGGTCGGCAAGCAGGGCGATCTGTGCGGACGACATCTGCAGCCGGTCCCGTGTCGATAACGTCAAGGCGCGCGCTGTACATCGCTCGAGGTCTGCTATACCTCGCTCGCAGAGGTAAGCACAGCCGCCCCGGGGCGCAAGCGCAGCCGTCTCGAGACATCTCATGACCCACAGCTTCGATCTCATCGTCAGGGGCGGAACCGTCGTCAACCACGACGGCATCGGCGTGCGCGACATTGCGATGACAGGCGGCCGGATCGCCCAGATCGGCAACCTGTCGGGGGCCGCTGCGGCGGAGACGATCGATGCCGCGGGCCTGCATGTGCTGCCGGGCGTGATCGACACCCAGGTCCACTTCCGCGAGCCGGGGCTGGAGCACAAGGAGGACCTGGAGACCGGCAGCCGCGCGGCGGTGGCGGGCGGCGTCACGGCCGTGTTCGAGATGCCCAACACCAAGCCGCTCACGACCTCCGCGGAAGCGCTCGCCGACAAGGTGGCCCGCGCGCGCAACCGCATGTTCTGCGATTTTGCCTTCTACGTCGGCGCCACGCGCGAGAACGTCGACGAGCTCCCCGCGCTGGAGCGGCTGGAGGCTTCGGCCGGCATCAAGGTGTTCATGGGTGCCTCCACCGGCGACCTGCTGGTCGAGGACGAGGCCACCCTCGATCGCATCATCGCCACGATCAGCCGGCGCGCCGCATTCCACTCCGAGGACGAGGCCATGCTGCGGGCGCGCGCCAATCTGCGGCGCCACGGCGATCCCTCATCTCACCCAGTGTGGCGCAACGAGGAAGCGGCGCTGACGGCAACCCAGCGCCTGGTGCGGCTGGCCGAGAAGCACGGCAAGCGCGTGCACGTGCTGCATGTGTCGACCGCCGAAGAGATGGCGTTCCTCGCGGAGCACAAGGACTGGGCCAGCGTCGAGGTCACGCCGCATCATCTCACGCTCGTGGCGCCGGACTGCTATGAGCGCCTGGGCACCTTCGCGCAGATGAACCCGCCCGTGCGCGACGAGAAGCATCGCGCTGCGATCTGGTCGGCGCTCGCCAACGGCGTCGTCGACGTGCTGGGCTCCGACCACGCCCCGCACACGCGCGAGGAGAAGGAGCACGCCTACCCCGAGAGCCACTCCGGCATGACCGGCGTGCAGACGCTGGTCCCCATCATGCTCGACCACGTCAATGCCGGCCGCCTGAGCCTCGAGCGCTTCGTCGACCTCACCAGCGCCGGCCCGCAGCGCCTGTTCGGCATCCGCGGCAAGGGCCGCATCGCCGTGGGCTACGACGCCGACCTCACCATCGTCGACATGAAGCGTCGCGAGACGATTCGCAACGGCTGGATCGAATCGCGCTGCGGCTGGACGCCCTACGACGGCGTCTCGGTGCAGGGCTGGCCTGTCGGCACTATTCTGCGCGGCCGCCGCGCCATGTGGGACGGCAACATCCTCGGCCCCGCCACCGGCACTCCCGTGCGGTTCTACGAGGGTTAGAATCCGACGCCGCGTGCGTCATCGCAGACCCCACCGTGCGGGCGCGTGGTGCCAACCAATGTCGCAAAAGGCAAACTCGTGCGACATATGAGGAATGGCTCTATTGAGCTATATTCCCGTGGGGGCCTGGATGGAGTTGGAACACACACCGAGAGCAGCCGATGCCAAGCATCTCACCGAAGCTCTTCGCCGATCAGGTGTGCTTGGAAAAGGCCAGGTTCGCGACGCTGTAGTTGAGAGTTCACGTACCACGCTGCTGTCGCGCATCATTCGACTCCGGCTCAGCTACGAGGGTGCGACGAATGCCCCGAGTACCTTGATCCTGAAGACCGGACTCCCAGGTCGTGCCAGCGACATGTTGCATTCCGGGCACCGAGAAGTCGAGTTCTATACTCAGGTCGCCGCCGCGACATCAGCAGGTGTTGTGCCGCGCTGTTTTGAGGCGTTTTGCGATCAAGATACGAAAGATTGGCACCTCATTCTCGAAGACCTGACCGACTCGCACGTTATCGGCACGACTTGGCCACTTCCGCCCACAACCGAGCAATGCGAAAGCATCATCAGCGCCCTCGCGCGTTTGCACGCTGAGTGGTGGGATGATCCCAGGCTGGGAGTTTCCGTCGGCACGTGGGTTGATACTGAAACAGCCAATCAAGGGATCGGTAGACTTGCCGACCGCTACGGAGTGTTCGCGGAACGCCTGGGCGACCGCCTGCCCGCCGAACGCCGCGACCTCTACAGACGATTTATCGACACGGCCCCCCGCCTGCTCGCGCGCTACCACTCACATCGCAATCTATCCATCGTTCATGGCGACGCACATGTCTGGAACTTCTTTCTGCCGCGCGATGGCGGGAGCGACGTCAGGCTTTTCGATTGGGATGCATGGCGGGTTGGTCTCGCGGCAAATGATCTTGCGTACATGATGGCTACGCATTGGTATCCAGAGCGCAGGCAGAGGATGGAGAACAGGCTGCTCGACCACTATCACGCCGGCCTTCTAGCGCACGGTGTGCTCGGATATGACCGCCGCGCGTTGCAGGATGATTACCGCCTAGCGGTCCTGTGGCAGATCACTACCCCAATATGGCAGGCGGCGATTGATCTCCCGCCAGTGATTTGGTGGAGCCATCTCGAACGCGTAATGCTGGCGGTCGACGATCTTGGCTGCCGCGATTTGCTCGTCTGACGTTCGCTGTCGCGATAGCGGTTCAGTGCAATACACTTTTTGCGACAATCCGACTGCAGCTTGGAGATCGGCGCCGGCCGCCTTCTCGGTCTGCTCCGTGCTGCGCTCCGGCCAGGATGACAACCCCTACGAGCGCCCCGCCCGCTTGACGGCGGCGGGCGGAGGAGGCGCGGGCGGGGGCAGCTGCGCGGCCACGACCCTCTCGAGCTCCGGCGGCAGCCGGTGCACGACGTTGACCGTGGTGCCGATCTCCACCCGCGAGGCCAGATCGACGATATGGCCGTTGAGCATGCGGAAGCAGCCCGACGAGGCGGCGCGGCCGATCGACTTCGGGTCGTTGGTGCCGTGGATGCGGTAGAGCGAGCTGCCGAGGTAGAGTGCCATGGCGCCGAGCGGGTTCTTGATGCCGCCCGTCATCTTCTCGGGCAGCCGCCAGTCGCGGTAGCGCATCTCCTCGGGCGGATGCCAGTCCGGCCACTCGGCCTTGCGGCTGATGGTCTCCGTGCCGGCCCAGGAGAATCCTTCGCGCCCGACCGAGATCGGGTAGTGCAGCGCCTCGGTCGGCGACGTCACGAGGAACAGCTGGCGGCCCTTGCTGTCGATGACGATGCTGCCGACGGGATAGCTGCTGGGGAAGGAGATGGGGCGCGGGGCCAACGCCTCGATGGTCGCCTTGTCGCCGCCCGACTGCACGCGCGGGCCATAACGGCGGGGCCGGGAGTCGTAATCCCAGTCGAAGTAGGGCGAGTACATCCCGGGCTGCGGACGCTGGTAGTACCCGCCCCTGCCGTAGGGCGAGCCCCAGAACTGCGCGTGGGCCGCCCCCACCGTCGTCAGCAACGCAACGATCGCCAGCCCAACACGCCACATATCCAGTCTTCCCTTGCAACCCGCGGGGCCCCCGCCTCCGACCCAAGCTTTGCACCTTTGCATATACAGGAGGTTACCGAGACCTTGAACGGGGCCATAGGTCATTCGTTCCCGCGACTGCGCGGTCACGGCCCTCTGCGGAAAAAATGCCACGTGCCGTCGGCGCCGATGCCGAGCCGCCAATGGGTGTACCTGCCGGTTGCCCGCATCTGCTTGGCAGCGGCTGGCGGCACCAGGCGCAGCAGCTGCACCTCCTGGGCGGGACCGAGCTTGGCGAGGTCCGTCTCGGCGAAGTAGGGCCACACGTAGATTCGGTTGTTCTCGAGGTCGCGGCCAAGAGGAAGCACGGCGCAGCCGGCGTCGAGGATCTCTCCCAACACTGCCAGGATCTCCCGGCCCTCGCCGTCACCCGAGATCTGCTTCCAATGCGCGACCGTGTCGCCGCCTCCAAGATCGGCGCCGAGGTCGGGCTTGAGCTCGTTGAGCTCCCAGGCGTGGCGCAGGTCCTCGATGCGGCCCGAGCCGACTGCGCCCAGGATCGCCTCGCGCATGTCCGCTACTGGGCCCGGCAACGGCTCGCTGCCGCAGCGAATCTCGGGGCCGGGCCTGGGCGCCGGCTGCTGCTTTTTTGGGCTGGTCGTTCTCTTTTGCGTGGCCTGTGCGTGGACCGGCGATATGGGTGCGAAGCCCGCCCCAAAGCATTGGACAAGGAAAGACTGCACCAGTAGGAATAGAAAAACGACGCAGAATATCGTCCGTACGCCAAGCCTCAGCGGGAGGTCCCCTTTGCTGCCGAGACGGTTGCCTGCCGGCGCCACGCCTGCGGCCTGCGCCTGCGCACGCAATCCGTCCCTGGTCAGGCGCATCCGGCCCGGGGCCCGGCCCCAGCACAGGAGCGGGTGATCCTGTAGCGCCGCCGTGAACTTCATCCCGAATCCCTTGATCATACCTGTCGGCATGGCCATGGGCGTCCTGTTGGCGATGCCCTTTGGTCCCGTCAACCTGCTCGGAATTCAGCGCGCGGTCGAGCGCGGTTTCCTCGGTGGCATGGCTGCCGGCCTGGGCATCATGGCCGGCGACGGCCTGATCGCTCTGGGCGCAGCGTTGGGCGTCAATGCCATCTCCGGTGCGATCCGCGAGTATCGCACGGCCATCCAGATCATCGGCGGGCTCGCGCTCCTGGGAGCGGGCATCAAGCTCTACCTGACGCCGGCCACCGTCACCACCGAGAGCCACGCCGAGAAGGCCTCGCTGTGGGACTACATCTGGGACATCCCGCAGACCTTCTTTCTCACCATCACCAACCCAGGCGCGGTGCTCGGCCTCATCGCCATCTTCGGCGGCGTCAGCTCGTTCGTGGAGGTGGAGTCCTACGTCGACGCCTTCACCATGGTGGCTGCCATCATGGGCGGCAGCTTCCTCTACTGGTTCGTGGTGTCGCAGTTCATCGCCACGATCCGCCATCGGCTGGACGTGGTGCGGCTCGGGCAGATCAACCGTATCGCCGGGCTGGTTCTGATCGGCTTCGGCTGCGTGCTGATCGGCGAGATGGTGCTCAAGCGCCTGCGCTACTGGTAGCCGCGGTAGGGCGTAGGGCGCATTAGCCCCGGACTTGATCCGGGGCGTAATGCGCCGATAGGACGCTCGCCATTCGGCGGATTACGGCTGACGCCTAATCCGCCCTACATGTTCGGCGGCTACTGGCGCGAGCGGTAGACCGTGAACTCGCCCTTCTGGACCCGGGGCACGAGGCCGTTCACCAGCGACACCACCGAGTCCTCGCCGAACGAGGCGACGAGGTCCGTCAGCGCCGTATAGAGCGCGGCATAGGCCATGAGCTCCGGCGCTATCCCGCTTTCGGTCCCCTCCTCCCAGGCTTCCAGGATGAAATTGAGCGCTTTCATGCGCGCATCGTCGCTTCCGACCGACTCGAATGCCTGCATACCGCTTC
The DNA here is from genome assembly GCA_041288195.1 of Hyphomicrobiaceae bacterium. Classification (GTDB taxonomy): domain Bacteria; phylum Pseudomonadota; class Alphaproteobacteria; order Rhizobiales; family Hyphomicrobiaceae; genus AWTP1-13. The sequence continues at coordinate 12,515 of JBGGME010000281.1, forward strand.
CCCTACTCCCCCGAGCGACAAAACATGCGCAGCGGCACGCAAGGCGCAGCTGCACGCGGCATCAGTCCAAGCGCTAACACGGGTCGCAATGGGAGGTGTCTTCTACAACGGTTAACGATTAATCCGCGTTGCTGGGGACCGTTGCCAGGAGTCTCTTGCTCATGGCACGGACTTGACCAGCCCGTCGGCAATCTCCGTGCCCTCGGTGAGGAACCGGCTGATGGCCGTTTGCGCCGAGGGCGTGCAGCTGTTGTAGGTCCGGCTGTAGCTTCGGTAGCCGCTGTTGAAGCTCCGCGTGAGCTTGGCACGTCGCAGCGCGGTCGATCCTTCGGCGTCCATCAGCTCCCGCATGCGCTCGCGCCACAACTGGCCGTCGTTGGCGCCGCACAATTCCCGCAGATAGTGCACCGCGCCCAGGATCTCCGACAGGCGCATGAGCCGGTCGTCGTAAGGCCGCGAATCGGCAGCGCCCAAGGCCGGCTGGGCAACTGCGCCGAAGGCGGTTGCCACCGTAATCAGCACTGCCCCGCAAAGGGGCAGCCAGATCGACCGTGCCGGCATCATGGCCGCCATTGTAAGCAGAGTCCCTGCGCCGAGCCAGCCTCGAGACACGCTCACTTGACGCTGCTCAGGGCCACCAGGATCACGCTCGGCACGATCAAGGCCATGGTGAGGATCGTGCGCCCCGTTATCGTCTCGCGCCCGAAATAGAGCATTCCCATCAGCAGCGTGAACACAGGCGTCGCCGACACGATCGGCACCACCGCCACCACGTCCCCGGCGGCCAGCGCATTGTTGAGGAACTGCAGCGAGAGCGCATTGGCGATGCCGGCCGCGACGAACCAGGCATTGCCGCCGATCGACTGGGACAGCCGCGGCACGTCGCTCCGAAAAAGGAGAACGGCGGTGCCGAGCGACACGGTGTTGCCGACCAGCACCGCGAACGAGGGGCTGTTCAGCTCGATCAGTCCGTACTTGGTGACGATGTGGCCGATCGCACGGATCAGCGAGGCGCCGAGCGGCAGCCCGATCGCCCACAACGGCCAGGTCCTTTTCAGACCTCTCGGGTTCCATGCCGCCACGACTGCGCCGGCCACAACGCCGGCCGTACCGACGGCGATCGGCAGCGACATGCGCTCGCCGAGGATCAGGATCGCGAACACGGCCCCGAAGATCGGCGTGACGGAGGTGAGCGAGCTCGTCAGCGTCGGCCCCATCAGCTTGATGCTCGTGGTCGCCATGGCCGTTGAGATCGCGGGGCGGATCAGGCCGACGATTGCAAACAGCACCGCCGCCCACGTCAGCCAGTACCAGCCCTGCAGGAACAGCGGCGCGAACAGCCAATAGGCGATGGCCGAGGTTGCGATCGACACCAGCGTTCCCGCCCGAGCGTCGGACTGCTGCAGGCCGAGGTTGGAGAAATGATTGGAGAGGGCGAAGAGGAAGGCCGAGCCGAGGCCATAGAACGGCACCAGGTAGGGGAGATTGCTCATATGGCGCTTTTTCCCCCCGCCGCCCTGCGGCTGTCAGCTCCTTCGTCAGTGAGCTTGTCGGGGGCTGATAGCCGATCCCGCTCCGATTGAGAATATGCGGTGGAGGCTGGCCTGCCCTTCCCCAATCTGCGTGCTGACAACGCGCCGGCCCTTGCGGTCAGCCGGGGCCGGAACGGGCGAGAGGCGTGGAAAGGTGTGCCGCGCGCTGGATGAATCCGACAGCGCCGTCGGTGAGGCGGTAGGATTGGAGGTCTGCAAGCGGCACAAACCGCGCTGCGGCCGCATCGCTTCCTGCCTGCGGCTCGCCCGCAAGCCAGCGCCCCCAGAACACGGTGATCAGGTAGTGGGCCGCCAAGGTATCGCCGGGCCCATGCCGGATGACCTCATGGATGTCGACGAGGCCCGCTAGCTCGGCGGCCACCCCCGTCTCCTCCCGCACCTCGCGCAATGCGGCGGCCCGCGCCGTCTCGCCGGCCTCGATGTGCCCTCCCGGCAGGCTCCAGAAGCCCTGGAGAGTACCCTTGCCGCGCTCGATCAGCAGCACCTGCTCGCCGCGGAAAACAGCGGCGCTGGCGGCGCAGCGCGGCCAGACCGAGGCCTGCCCGGTGCCCTGTTCACCCATCTGTCCGCCCTGAGCCATGGCGGCAGCTTAGACGCGTTGCCTGGACCCACCAACGATCGGCGCGCCCTGAAGCCCATGGACCAAAACCGCTTGGGCTGAGTGTCCCACAACGCATCGTCAATCAATGATGTTGTAAATGTCGCCATGGTGCCGTGCCTGGGAACGGTTTAGTGTTGGCCCAACAACGGCTTGTCACCTCCGGTCAGCAGAGGATGGCAGCCAGCGCGAGGGCACGAATGGTTCCGGGACGTGCTTGCGGGAGCGCGGCGCCGGCGGTCGTGGAGGTCGTGCGATGCAGTATAAGGGTGGCGATGTGAGGCTGCAGTTGGGCGCTGCGGCTGTTGCGCGCGAGGCGCCCGCGGCCCCGGCGCCGACGTCAATCCCCCTCCCAACTCCTCCTGCTCGCGACCTCGAAGCCGCCTGGCGACGGCCTGAGGCGGTTTCGGCCCTGCCGATTGCGGTCGACGAGGCGGTGCTCGCCTCCTGCAACCACGCTTTCGATACGGCGCTGGTGCACGGCTCGCGCGAGGTGCGCCTCGAGCACCTGCTGCATGCCATGACGCGCGTCGTCCCGGCGGCGCAAGTGCTGGCGGGGCTCGCCATTCGCGTCGACGCGCTGCGGCGCGAGACGGCGATGGTGATCGCCGCGGACGTGCCAGCGGGCCCGGCCGGCACCGATGGAGCGCCGCGCGCGTCCGCCGCCTTTCAGGATGCGCTCCGTCGTGCCGCCGTTCATGCCGAGGCGCGGCTCGCCCCCGTATCGGTGACCGACGTGCTGCGGGCCCTGCTCGGCGATCCTCAGTCGCCCGCCGCCATGTTGCTGATGCGGGTTGCTGCCGATCCGCAACTGCTCGAGCGCTGGCGCAACGAGCCGCGCCGCGAGGCGCCCCTCGCCGCTCCGCCTGTCGAGGCTGCGCCGCCGCCGCGTTCGGCGGACATGTCGCCCGCGTTGCTCGAGGCGCTCAACGGCCGGCTCGACCGCATGGAGGCCGCATTCCGCGCCGCGCGCGAGGAGGCCACTGCCGATCGGCGCATCACCGCCGAGCTGCTCGGCGCGCTGCAGGGCGAGCTCAAGGGACTGCAAAGCGATGGTCCGCGCGTCTTGCCTGCCGACCTCGGCGAGGCGATCAACTCGCTCCTGGATGTGAGGCTCGGCAAGCTGGACACGGCCGTCGCCGGGCTCGCCGGCCGCCTCGCGGCGCATGAGGAGCCGGCCGAGGGACCCTCTGCCGGCGAAACCCTGCAGGCCGTGGAGGACCGTCTCGCCGGCATCGAGGAGAGCCTGACGGCGCCGCCTCCCGATCCCACCCGTGCGATCTCCGCCCTCCTCTCGGCACGGACCAGCGAGTGGGAGGGGCGCCTGCGGCCCGTGGCCGAGGCCGTCGAGCGGCAGATGGCGCTGCTGTCGGCCCTGCGCACCAGCCAGCAGGCGGCCGACGAGGCGGCCAAGCTCCGCGACCGGCGCCTGGTCGAGATTCTCCAGGCCATCTCCAGCCTCGACGCCAGCCAGCAGTCGCTGGCCCAGAGCCTCGCCGCCTGGCGGGTCGAGATCGGCGGCGACGTCGCAATCGTCAACAACCGCCTCGAGGAAACCCACCACGCCATGCTGGAGCTGTACGACCGGCTGACCGGCGAGGTGCAGGCGCTGCGGCAGGGGCACCTGGAGAACGGGACGCGCCGGGGCACCGGCTTCAAGCGCTGGCTCTACGGCACGCCCAACGTGTTCGGCACCAGCTGGCACGAGGGATCGGTCTCGATCCGCCACGCGCCCGACCGGCCGCGGCCGGAAGAGAAGTCCTGAAGATCGGACGCCTCGATCCAGCACTGTCGTGCCAAAGGACACCACACGCCCTGCCCCTGAGCGCGGTCCCGGGACGCCCGCGCCAATCGCCGTGCTGGTGGCAGGCGGTCTGCTTTCCAACATCCTCGTCAACGCGCTCTGCGGTCACTTCGGGCCGATCGCCGTGCTGCAGGAAACGCCCGAGGCAAAGCTCGCGATCGTGCGCCGCCGGGCGCGGCTCGTCGGCTGGCGGCAGGCGCTCGGCCAGGCGGCTTTCGGCGTGGTGCAGAAGATCATCGCGCGCAGGAGCGCACCCCGCCTCGCCGCGATCTGGAGCCGGCACGGACTTGACCCGCGCCCCAATCCCGCGATCCCGCGGCGCGCCGTCGGCTCGGTGAACTCGGAAGCCTGCCGGGATGCCCTGCGCGAGCTGCGGCCGAAAGTGGTGGTCGTCTACGGTACCCGCATCATCAGGCGCCCGACGCTGCAGTGCACGCCCGCGCCGTTCATCAACTACCACGCCGGCGTCAACCCCAAGTATCGCGGCCAGAACGGTGCCTACTGGGCGCGCAGCAACGCCGATGCCGAGCATGCCGGCATTACAGTGCACCTCGTCGACGAGGGGGTCGACACCGGCGGCATCCTCTACCAGGCGCGTGCCGACTTTCAGCCGGACGACAACATCTCGACCTACCAGCACCGGCAGATCGCCGT
>JBGGME010000282.1:0-17655 GCA_041288195.1 Hyphomicrobiaceae bacterium
GTCGAGTTCGCGGTGCTCGCCGCAAATGCCCGCATCGTGCACGTGCTCGGCACGACAGGCCTCAGCGCCGACGACTACGCCAAGATCAAAGCCGCCGCCCGGCATGCGACCATCGTCACGGCAGGCAACATGAGCCTCGGCGTCAATCTTCTCACCGCCATCACGAAGAAGGTGGCCGAGGCGCTCGACCCCGACTTCGACATCGAGATCGTCGAGATGCACCACCGCCACAAGATCGATGCCCCCTCCGGCACCGCGCTGATGTTGGGCCGGGCCGCCGCCGAGGGACGCGGCGTCGATCTCGACAAGGTCAGCGCGCGCGGCCGCGACGGCCACACCGGCGAGCGGCGCCGCGGCGACATCGGCTTTGCGAGCCTTAGGGGCGGCAGCGTGGTCGGCGAGCACTCCGTGATCTTCGCCGCCGACGGCGAGATCGTGGAGATCACGCACCGCGCCTTCGATCGCGGCATCTTCGCGCGCGGGGCCGTCAAGGCCGCTCTGTGGGGCCGCGGCAAGGGGCCGGGCCTCTACTCCATGATGGATGTGCTCGGCATCGAATCCGGCAAGCCGAAATGAATGAGCCCACAGCATTCGGCCATTCGGCCGATGCCGGCGGAGCTGTGGCCGACATCACCCTCGGGGGAGCATCCAGATGTCATTGGACGACGCGATCGAGCGCCTGGGCGCTGGCAAGGAGACCTACAACAGGTGGGTCGGCGTCTACATCGGCGTGCTCGCCGTGCTGCTGGCCATCTGCAACGTCGGCGGCGCCAACGCCACCAAGGACGCCACCCACTCCAACATCGCCGCCGCCAACACCTGGGCGTTCTTCCAGGCCAAGAACATCCGCCGCAACTCGATCGGCCTGGCCGCCGACGATCTGGAGCTGATGCTCGCGGCGATGCCCGCCATGCCGGAGGAGGCGAAGAGGAAGTTCGAGGACAAGATCAAGGCCTACCGCGAGCAGTACCGAAGCCTCACCACCGACCCGCAGAAGCAGGAGGGGCTCGACGAGCTGTTCGTGAAGGGCAAGCTGTTGGAACTGGAGCGCGACGTGGCGCTGCGCAAGGACCCCTACTTCGACTGGAGTCAGGCGCTGCTGCAGATCGCCATCGTGCTGGCGTCGGTCTACCTGATCGTCGGCAATGTCGGACTTCTGGGCCTCAGCGCCGGCCTCGGCGCCCTGGGCACGCTGCTGATGCTCAACGGCTTCACTTTGGCGCTGCGCCTGCCGTTCCTTGGCTGAGGGCCGGCACGCTTGATCTGCATGGCGTCACCGACGCGTACAAAAAAATCGCCCCGGGGCCGTTGCAAGCTCCGGGGCTGATACAAGTTACGGAGATCAGTACCGGCAGGGCCGCGACGACACGTTGCAGCTGTAGTTGCCCGCGCCGCCGGAGCAGGACACGCGCTTGCTGACGGAGGCGCCGAAGCTGCCCCAGCGCCGGCCATACTCCCAGGCCGTGAAGTCGATCCAGGCGCGGATCGCCGCGCGCTCGGCTGCTGCCCGCGTCGACCCCGACCCGCTGCCGTCGTGGAAATGGTCGGCCATGCACAGCTTGCCGCCGACCCTGACCTTGGAATGCAGCGCGTCCAGCCCCGTGTCCTGCGCCTGCACCGCGCCTGCGCCCATGCCCAGCATCAGAGCCAGCGCCGCAGCGCCCACAACCGCTTGTCTCATGGTCCCCCAACCTCTGCTGCCAAATTGCGGCGCACTATACGTGATGCGCCGTCGATTCCGATCGCTGGAGGGCCAGAAGCAAAGTCGCAGGCGCAGCTTTTTCAACGCGCCGCAGCTTTTCCGTCACAGTTCGCGAAATACCTTCGCGCGCGCGTCAGGATTGGGAGCGGTGAAAAGAAATCGGCCCGCGCGGCCACCAGGCCAGGCGGGCCGGTTCCCGATGCCAGCCGCTACTTCGCGGCGACGACGGCGATCTCGACCAGCAGGCGCGGATCGGCGAGCTTGGCCTCGATGCAGGCGCGGCCCGGCAGGTTCTCGCCGTTCGTCCAGGCGTTCCACGCCTCGTTCATGGATTCGCGCAGGCGAATGTCCGGCACCCAGATGGTCGCGGAGACAACCTTGGTCTTGTCGGTGCCGGCGAGCTTCAGGAGCCGGTCGATCTCCTTGAGCACCTGCACCGATTGTCCCTTCACGTCCTGCGAAGGATCGCCTGCCGTGATGCCGGCGGTGAATACGAAGCCGTTGGCCTCGACGACCTTGGAGTAGATTTTCGACGGCTCGTGCCGCTTGACAGTCATACGCGTCTCTCCCGTGTGTGGCCTGCGTCCGGCCAGTGCCAGGGCGTGGGCCGGTACGTGGTTGCTGCAACCGGGGCCTTCATAGCACGGGCCGGCGGCCAAGCCATTTCAGAAAAGCGGCTCCTCGTACTGGAGCTTGCCGTCGATGATGATGCCCTTGATGGCGGCCTCGCCCGAGGAGTCGACGGCGATCAGCGCTGCCATGCGCTTCTCCCGGGCCAGGTCTTCGAGCCGCTTGCCCTGGCCTTCGGGCACGAAATAGCTCTCGATGCCATAGCGCACCTGCTGCGTCGCGTTGGCCTTGCTCCACGGCGTCTGGTCGAAGGCCACGCGGCCCTTCAACACGACGCGGTCGGGCGAGGTCTCCTTCGGAAACGCGCGCGATACCTTGACGGGCTTCCACGCACCGTCCGCCTGCTTCTCGATCACGACATAGAAGGGGTCGTTGGCGCCGGGAGCCGGGCCGTCGAGCAGGCTCACGGGCACGCGGCCGATGTCGTAGCCGAGCCGCACGTACTCGCCGCGGAAGAGGTCGCGTGGGTCGACGGGAATGATCGGCAGCGTGATCTCGCGCCCCGCGCTCAGCAGCCGGACGCGATCGGTCACCATGTAGGCGAGCACCGCCGTCTGGGCCAGCGCCACGATGGCGATGGAGATGATGAGCTTGCGCAGGGCGTTCATGCGGCGGCTCCCGTTGGCACCTTGCGCTGGTGCAGCCGGTAGGCGGCCCAGGCGAGCAGGCTGACGATCACCGCCGCGATCAGGAAGAACAGCGAGGTGTTGAGCAGCGAGCCGAAGGTCTTGAGGTAGAGCGTGAAGATCTCGACCGCAAAGCCCGCATAGGCGAGCCACAGCGCCGCCCGGTTGTCGACATGCATCGCCCACAGCATGGCGCCGAGCAGCAGGGCGAGCGTCAGGACGGCGAGCAGCACGAGTCTCTGGATCGAGGCGCTGTCCTGCTGTGTCCCGTAGACGCGCAGCTCGTCGATGAACTGCAGGATGAAGAGGCCGGCGAAGGCGGCGATCAGGCCGTAGGTGAAGAGCGCGGAGGAGGCCGGGACACGCGCATCGATCTCCTTGGCGCCAGCGGCGGCGACACCGGCCACGATGACCCCGACCAGCGCCACGATCCAGTGCGCGTGATGGTCGAGCACGAAGTAGCCGAGCGGCACGAGCCACACCAGGAAGCTGATGGCGGCGAGATGCAGGCCCGGTCGCCAACCGAGCCAGGCGGCCGCCGCCGTGGTCGCGGCCCACGGCACGAGGAAGCCCCAGTGCGCCCACTCGCTGAACCCGCGCTCCATGCAGGTCCACACGACCAGCAGCACGAACGTGGCGGCGAGCGCTGGGTTGGAGCGCAGCGCGACGGCGGTGAGCAGCGCGCCGAGCGCCCAGGTGAGTACCGCGTCGGGCGGGTTGCCCTCCATGTGGTACATCTGCGCGATCAGCATGATCGATGCGCCGAACACGGCGATGCCCCCGAGCAGGGCGGCGTGGGCGAAGGCGTTGAGCTGGCGCTGGAACAGGTAGGCTGCGCCCCCGTAGCAGCCCCACAGCGTCACCAGCAGCAGCCCCAGACGGGCGAGCTTTGACATGCCCGTCCAGTGCGCGGCCACGAAGCTCATGACCGCAAAGCCGAACAGCACGGCACCCAGCAAGGCAAATATGGACGCCACGCCGAACGCCGATTTGCGCGAGTCCAGATCCGCGCGGATCGCCGAGGCGCCAGCCTCGCTCACCCACCCTTGGGTCTGCCAGCGCGCCAGATCGCGCTCGACCTTATGGCGATACCAGGACATCGACACCCCAAGCTCTGACCGCCCGTGCCCTTACTGATCATTGTTCACAACCAAGGCGAACCTATGACGGGCGCGGAGGACTTTGCAGGGCAATCGATTGCCGAAGCGTTTCAGCGCTGCGGCAGCTGCTGCTTTTGCTGCTCGGATGCCGACACAACCTTGCCGTCGTCGGCCAGCCATCCTTCCATTCGCGTGAGGGCAGCCAGGATAAGGACGGTCAGCGTCGTGGCGATCAGGGCCAGCACGTAGTAGCCCGCGCCGCAGGCCACCCCGAGTGCGCCGGCCATCCACATGCCGGCTCCGGTGGTAAGGCCGCGCACCCCCGTCCGCCCCTGGATGATGGCTCCGGCGGCGAGAAACGCGACGCCCGCCGTCACCGCCTCGACGATGCGGATCGGATCGCTCGTCGATTTCGAGGCGTGGTAGATCTCGAACGTGAGAATGGTGAACACCGCCGAGGCGAGCGCGGTCAGCATGTGCGTGCGCAATCCCGCCGGGCGGTCCTTCATCTCGCGCTCGATGCCGATCGCTGCTCCCACGGCCGCCGCTAGCAGCAGCCGGACGACGATCTCCACCTCGTGCGTGACGGTATGCTGGGCATCGAGCGCCGCCGGCCAGCTCATGGCTTTCAGAGCCTCCATTGTTTTCGCCAACGCTGAACAACACAGCAGCGCCGCTCCAGGTTCCCGCGCCTCGCTTAGCCGCGCGCAAGAAGCCACCGCCGGGAACGCGGGCGCGGGCAGCGCGTTCTTCGCTGCGATTTCCAGAAGTGGAGCGAGGAGCAGAAAGGATGCTCGAGAGACCGTTTGTCTTGCCCTGGGCAGTTGCGGCTGCCGCGGCGTTCGCGTTCGTCACCTTGTGCCTGTTGCTGGCGCCGGAAGGCCGCGTGAGCGCCTGGGCGCTCGCAGCCTCGGCCCTGAGCGCGGCGCTGACTGCAGCAGCGGTACTCAACGCCGTCACGCGCGACCAGCCCGCCCGCTACCGCGCGCGCCACAAGCCCCTCGCCGGCCCTCGGCGCGGCGCCCGCCTGCCGCTCTAGCGGCCGGCGAGCGGGGCGATGCGATGGCCGCCCAGGGCTACGCCATCGCCTTCTTCAGGTTCTCGTCGACCTTGTCGAGGAAGCCTTCCGTGGTGAGCCACTTCTGATCGGCGCCGACCAGCAGGGCGAGGTCCTTGGTCATGAACCCGGCCTCGACTGTGTCGACGCACACCTTCTCCAGCGTCGCGGAGAACTTGGCGAGCGCGGGGTTGTTGTCGAGCTTGGCGCGATGGGCGAGCCCGCGCGTCCAGGCGAAGATCGAGGCGATCGAGTTGGTCGAGGTGTCGCGGCCCTTCTGGTGCTCGCGGAAGTGGCGCGTCACCGTGCCGTGCGCGGCCTCCGCCTCCACCGTCTTGCCGTCGGGCGTCATCAGCACGCTGGTCATCAGGCCGAGCGAGCCGAAGCCCTGCGCGGCGGTGTCGGACTGCACGTCGCCGTCGTAGTTCTTGCAGGCCCACACGTAGCCGCCCGACCACTTGAGCGAGGCCGCCACCATGTCGTCGATCAGGCGGTGCTCGTAGGTGAGCTTCTTCTTGTCGAACTCGGCCTTGAACTCATTGTCGAACACCTCCTGGAACAGGTCCTTGAAGCGGCCGTCGTAGACCTTGAGGATGGTGTTCTTGGTGGAGAGGTAGACGGGATAGTTGCGGTTGAGGCCGTAGTTGAAGGAGGCGCGGGCGAAGTCGCGGATGGAGTCGTCGAGATTGTACATGGCCATGGTGACGCCCGAGCTCGGCGCCTTGAACACCTCGCGCTCGATCACCTTGCCGTCCTCGCCCGTGAACTTGATGGTGATCGTGCCCTTGCCGGGGAAGCGGAAGTCGGTGGCGCGGTACTGGTCGGCGTAGGCGTGGCGGCCGATCACGAACGGCTTGGTCCAGCCCGGCACCAGGCGCGGCACGTTCTTGCAGATGATGGGCTCGCGGAAGATGACGCCGCCCAGGATGTTGCGGATCGTGCCGTTGGGGCTCTTCCACATCTCCTTCAGGTTGAACTCCTTCACGCGCGCCTCGTCCGGCGTGATGGTCGCGCACTTGACGGCGACGCCGTGCTTCTTGGTGGCGTTGGCCGCGTCGATCGTCACCTGGTCGTTGGTCTTGTCGCGATACTCCATGCCGAGGTCGTAGTACTCGAGCGGCACGTCGACGTAGGGCAGGATCAGCTTGTCCTTGATGAGCTTCCAGATGATGCGGGTCATCTCGTCGCCGTCAATCTCGACGACGGTGCCAGTGACTTTGATCTTCTGCATGTGAGCCGAGCCCCTTGCGTGCTGAACTCCGTCATTCCCGCGAGCGCGGAGCGCGTCAGCGGGAATCCACCCCCAAGCTGCCGCGATGCCTGTGGCTGGATTCCCGCTCTGCGTTTCGCTTGGCGGGAATGACGGCAGGGGCAACGCCCCAATTCCCTCTGCCCTATAGCACCGGCATTTGGGCCAGGCAAAGCCGTGCTCTGGTCGCACACGCGCCATCTCTCGACACGTGCTCGGGATTTGGGCACGGTGGCCCGGAAAGGCGCAACGCACTAGTGTGATGATCGAGAAGTCCGCAGCATCGCGTTGGACTGGGTTGAGAAGCGGACTTCTCGATCTGAATCACACTAGAGAGATGAATTTGCTAGTGTCCTTCTGATCGCGAAATTCGCTCCGAGCCCGCCGCACGCTGCGACGAATTTCGCGATCAGGACACTAGGAGCCTCACATGCGACATTCGATCGTGCACGTGAACGGCATCGACCTTGGCGTGCGCGCCATGGGCGACGCGAGCGCCCCGCTCATGCTGCTCCTGCACGGCTTCCCCGAGTACTCCGGCGCCTGGGACGAGGTGCTGCCGGCGTTCGCGGGGTCCTACCATGCCGTCGCCCCGGACCAGCGCGGCTACGCCGGCTCCTCCAAGCCCGAGGGACTGGAGGCCTACCGGGTCAAGGAGCTTGTGCGCGACGTCCTGGGGCTCGGCGAGCGCTTCTCCCCCGGCCGACCCGTTGTGCTGGTGGCGCACGACTGGGGCGCCTCGGTCGCCTATGCCACGGCCATGGCGGCGCCGGCCCGAATCTCCAGGCTGGTCATCATCAACGGCGTGCACCCCGGCCCCTTCCAGCGCGCGCTGCTGGAGGACGACGCCCAGCGCCAGGCCAGCAGCTACATGCACTACCTGCGCGATCCCCGAGCCGAGGAGCGCCTCTCCGCCAACAATTTCGAAAAGCTGATGGGCATGCTGGTCCGCTTCGGCCCGCAGCCGTGGCTGACGCCGGAGAAGCGTGCCGGCTATCTCGAAGCCTGGTCGCCGAAGGGCGCGCTGACCGGCATGCTCAACTGGTATCGCGCCTCGCCGCTGCTGGTGCCGAAGCCGGGCGAGGCAATCGACCCCGCGTCCCGACCGCTCGAGCTCGACCCCGCGAGGTTCCGCATACGCATGCCGCATGTGGTGATCTGGGGCATGGACGACCGCGCCCTGCTGCCGGTGACGCGCGCCGCCCTGCCCGAGTACTGCGACAACCTCACCGTGCACGAGATCCCGGGTGCCGACCACTGGGTGGTGCACCAGAGGACGGACGAGGTGATCGCCCTCATCCGCGGCTTTCTCGGAAATTGATGTCATCCCGGCCTCGGGCGGCAGCCCGAGAGCCGGGACCCAGCCGGAACGCGGGCACTCCGGGTTGGCTGGATACCGGGGACAAGCCCCAGTATGACCTCCCGCGTGAATGTCGGAAGGCGACAACAGCGAGTCGAACGTGCCAGCAGTCTCCATCAAGGATGGCGAGCCGATCCTTGCCGGCACCGCGCTTCCCGTCGCGGCCGTCGTCCATGCCTGCCATGAGCGGACCATCGACGCCGGCCTTGCCGACCTTGCCGTGCCCGGCCTCGACCGCAACAGCCTCGAGCCGATCCTCACCTACTGCGCCGAGCGGCGCTGCGAGGCGGACCAAGCCACGTGTCCCGGCTGCCGCCGTCGGACCGAATCGCAGGGCATCGCGACCTTCGACGAGTTCGTCGCGCGCCACGCCGAGATCGCCTTCACCAGCTCGCCCATGCGCCTCACCGGGACCGGCACCGCCACGCTCACTGCGCCGAGCCTGGAGCATCTCGCCAAGACCTGGGCCGGCGAAGAGTACTGGTTCTGGGCCCGCCGCGTCCTGCGCAAGCTGCGCTTCGGCGTCCGCCGCGCCGGCCGCACCGGCGCCCCGCCGTCCACCATGGGCGACACGCCGGCCGTGATCCTGGTGCGCCCGCAACTCGCCGACAACATCGGCATGACCGCGCGCGCCATGGCCAACTTCGGCCTCTCCGAGCTGCGCCTCGTTACCCCCCGCGACGGCTGGCCCAACGAGAAGGCCCGCATCGCCGCCTCCGGCGCCAACTTCATCGTCGATGCGGCCCAGGCCTATCCCACGCTCAAGGACGGCCTCTCGGGCCTGCATTGGGTGTGCGCCACCACCGCCCGTCAGCGCGACCTCGCCAAGACCGTGCTGACCCCCGAGCAGGCCGTGGCCGAGATGCGGCGGCGGATCGGCGAGGGTCAGCGCTGCGGCATACTGTTCGGGCCTGAGCGCAACGGGCTGGAGACCGAGGAGGTCGCCAACGCCGACGCCGCTGTCATGGCGCCCGTCAACCCCAATTTCGCCTCCCTCAACCTAGCCCAGGCGGTGCTGCTGCTCAGCTACGAGTGGATCAAGCAGGCCAATGCCGGGACCCTGGGGCGGGTGACGACCTACGAGGCTCCCGTGCAGCCGGGCCTGCGGACCCGCGGCTCCCCGCCGGCGACGCGGGAGGAGCTGATCAGCCTCTTCGAGCACATCGAATCGGAGCTCGACAGGAGCGGCTTTTTCACAGCGCCCGAAAAGCGCCCCAGCGTCGTGCAAAACCTCCGCGCCATGCTCACGCGGATGGGCGCGACGGAACAAGAAATCCGCACCTTGCGGGGAATCGTGAAGGCGCTGACAGGCGGCAAGCGCCCCAGGCGAGAATCGCCATAGTTATGCCTCGATTTCCATCAAGCGATGCGCGCCAGCGGGGCACGTGGCACTGCCCAACAAGAACGATGCAATCGGCAGGCTGACGGCTGAACCATAAGGGGCTTGCAGTTATGGGCAAAGGCGGAAGGGCCGGGGTGGCTTTGGTGTGTGCGGCGGCGATCGTGGCGGGATCGGCCGTGTCGGCACTTGCCCAGGCCAAGGAGCTCAGCGACAAATCCGTGGCGACCTTGATGCGCTACGCCTGGAACCTGGTGCCCGAGAAGTTCACCACGCCGCAGGGCAAGACCATCGAGGTCGACAAGTCCAAGTCGAGCGATTCGATCGTGCCGATGGACACCGCGCGCGATGTCATTCGCGCCGCCCGATTGTCGGCCTACGCCCAGATGTGCGAGTTGCCGGAGGAGCAGCGCGCCAACTACCAGACGCTGATGCGCCGCGAGGAGTCCAAGTCCAAGTGGACCGATCAGCAGATGCTGTTCATCAACCAGCTGCACCTGTTCACGATGATGACGCTGACCGGCAAGGTCCAGCTGGTCGAGAAGGACGGCGACAAGCAGGTCGTCGTTCAGGAAGGCAAGCAGGCCAAGGCCGCCACCTGCTCGGATACCGAGAAGAAGAAGGTCCAGGAGCAGATCATGGCCTTCGTCGCCGCCAATCCGGCCCCTGCCGCGGCTGCTGCCAAGCCCAATCCCGAGCCGACCCCCGCCAGCCAGAAGAAATAGGCTCGGTAGGGCGCAATAGCCCCGGCCTTGAGCCGGGGCGTATTGCGCCGATGCGGCCCTCTCCATATCGGCGCAATACGCTATCGCTATTGCGCCCTACGCCGATTGCGCTATAACGCGCGCGCGCACCCGTGGTGCCCGGCGTATCGCTGGGGACCTGTCGGTCGGCGGCTCAGCCGCAGGCAGAGGAGGGAGCGCTCGACAATTCACGTTGCCATTTGACGATCGACTTTCGGAGCGACACCGGCATGACCAAGCGCGTCCGCGCCAAGCACAAGATCGACCGCCGCCTCGGCCAGAACATCTGGGGCCGGCCGAAGAGCCCTCTCAACAAGCGCGAATCGCGCCCCGGCCAGCACGGCGAGCGGCGGCAGACCAAGCTCTCCGACTATGGCCAGCAGCTGCGCGCCAAGCAGAAGCTCAAGGGCTACTACGCCAACATCAACGAGCGGCAGTTCAACCGCATCTACCAGGAGGCGCGCCGCTTCAAGGGCTCCACCTCCGAGCACCTCATCGGCTTGCTCGAGCGGCGGCTCGACGCCATCGTCTATCGCGCCAAGTTCGTGCCGACGATGTTTGCCGCCCGCCAGTTCGTGAGCCATGGCCACATCGCCGTCAACGGCCGCCGGGTCAACATCCCGAGCTTCCGCTGCCGCGTCGGCGACGTGGTCGAGGTCAAGGAGAAGGGCAAGCAGATGACGCTGCTGCTCGAGGCCATCAAGAGCGCCGAGCGCGACGTGCCCGACTACATCGAGGCCGACCACAACAAGATGACGGCCAAGCTCTCGCGGGTCCCGGCTCTCTCGGACGTGCCGTTCCCGGTGCACATGGAGCCCAACCTGGTCGTGGAGTTCTACAGCCGCTAACGATTACTTTGGCTGTGTCCGGCTTGCAAAGCCGCGGGTGGCTCTTCATTATCTCTCCGCATGGATACGATACCCACAGCCAAGGCGGAGCAAGAGCTGCCGGACCTTATTCATCGTGCGGCTGGCGGCGAGACGATCATCCTCGAGGCGCCGTCCGGCGAGCGGGTCCGCCTCGAGCCGTTGCCGGGGCTCGATCAGGACCGTTTGCCCGGATTGCTCAAGGGCAAGATCGAGGTGCCTGCCCGCCTGTTCGAGCCAATGACGGCGGAGGAGCTGAAGCTCTGGTACGGCGAGGATGATTGAGGCTCCTGCTCGATACTCACGTCCTGGTATGGTGGCTGACGGATTCGCCCAGCCTGCCTGAAAGCGTTCGTCCCCTCATCGCTTCTCGCGAGACCACGGTATTCGTGAGTGCCGCGTCATGCTGGGAGATTGCGATCAAGGTCCGATCGGGGAAGTGGAGCGAGGCGGCGGGCTTGGTGCCCGGCATGGCCGATGTGTTGGCGAGGGCCAAGCTCACCCCCCTGGCAGTCACGGTTTCCCATGCCGAGCGAGCGGGTCTGCTCGGTACCGACCACAAGGACCCTTTCGATCGGCTGCTGGCGGCACAGGCTCTGGAAGAAAATCTGGTCCTGGCGAGCGTCGATCCGGTGTTTCATAGGATAGATGGGTTGACTGTCGTTTAGGTTCTTGCCGCATCAGCCTGCCCACCGCGCGGCCCGCTTCTCCGCGAACGAGGCCAGGCCTTCGGCGGCCTCTTCGGTCTGGCGCTTGGCCGAATGGCTCTCGACCAGTGCCTCGAAGGTGGCGGGGTCGATGCCGCCCCACGCCGACTGCAGGGCGATGGCCTTGGTCTCGGCCATTGCGACCGGTCCGTTCTCCAGCAGGCGACCAACGATCTCCTCGCCGGCGGCCGCGAGCCGGTCGAGCGGCACCACCTGGTGGGCGAGCCCGATGCGCATGGCCTCCGCGGCGCCGAACCGCTCGGCGGTCAGCGCATAGCGCCGCAGCTGCCGCACCGAGATGGCGTCGCTGAGCTGGGGCAGGATGATGGCGGCCGTCAGCCCCCAGCGCACCTCCGCGATCGAGAACATGGCGTTGTCGGCGGCGATCACCACGTCGCAGGCGGCGATAATGCCGGTGCCGCCGCCGAAGCAGCCGCCCTGCACCAGGGCGACGGTCGGGACCGGCAGGCGGTTGAGCCTGTCGACGGCCTCTGCCGTGGCCCGGCTGACGCGCACGTTCTCCTCCGGCGAGGCGACGCGCACGCTGTTGATCCAGCCAAGGTCGGCGCCGGCCTGGAAGTGCCGGCCGTTGCCCCTGAGCAGCACGACACGCAGGTCCGGGCGGGCGCCAAGCTCGTCCATGGCCGCGAGCAGGCCGTGGATCATGTCGCCGTTGTAGGCGTTGCCGACCTCCGGCCGGTTGAGCGCGACAGTCGCGACGCCGCGCGCGTCGATGTCGTGGAGGACGGGAGCGCTGGACATGGCTAAGTCTCCGGTGGCGGGGGCGGCGGTGCCCTGGCGCCTCTCTTGCGACGCGCTCACCCGATCGTCAACGGCGGCGAGGCGGTCTTCGTTTGGCCATATCTATGCCGCGAGCTATAGATGCGGGGTGAAAGCGGGCGGAATCGTTCGGTCTGGCCGGTATTTGTGGACGGGCGCCAAGGGCAGCGGATCCTTTCGGGCAGGCCGCCGTTGTGTGCAAGCATTCGATAGAGGGCAAGAGCTGATGCAGGGCAGCCTCGGCAGGACTCTGGTCTTGACGGTCTTTGCCGTGGGCACCATCGCGGCCTCGCTTGCCGGCACGGCGGTGGCCCAGGACGGCCGCTGGTGGGAGGCGTTTCCCGGCTTTGGTGGCGAGGATCGCCGCGCGCGCCGGGCCTCCGACGAGGAGCCCCGTCGCGGCGAGGCCATCGACGATCTGCGTCCCGATTCCACCCCGTTCCGCAGCGAAGCCATGATCGAGGCGCTCGAAGGCGCCATACAACGCTATCAGCGCATCGTCGCCAACGGCGGCTGGCCCGCCATCCCCGGCGCGCGCATGATTCGCCCCGAGGACGACGACGAGCGCATGCCGGTGCTGCGCCAGCGCCTCATGATCGGCGGCGAGCTCGCGCGCCGCCAGGCCGACTCGTTCGGCTTTGGCTACAGCGAGGACCTCGAGGCCGCCGTGCGGCGCTTCCAGTTCAACCACGGGCTGCGCGTCACCGGACGCGTCGACAAGCCCACGCTGCAGGCGCTGAACGTCCCTGCCGAGGCCCGCTTGGCGCAGTTGCGCGCCAACGTGGCGCGACTGCGCGACCTGATGGGGCAGCGGATCGAGGAGCGCTACATCCTGGTCAACGTGGCGGCCTACCAGCTCGAGGCCGTGGAGCGGCATCAGGTGGAGCTGCGGCATCGCGTGATTGCCGGCAAGCCCGAGCGCCAGACGCCCTCGGTGCGTGCCACCATCAAGGCGCTCAACTTCTTCCCCTACTGGCGCGTGCCGGAAAGCGTCGCCACGCTCGATCTGATCCCGCGCCTCGTCAAGGAGCCGGAGTACCTGCAGAAGGAGCAGATCCGCGTCCTTACCGGCTCCTACAATGGCCAGGAGGTCGATCCTGTCGCCATCGATTGGCGCCAGGCCGATGGCGCCAAGCTTCGCTTCCGCCAGGACCCCGGTCCGCAGAATGCGCTGGGGCTCGTGCGCCTCGACATGCCCAACGAGCACGGCGTCTACATGCACGACACGCCGATGAAGCAGCTGTTCGGCTCGCGCGGTCGCGCCTTCAGCGCCGGCTGTGTGCGCGTGCAGGATGTGTTCACGCTGGCCGAGTGGGTGGCGCGCTACGAGCCGGGCTGGGAGCGGCCGGGTCGGGCGCGCGAGATCCTCGATGCCGGCAATGCCTTCGACCTCAACCTGACGCGCCCGGTGCCGGTCTATTTCGCCTACATCACCGCGTGGGCGGAGCCTGGGGGCGACCGGTCGATCCAATTCCGGCCCGATATCTACGGGCGCGACGGCACGCGCGAGATCCACGAGCGCGAGCCGGGCGATGGTCCGGCGCCGCCCTGGACGCTGGCGCCCTGACGGGATCGCCCGTGGCCGCAAGGCGGCGCTTTCCCAATGCCGCAGCCTGCATGAACGCGGCGGCCTCAGGGTCTCCCGTGCGACGTCCTACAGAGTTTTACCGATTGATTAGCCAACGCCCCCTGTTCAATTGGACGGCAGGTCACCCGGGGGAGTAGCGGATAGCGAAATCCGCCTGGTCATCCCGTACAAAGAGCCCGCCGGTGAATACGCCGGTCCAGATCGCAGACGTGGGGTCATGCAACAATCCTCCTTTCCCTTCCGCGCGCCGTCGTCTCGGCCGTGTACGCGCCCTGTTGCGCTGGGCCGTGGCTTGCAGACCCTCCTCGCGGCGCTCATCGCTTCGTGCGCAGCCGCTTACGCTGCGCCCGCGGATACGAACGATCAGCAAGGCCTCGCGACCCACCAGCAGGCGATCGCCGACAACGTCGCCAAGTCCGCGAACAAGGAGCTGCAGTTCTCCAAGGCTCCGACCGATCCCATCGGCGAGGAGGTCAAGCTTCCGCTTCGACCGGGCCTCGAGGTCACCCTCGTGCGCGTCAACTCGACGGTGCAGAAGGACGGCAGCGTCACCTGGTCTGGTCGCGTGAAGGAGACCGGCGAGCGCGCCGTACTCATGCTGTGGGCCAACACGATGCTCACCGGCTACGTCGCCTACCAGGGCACGATCTTCACCCTCGAGAACGCGGGCGGTGGCGTGCATGCCTCTTCCGAGATGAACCGGGGCAAGCTGCCGCCCGATCACGCGCCATCCGCCGCGCATCGCGACAGCGCATCTGCGGCCGATGCGCCGAAACTGCCGCCCAAGGCGCCGCCGGAGCCCGCCGTCGAGCCGTTCCCCGATGACGTGCGGCGCGCGCTCGAGGCCAAGCCCGTCACCATCGACGTCATGATCCTCTACACGCCCAACGCCGCCAAGCACTACATCCGCGATCCCGCGGACCTGCTGGCGCTCGTCATCGAGGAGGTCAACGAGACCTACCGCAACAGCGGCATCGGCAACGTCAAGCTCAGGCTCGTGCACAGCCAGGTCGTGGACTACGACGGGACGAAAGAGGATCAGTTCACGCACCTCTACACCATGGTGGACGGCCTCGGTCCCTTCAAGAACGTGCGCAAGCTGCGCGACGAGAAGAAGGCCGACATCGTCGGGCTGATCATCGACAACCCGAAGGGTTGCGGCCTCTCCACGCGCGTCCGGCCCGACTCTGACGAGGCGTTCTTCGTGGTCCATCACGCCTGCGCGGCGACCACAATGTCGATCGGCCACGAGATCGGCCATATCCTGGGCGCGCGGCACGATCGCTTCATCGACGAGAGCAACGTCCCCGTCGCCTACGGGCACGGCTACGTCAACGGCAGCAAGTGGCGCGACGTCATGAGCTACAAGGAGGGATGCGGCGGCTGCGCGCGCATTCCCTTCTGGTCGAATCCGCGCGTGCTCTACAAGGGCGAGCCGACCGGCACGCCGGCCGCAGACAACGCCCGGCTGATCCTGGAGCTCGCCGACCGCGTCTCGAGCTTCCGCTAGCCGGCTGCTTCTAAGGCTGCGCGATCTCGGGCGGTACCTCGCGCTGGTAGGCCTGGCCGATGGCCAGGAGCTGCGCCTCCGCGTACGGCCGGCCGACGAGCTGGATGCCGTTGGGCAGGCCGCCCTTGCGCGGGATCGGCAGCGCCAGCGTAGGCAACCCCAGGTAGTTGATCGGCCGCGTGAACTTCACCACCCGGCCCATGGCCGCCTGCAGGTTCGGGCTGGCGGCGACGTCGAGCTCCGCGATCGTCGGCAGCGGGTCCGCCAGGATCGGCAGGATGGCGACGTCGGCTCCCTTGAAGGTCGTGTCGAGCGTGCGCTGCAGGTAGATTCCGCGCGCGCGCAGCGCGGTCAGGTGGTCGACGGCGCCGATGAAATGGCCGACCTCGACGCGCGACCGCACCTGCGGGCTGTAGTCGCCCGGCCGCGTGCGCAGGTAGGCGGTGTGGGCCGCGGACGCGTCGGGCAGCTGCACCAGCTGGACGAGGTGGTCGAGCGTCTGCCAGTCCGGGAAGCGGCAGGAGGCCTTGGCGAGGCCCACCTTCTCCAGCACGGCCAGCACGTCCTGCAGCATGCGCTGCACCTCGGGGCTCGCTTCGCCGATCACGGCCTCGTCGACGCCGACCTTGAGGCCCTTCACGGGGTCGTCGAGGTGGGAGAGGTAGTCGGGCACCGGCAGGGCGCTAGCCGCGGGATCGCGGGCGTCGGGGCCGGCGAGGACGCCCAAGGCCAGCGCCAGGTCCTCCACGTGCCGGGCAAGCACGCCCACGGTGTCGAGAGCGGGCGAGAGCGGCATGGCGCCGGCGCGGCTGATACGGCCCCAGGTCGGCTTGATGGAGACAATGCCGCAGCACGCGGCCGGCAGCCGCAGCGAGCCTCCGGTGTCGGAGCCGAGGCCGACCGGGATCGCGCCGTAGGCGACACTGGCTGCCGTTCCAGCGGAGGAGCCGCCGGTGATGCGCGAGGTGTCCCAGGGATTGCGGGCGTGGCCGATGGCGTAGTTGTGCCCAGTCGGGCCGTAGGCGAACTCGGCGAGATGCAAGGCTGCGATCTGCAGAGCGCCCGAGGCCTTGAAGCGGGCGATCGCCGTCGAGTCCTGGGCCGCCGGCTCGGTGGCGCGGATCTTGGCGCCCCAGCTTGCGACCTTGCCTTTGCGGTCGAACATGTCCTTGTGCGCGAGCGGAACGCCGGTGAGCGCACCCCGGGAGCTGCCCTTGGCGACGGCGGCGTCGGCTGCCTTGGCGGCCGCAAGCGCCTCGTCCGCCTCCAGCGTGACGACGCAGTTGGTGAGCTCGTGGCAGTCCTTCATGCGTTTGATGGCTGCCGTGGTCGCCTCGACGCTCGAGACCTTCTTCTCGCGGATCGCCCTGGCGAGCGCGCGCGCGGAAAGTGCGGCGAGATCGGTCATGGCTTGGTCTCCGCGACGAGCACGCGCCGGAAGTCGTCGACGTCGGCGCTGATGGGCAGCTCGCGGGCGATCTTGTCGGCCGCGCGGGACAGCAGAGCCGCGTGAGCCTTGGCAGCGGCCCGCCGCTCGGGCGGCATGTCGAGGTAGCTGGCGGCGTCCTCGCCCGCAGGCGCGGCGGGAGAAGCTGTCGGACTGGCCATGGCGAGGTCCCCCATGTGCGTGAATGCGTCGATGAAGCGGCAGCCTAGCTGGATGGGCGACGCCGAACAACTGCTACGCGTGCGGATGGCGCGAGGCCTCACTCCAAAGCCTGGTCGATCGGCACCCGATAGCCGTTGGCGAGCCGGTTGGTCTCGTTCGCCATGCCGACCACGCTCATAAGCTCGCCGAACATGGCCTCGCTCATGCCGGCCTTGCGTGCCCCGGCTGTATGGCTGGCGATGCAGTAGCCGCAGCCGTTGGACACGCTCACGGCGAGGTAGATCATCTCCTTGGTGAGAGGATCGAGCGCGCCCGGCGCCATCACCTCCTTCAGGCTCTTCCAGGTGCGCTTGAGCAGCGCGGGATCGTTGGCCAGGTACTTCCAGAAGTTGTTCACGTCCGGGACGCCGCGCGTCTTCTTGATGTCGTCGAACACGGCCCGCACCTCGCGCGAGGCCTTCGCATGCTCGATCGGCTGCGGTTTGCTCATGATCCGTCTCCTCCTGTGGGTTGGTTCCGAGCCGTCAGTCTAGCCGTTCCGCGCGCGGCCATCATCGGGCTGCGCGCCTGCCTGTGACGCTGGGAACATTCAGCCGCCCGCCGACATGAGAAGCTCATCCCTGCTTTTGCGAAGTCACCTCACCAATGCACGGGGGTCGTGTCATGAGAGCATTCATCGCAATGCAGGACTCGGTCGGCGACATCAATCGCCGTAACGAGTACGCCAGCAAGCCGGGCCTGATCGAGCGCGCCGGAGAGATCCTGAGCATCTGCCGGCAAGCGGCCGAC
>JBGGME010000283.1:0-30582 GCA_041288195.1 Hyphomicrobiaceae bacterium
GCAGAGGCGTGACGCCCTCGGGGCCAGAGCGGCCGCCGAGCGCGATTGCGATCTCGGCGCCTTCGCCGGCCTTGTGCGCGGCGGACGCGGCCTCGGCATCGCAGAGGTAGCCGACCATGGCTCCCTCGGCGCCGAGACGGACAAGAGTCTCCAGCACGCCGGTGGTGTCGGCGGTGGCGCCGCAGCCGGGATTGTCCTGGGTGTCGCACAGCACGACGGGGCGGGAGGCGGTGCGTGCGATCGCCATCGCCTCGCGCACGCCGTCCTGGGGCGACACCATCGGCACGGCGAACTCGGGCTCCTTCAATGCGATCTCGCGGGCGAGCGCGTCGGCGGCGCGGTCGGCGGCCTCCTGGCTCCAGGCGTGGGCGATGACGGCGGGCCCGCACCAGTAGAGGTCGGAGGGCGGGAAGCCCGCGAGGTAGGAGAGGTTGACGAGGTCGCCGTCGGCGACGACGGAGCGGGCGACGACGCCCTTGGAGGGCTCGACCAGCGTGCACTGGTCGTTGAGCGGGATCAGGAAGGGCAGCTTGCGGAGCGCGCGGCCCCTGGGCCGGCCGCGCTCGATGAGGAGCGACAGGGCGCGGGCGGCATGCTGGCCGGTCTCGGGACGATCGACGTGCGGATAGGTCAGGTAGCCGACGAGGCTGTCGGTGGTCTCCACCATCTGCGGCGTGACGTTGGCGTGGTAGTCGAGACTGATGGCGATCGGCACGTCCGGGCCGACGGCGGCGCGGACGCGGCGCAGCAGCTCGCCCTCGCCGTCCTCGAACGGCTCGCTGACCATGGCGCCGTGCAGGTCGAGGTAGACGGCATCGACGGGCAGCGCCTCGGAGAGGCGGCCGACGAGCTCGCCGGCGATGCGCTCGTAGGCGTCGGCGGTGACGAGGCCGCCGGCGCCGCCGCTGGTCCACAGCAGCGGCACGATGTCGTGCGCGGCGCCCATCTCGCCCAGGAACCCTGAGAGGGCGAAGCTGGTGTTGCCGAGCCACTCTATGACGGCTGCTCCCCGCACCAGCGGCGGGCGGTCGCGGTGGCTGGCGAAGTAGGCGTAGTCGGTCCGCTCCGCGACAAAGCAGTTGGTCTCGTGATGGAAGCCGCCGACGGCGATGCGGGCCATGCTCGTGACTCCCAGGGCAGATGCGGGTTGGTGCGAGAGGTTAGTCAGCCGCGACGCGGTTGCACAACTCCCCTTCGCGGCCGTGGTGGTATGCGCGCGCGGTTGCGATCCGTATAGTCGGGACATCGAAGTGCCCACGCGACGTCATTCCCGCGAGCGCGGAGCGCGTCGGTGCGTGCACACAAGGAGAGGCGCATGGGTCCCGGCCTCCGCCGGGATGACGGCGGTTGTGGTTTGTGGTGTCCCCAACCACGAGCGTCATGCCGGCGCAGGCCGGCACCCAGGACACGGGCGCTGACAGGAGAATGAGGATGCAGGCGGCTTGGTATGGGCGCATGGGGCCGGCGCGGGAGGTGCTCGAGGTCGGCGAGATGGCGACGCCGGAGCCTGGGCACGGCGAGGTGCTCGTGAAGGTGATGGCCTCGGGCGTCAACCCGCACGACACCAAGCGCAGGTCCGGGTGGCTGGGGCCGAAGATGTACGCACCGCGCGTGGTGCCGCACAGCGACGGGGCGGGGACGATCGCGCGCGTCGGGCCGGGCGTGCGGGGACTGAAAGAGGGCGAGCGGGTGTTCGTCTATCGCGCGGGGTCGGCGCGGCCGGGCGAGGGGACGGCGGCTGAATACGTGGCGGTGCCGGAGGCCAATGCGATTGCGTTGCCGGACGCCTTGTCGTTCGCCGATGGCGCGTGCCTGGGCGTGCCGGCGTTCACGGCCTATCACGCGACGCTGTCGGACGGGCCGATGTCGGGACAGTGGGTGCTGGTGCAGGGCGGCGCGGGCGCGGTCGGCGTGGCGGCGGTGGAGCTGGCGCGCTGGAGCGGGGCCAGGGTGATCGCCACGGTCAGCTCGCCCGAGAAGGCGGCGATCGCGCGTGCGGCCGGCGCCGACCACGTGATCGACTACACCAAGGAGGATGTGGCGGCCCGCGTGATGGAGATCACCGGCGGGGCGGGCGTGGAGCGCATCGTCGAGGTCGACTTCGGGGCCAACGTCGCGGTCGACGGGGCGGTGATCGCGGACAACGGCACGGTCGCGTCCTACTCGTCCACGCGCGTGCGCGAGCCGGTGCTGCCCTACTACGCCTTCGGGCTCAAGGGCGTGAAGCTGCACTTCGTGCAGGGCATGAACATGCCGCGCGCCGTGCGCGAGGCGGGGGCGAGGACGATCGTGGCGCTGGCCGAGCGGGGCATGCTGAAGCCTCGCATCGCCCGCACGTTCCCGCTGGGTGAGATCGCGGCGGCGCACGAGCTGGTCGAGGCCGGCACGGCCATCGGCAACGTGGTGGTCGAGCCGTAGCGGCGGGAGGATCGGCCGAGGGAGGGTTGTTGCATGGGCACGGGCAAGGGGCTGCGCCAGGTCGGATACTACGACTGCGCCGGCGGCGGGCAAGTCGTGGTGGCGGACGGCATCGCCTACATCGGACATATGCGCAGCCCGCACGGGACGTCCATCGTCGACGTGCGCGACCCCAGGAACTGCCGCGAGCTTGCGACCATCGGCATGCCGCCCGGCACGCATTCCCACAAGGTGCGGGTCGGCAACGGGCTGATGGTGGTCAACCACGAGGTCAACGGGGCAGACAAGAGCCCGGTGCCGGCCGACTTCCGCGGCGGCGTCGGCATCTACGATGTGGCCGATCCGGCCAATCCGCGCCAGGTCGCGCGCTGGGATACGGCCGGCAAGGGCGTGCACCGCTACGACTTCGACGGCCGCTACGCCTACCTGTCGGCGACCATGGAGGGCTACGTCGGCACCATCGTGCTGATCATGGACCTGAAGGAGCCGGCGCGGCCGCAGGAGGTCGGACGCTGGTGGATGCCGGGACAGTGGACGGCGGGCGGCGAGCAGCCGACGTGGGCGCGGGACATGCACCGCTGCCACCATCCGCTGCGGCTCGGCAACCGGCACTACACCAGCTACTGGATGGCGGGGTTCGTGATCCTGGACGTGGAGGACCTGAGCAAGCCCAAGCTGGTGTCGGGGCTCGACTGGTCGCCGCCGTTCTCCTGTCCGACGCACACGGCGCTGCCGCTGCCCTTCGAGATCCGCGGCCGGCGCTACCTCGTGGTCGCCGACGAGGACGTACAGCGCGAGGACGGCCAGGTGCCGGCGTTCATGTGGATGGTCGACGTGACGGACGAGCGCCACCCGGCGCCCGTCGGCAGCTTCCAGGTGGAGGGCATCGAGCCGGGTCCGCAGCCGACCATGACGGCGTGCCATCAGCCCTGCGAGAAGGTGACGGGGACGGAGATTCCGTTCGCCTGGTTTGCGCATGGGCTGCGCATCATCGACGTTGGGAACCCGCACGGGCCCCGCGAGGTCGCGCATTTCATGCCGGACGTGCCGGCGGGGACCGACCGCGTGTCGAGCAACGACGTGACGGTGGACGAGCGCGGGCTGATTTACCTGATCGACCGCCGGCGCGGGCTCACGATCGTGGAGCGGACCTGACCAGCGCGAGCGCGGCAGGACCACCGGCGCGCCACAACCAGGTCGACTTCGGACTGGAACCGATCATGCCGCCCGTGGGCTGCGCGAAACCGCGGGCCAGCGGGCGGCATGATGGAACGAGGTTCGGCCCCGGCGGCCGTCCTCCGCATCGGACCCGAGGCGGAGGAGCCGTCGTGGCCAGGCCTGGCTCAGAAGCAGCGGTCCCTGCAGCCACCCCTGCGGAACAGGGCGTCGTAGCAGCACTTCTCGCTGGCCTTGCAAATCCACGTCATCTTCGCGCCATGGCTCGCGGGAGCGATGCACCGCTTGCGCGCAGCCTCGGCCTGATTGCCTACGGGCGCGGTGAGGGCGACGGTGAGCACACATCCAAAAACCGCAATCCAGCGGGTCATGATCATTCCTCCTACAACTGACGGAACTGTGGGGCAGTGCCCTCTCTCGATAGACCAAAGTCGGTATAGACTTCGTTAAGCATGAGAGCGTTTCGTCCGGCCACACACAAAAAAATCCACGCTTTGCGAACGCGGTCCCTTGGAGGGAGCCGGCGCGACATCGAACATGGCGCGCGCGCTCGGGCCTTCCTGTCGAAGCTGCGGCAGGCGCCATGGGAAGTCCTGGCTCTCCAGGTGCAGGTCGCTCATGTAGTGGCAGCGCACGGGCAATTCCGATCGCAAGCGGAGGCGACCACCGCAGCGCGATTTGGGTTTGTGCGCCAGCACAATGTCATTGTGCGCCGCACTCACGGTTGCCAACGGCGCAAGGCTTGGGCATCGTTCCGTCCGCGTCGTCTATTTGCGCTTTCTGCGAGGGGAACCGCGATGTTGCGTTGGATTGGGACGTTGACGCTTGCTCTACTGTCGGGCGGGTTTGCCCTGGGTGCGGACGATGCTACGGCGCAGACGCCGAAGAGGGGCGGCATCCTCAACTTCGCCGTCGTCGCCAGCCCGCCGAGCTACGACTGCCACGCGGAGACGACGTTCGCGGTCGTGCACCCCGTGGCCCCGCACTACTCGCTGCTGCTCAAGATCGATCCGGCGAACTATCCCAACGTCGCGGGCGACCTCGCCGAGAGCTGGTCGGTGAGCGCCGACGGGCTCGTCTACACGATCAAGCTGCACAAGGGCGTGAAGTTCCACGACGGCTCGCCGCTGACCTCGGCGGACGTCAAGGCGACCTACGAGCGCATCATCCGCCCGCCGGCCGGGGTCATCTCGGTGCGCAAGTCCTACTACGAGGACTTCGGGGATATCGAGACGCCCGACGACACGACCGTGATCTTCAAGATGAAGGCGCCGGTGGCCGGCGTGCTCGAGCTGCTGGCCTCGCCGTTCAACTGCATCTACAGCGCCGCCAAGCTCAAATCGAGCCCGAACTACCCGGCGCGCGAGATCATGGGCTCGGGCGCCTTCGAACTCGTCGAGCACGTGCAGGGCTCGCACTGGATAGCCAAGCGCTTCGAGGGCTATTTCAAGCCGGGCCGGCCCTACCTCGACGGCTTCAAGGCCTACTTCGTGAAGTCGCCCGCCGTCGTGCCCGGGCTGCTCGGCGGCCAGTTCGATGCCGAGTTCCGCTTCCGCACGCCGCCGGAGCGCGACTCTCTTCTCGAGAAGCTCGGCAGCAAGGTCGCGGTCCACCAACAGCCGCTGCTCGCCGGCAACATCATCATCTTCAACACCAGGAAGAAGCCGTTCGACGATATCCGCGTGCGCCAGGCCCTCACGCTCGCCATCGACCGTTGGACCGGCGGCGAGAACATCGGCAAGATCTCGTCGCTGCGATATCCGGGGGGCGTGAGCCGGCCGGGCTCCAAGATGGCGCTGCCGGAGGAGGAGCTGGCGAAGCTTCCCGGCTACTGGAAGGATGCGGAGGCCGCGCGCACGGAGGCGCGGCGGCTGCTCAAGGAGGCGGGCCAGGAGAACCTGGCGTTCAAGTTCCTCAACCGCGCGGGCATCGAGAGCTACACGACGGGCGGCATCTACGCCGTCGACCAGTGGCGCCGCGTCGGCCTGAAGGCGACGCACGAGCAGCTCGAGACCAAGATGTACCAGGAGAACCTGGCGACCGGGAACTACGAGGTGGGCATGGAGTTCATCTCCGACTACCTCGACGATCCCACGCAGAACTTCGTGAAGTTCCTGAGCAAGGCGCTCACCCCGCTCGGCTACTCGGGCCACGAGGACGGCAAGATCGACGCCCTCTACGAGAAGCAGCGGCGCATGCTCGATCCAGTCGAGCGCACCAAGGTGGTGCGCGAGCTCGACAGGTATGTGCTGACGACCGCCTATTCGGTGCCATTCCTGTGGAGCCAGAGGATCGTCGCGCTGCCGACCAAGGTGAAGGGCTGGCACATGACGCCGACCCACTACCTCTCGCAGGACCTGGTCGAGGTCTGGCTCGACCAGTAGCCCGTGCGCGCGTCGTCAGCCGATCTCGGCGAGGCGGAAGCAGGCGGCCGTGTGGCCTTCGCCCACGCGCTCCATCTCGGGGCGGCGCTCGCCGCACGCGGGCTTGGCGAAGGCGCAGCGGGTGCGGAAGGCGCAGCCCGAGGGCACGTCGATTGGCGAGGGTGGATCGCCGGGCAATGCAGGCGTGGAGGCGAGCGAGCCGGGCTCGAGCCGCGGCGCGGCAGCCAGCAGCGCGCGCGTGTAGGGATGGGCGGGAGCGGCGAAGATGCGCGCCGTCGGGCCCTCCTCGACGATGCGGCCGAGGTACATGATGGCGACGCGGCCGCACATGCGCTTGACGACCGAGAGGTCGTGGCTGACGAACAGGTAGGTCAAGCCGAACTCGCTGCGCAGCGCGTCGAAGAGGGCGAGCACGGTCGCCTGCACGGAAAGGTCGAGGCCGGCGGAGGGCTCGTCGAGGATGACGATGCGCGGGTGCAGCACGAGGATGCGGGCGAGGCCGACGCGGCGCTGCTGGCCGCCCGAGAGCTCGTGCGGGTAGCGGCGGCGGAAGGAGGTGTCGAGGCCGACGGCGGCAAGGATGGCGTCGATGCGCCGGGTGCGTTCGGCGCGGTCGCGGACGCCGTGGATGCGCAGCGCCTCGTCGAGCGCATGGCCGATGCTCCACCAGGGATCGAGCGCGGCGCCGGGGTCCTGGTGCACGTACTGCACGGCACGGCGGATGCGGCGCGCCTCGCGCGGCTCGAGCCCCGAGACTACCGCGCCGTCGAGGCGGATGGTGCCGGAGGCCTCGCGCACGAGGCCGAGCGCCGTGCGGGCGAGCGTGGTCTTGCCGCAGCCGGACTCGCCGACCAGACCCAGCGCCTCGCCGGCCTCGAGCGCGAGCGTGACGCCGTCGACGGCGCGCACCTTGGGCCGCGGCTTGCCGAGGAACGCGCGGCCGCCGCCCAGCACGGTGACGACGTTGTCGAGCGACAGGATGGGCTTGGCGCCGGCCATCATGCGCGCGCGCCCTTTGCGCCGTAGAGGACGCAGGCGACCTCGCGGCCGTCGCCGATGCGGGCGAGCGGCGGCCGGGCGGCGCTGCACGCGGGAACTGCCTCGGGGCAGCGCGGGTGGAAGCGGCAGCCGGAGGGCGGCCTGAGCGGCGACGGCACGGCGCCGGGGATGCCGGCCAGCTCCTTGGCGCGGTCGGGGTGACAGGCGAGCAGGAGGCGCGTGTAGGGGTGCTTGGGATCATCGAGCACGGCACGCACGGGTCCGGTCTCGACGGCCTGGCCGGCGTACATGACCGTCACCCAGTCGCAGAGCTGGGCGACGACGCCGAAGTCGTGGGTGACGAACAGCATCGACAGGTTGCGCTCGGCGGCAAGGTCGCGCAGGAGCTTGAGGATCTGCAGTTGCGTCGTGACGTCGAGCGCGGTGGTGGGCTCGTCGGCCAGCACGACGCCGGGGGCGCAGGCGAGCGAGGCGGCGATCAGCAGGCGCTGGCGCTGGCCGCCGGAGAACTGGTGGGGATAGCGCGCGAGCGCCTCCTCGGCGTCGGGAAGCTGCACGTCCCTCAGGAGCGAGACGAGGTGGGCGCGCATGGCGCGGCGGTCGGAGCGCCCGGCGCCGGCCACGCCGTGGGTGGCGAGCTGCTCCATCAGCTGCGTCTCGATGCGGAAGACGGGGTTGAGCGCCTGGAAGGGGTCCTGGGGGATGAAGCCGATGTCGCGGCCGCGCACCTGCGCCTGCATGGCAGCGCCCGGCAGGCCGACGAGGTCGCGCGAGCCGAGCCGGATGCTGCCGCCGGCGATGCGGCTGCGCTTGGGCAGCACGCCGAGGATGGCCTTGAGCAGGGTCGACTTGCCGCAGCCCGATTCGCCGACGACGCCGTGGATGGAGCCGGCCTCCAGCGTCAGGCTGGCGTGGTCGAGGATCTGCGCCTGGCCCTCGTCGGTGTCGATGACGACGGAGAGGTCGCGGATGGCGAGCGCCGGGGCAGGTGCTCGCGCGCTTGCGGGGACGGAAGTAGCCGCGGCTGTCATCGCGACCGCCTCAGGCGCGGATCCACGAGGTCGCGCAGGCCGTCGCCGAACAGGTTGAAGCCGAGCACGGTGACGAGGATGGCGAGTCCCGGAAAGGTCACGGCCCACCAGGAGTCGGGGAGGTACTCGCGGCTCTCGGAGATGGCGAGGCCCCAGTCGGGCGACGGCGGCGTGGCGCCGATGCCGAGGAAGCCGAGCACGGCCGTGGTCAGGATGGTGAAGCCCATGCCGATGGTGGCTCGCACGATCACGGGCGAGGCGACGTTGGGGAGCACGTGCACCAGAAGTATGCGCCAGCGCGAGGCGCCGATGCCCTCGAGCGCGTCGACGAACAGCGTGTTGCGCACGCGCCGGGTCTCGGCAAACACCGTGCGGCAGAAGAACGGCCAGTAGGTGAGCGCCAGCGCCAGCATCGCGCTCTCGAGGCCCTTGCCGATCAGCTGGGCGACGGCCAACGCCAGGATCAGCTGCGGCACGGACAGGAACACGTCGGTGACGCGCATGACGAGCTCGCTGCCCCAGCCCGACGTATAGCCGGCGTAGAGACCGGCGGGGACGCCGATGGCGATGGCGATGACGACGACGGCGAGCGCCACCGCCAGCGCACCCTGCGAGCCCACCATCACGCGGGCGAAGATGTCGCGGCCGAGGTTGTCGGTGCCGAACCAGTGCTCGGCCGACGGCGGCTTGAGCCGCTCCATGAGGTTGCCGTCGTAGACGGATTCCACGCTCGCCAGCGGCGGCGCGACGAGCGCAACCAGAATGACCGCGACAATGATGACGAAGCCGAGCACCGCGGGCACGTCGCGCAGGAATTTCTTGAGGATCAGCATCGCGGGGCCCGCCTCAGAGCGTCTCGGCGACGCGGGGATCGAGCAGCGCGTGGGTGATGTCGACGAGAATGTTGACGATGGCATAGATCACGCCGACGACCAGGGTGACGGCCAGGATCGCCTTGTAGTCGGAAGTCAGGATGGCGTTGACGGCGTAGGAGCCGATGCCCGGCCAGTCGAAAATCGCTTCGACCGCCACCGCGCTCGAGATCAGCGCGCCGAACAGCAGGCCGATCTGGGTGGTGGCGGCGACCACGGAATTGCGCAGCACGTAGACCCAGATGATGCGGCTGCGCCGGTAGCCGGCCGCCTCGGCGTAGCCGACGAAGTCCTTCTGCAGTGTGTCGAGGACGCCCGCGCGCGTGAAGCGGGCGATGGAGGCGAGGCCGCCGAGGGAGAGGGTGAGGGCCGGCATGAGGATGTGCTGCAGCGCCGCCCAGAAGAGATCGAGCCGGCCGGTCAGGAGGCTGTCGACGAGGAAAAGGCCGGTGATGCGCGCGGGCTCGGGCGTGCCGACCGCGAGGCGCCCTCGCAGCGGCAGCCATTCGAGGTCCATCGCGAACACGAGCTGCAGGATGATGGCGAACCAGAAGGCGGCAATCGCCAGGCCGCCGACGGTGACGATGCGCATGATGTGGTCGAAGGCGGAGTTGTGCCAGACGGCGGCCAGCGTACCGAGCGGTATGCCAACGATCGTGGCGAACGCCAGCGCGAAGAAGGTGAGCTCGATGGTGGCGGGGAGGCGGCGCGCGATATCGCTCGAGACCGGGCGGCCGGTGTTGGTGGAGTTGCCGAGGTCGGCCTGCGCCACCTGGCGCAGGTAGATCAGGAACTGCTTCCAGATCGGCTCGTCGAAGCCGTAGGCCTTGCGGATGGCGGCGATCTGGGCCGGCGTCGCGTTCTCGCCGGCGAGCGCGGCCGAGGGATCGTTGGGCAGGACCCGCAGCATGATGAAGGTGAGGACCAGCAGGCCGAACAGCGACGGCACGACCAGCAGCAGGCGGCGCAGGACGAAGCGGGTCATGCAATCTCCCTAGCGCGACGTTCCCCTCCCCCTTGAGGGGGGAGGACGGAGCGCCACGGACTTAGCTCGCCATCGCGACCTAGCATCTGGCACCGGCCAGCGAGCCAAGTGCGATGGCGTTCCTGGTGGGGGTGCTCCCGCCGCCGCAATCGCCCCCACCCATTGCGTCCAGCGGCTTAGCCCGGCGGTTTCGATCGCGGCCCGCTCGGAGTTGGCCGGTCTAAGCCGCGGACGCAAAGCCCTCCCCCCTCAAGGGGGAGGGGCGCTCCTCAGGCCGTGAGCGACATGTGGCGGAACTCGGCGCCGGAGCCGACGGGCGAGAACTTGTAGCCCTGCAGGCGCGCGCTGATGCCGCGGATCTGCACGGTGTTGTAGATCCAGATGTCGACTGCCTCCGCGACCACGACGCGGGAGGCCTCTTCGTACAGCGCCTGGCGCTTGGCCTGGTCAGGGGAGGAGCGGGCATCGCGCAGCATCTGGTCGACCTTGGCGTTCTTGTACCAGCTCGAGGCCTTCCAGGTGCCGTGGAACTGGCTGTCGTACATCTGCCCGATCCAGTTCTCGGGATCGACGAAGTAGGTCGAGACCCAGTGCACCCACATGTCGGGCGTGGTGTCGGCCTTGGCGGTGGAGGAGACCAGGTTGCCCCACAGGTTCGGCGCGATCTTGAGGTTGACGTTGATCTTGCGCAGCTCCTGCTGCAGCACCTGCGCCGCCTGGGTGGTCTGGGCCAGCTGCTGCTGGATGTGGATCTCGACCTCGCGGTCGATGGGGGCGCCCTGCGCCTTGGCCTTGGCCAGCTCCTCCTTGGCCAGATCGAGGTTGAAATCGTAGGGCTTGAGGTCCTTCGGCGCACCCCACAGGTTCTGCGGGATCGGCCCGGCGTTGCGGATGGCGTAGTCCTTGAGCACGCCGGAGATGAAGCCCTTGTAGTTGAAGGCGTGGCTGATGGCGCGGCGGAAGTGGACGTTGTCGAAGGGCGGCTTCTGATTGTTCATGCGGATGACCATGACGCGCATGGTCTCGTCCTGGATCACCTTGACGTTCTTGGCCTTCTGCACGCGCTCCACCTGGTCGGTGGGCAGGTAGCTGTCGGTGGCGTCGATGTCGCCCTTGATGAGCGCGTTGACGCGCGTGTTCGTCTCCTTGATGTTGCGGCAACGGACGATATCGATGGGCTTGGAGTTGTGCCCCCAGCCCATGAAGTGGGCCGGGTTGCGCTTCAGGTCGGCGGCCTCGTCGGGCTTGTAGCTTTCCGCATCGAGCATGTAGGGGCCCGAGCCCGCCGCGTTCGACGCGAGCCAGGCCTGACCCCAGTCGCCGTCCTTCTCGTTGGCCTTGATGACGCGGGGATTGACGATGCTCACCAGCGGCAGCGCCGAGTGGAAGGGCTGGTAGGCGTGCTTGAGCTCGAACTTGACGGTCTTGGCGTCGACCGCGGTGATCTTGTCGGGCGCCAGCACCGGCAGGAAGGCGGCCGATGGGCCACGCTTGATGGTGAGCAGCCGACGGAACGAGTAGACGACGTCCTCGGCGGTGATGGGCGAGCCGTCGTGAAACTTGGCGTCGCGAAGGGTGATGGTCCACACCAGGCCGTCGGGGCTGACGGTGTGGCCGGAGGCAAGCCAGGGCTTGAGTTGCGGAGGATTGCCTTCGTACTGATAGAGCTGGTCGTAGATGTTGAGCATGTAGAACTGCATCGGCACGTCGAAGATGACGTGGGGGTCGAGGCCGGCGGGGAGGTTGTCGGCCCACACCAGCTCGCCGGGCTTGGCTTGCGCCATGGCGGCGCGGAAGCCGCCCAGGTGCACGGCGGCCGCGGCTGCGGACGATCCGATCAGGAAAGAGCGACGCTGCATGACTAGTCTCCCTTCTGCCAACGCGCGATTGCGGGCCTGGCGGGGGCAGAGGCCGCAGGCCGGACATGCGCGAAAGCTAACGCGTCGGGGGCCCGCAAACAACCGGCTGGAGGGAGAGAGTGCTTGTCGGCCGCACCTGCATGTGCGGCGCGCAGTGTGCCTGAAAGTTGGCCGGCGCGCCGCCCGCCCTGCTGGCGGCGCCTCCGCTTCTACTTGCCGAAACGCAGATTGACGCCGGCGCGCAGGACGCTCGCGCTCTCCTCGATATCGAGGAAACCGGCCGGGAGCCCTGCAATCCTCGGGGCGAAGCGCACGTCCATCGTGCCGAAGTCGAAGTAGTTGTATTCGACGAAGACGGACAGATTGCTGCTGACGGCGTATTCGCCGCCGATGCCGGCGGTCCATCCCGACCGCGTGTCGCTCGACGTGTAGGCCGTTCCGACGAGGATCGTGGAGGCCGAGTAGTCGACGCTGCTCCAGGCACCACCGGCCTTGACGTAGCCCAAGAAGCGATCCCAGGCGTGGCCGAAGCGGCCGGTCACCGTTGCCAGGGACTGCAGGTCGCTGTGGTAGGCGACGCCGATCTCCCGCGCGCTGGCATGGCTGCCCTTGGCGTCCGTCCAGCCATAGTCGGCCTGAATGCCGATCACGAAGCGGCTGTTGGAGAACTGGTAGTCGCAGCCGACCTGCGCTCCGC
Source organism: Hyphomicrobiaceae bacterium (assembly GCA_041288195.1). Classification (GTDB taxonomy): domain Bacteria; phylum Pseudomonadota; class Alphaproteobacteria; order Rhizobiales; family Hyphomicrobiaceae; genus AWTP1-13. The sequence goes on from JBGGME010000283.1 coordinate 12,422, forward strand.
CGACCCAGCCGTCGAGATCGTGCGCGCCGAGCGACTGGCCGAGGAATGCGCCTCCCGGCGTGCGCACGACCCAGCCGTCGCTGCTGTCCCATATGCCGCCGGCGTGACCGCCCAGGTAGCAGCCGGTCCAGATTGAGAACGGACCGGACACCCGTGCAGCGGTGCCATAGCTGCGCGGCGTAAGGCCGTCCGCAATCGCCGGCGCCGCAAGCGTTGTCAGCAAGGCCGCTGTCAGCAGATATCTCCGCACGACTCCACCTCCACCGTTGGTGATTCGTCAGCATGCAGCGAACCGGTGCGGAAGGCCACGCCGCGCCCAGCCAGACGGTGGATACAGTGGATTGAGTGGAAGAACCGCAGACGGCAATTGACGCCGCCATCTCAGGACGTCAGCGGCGCAGCACCTCGACCTGCCCGGCATCGCCGGCCTGCACGGTGAAGCGGCGCTGGAACACGCCGCCGCCGTTCTTGGCGCTCACCACGTAGGTGCCGGGCGCGAAGATGTGCGTGGGCAGCGCGCCGACGCTCTCCTTGACGGTCTCGCCCTCGTCCGTGACCACCGTCCACTGCGTGTCGGCGATGGCATCGCCGCCGGGCTGGGCCACGAGCTTGAAGGTGACCTTGGCGGCGGCGTGGCTGATCGTCGCCTCGGTGAGCTTGCCGGCCTCCACGGTCACGTCGGCGCGGACGATGGCGTTGGCATCGCCATAGGTGCCGACGACATTGTAGATGCCGGCATTGAGCCTCAGCACGACGCCGGGCCGCACGGGGCCCATGACCTTGGTGCGCTGGCCGTACTGGTCGCGCTCGTCGGAAAAGATGTCGTAGACGAACGTGCGCTCGTTGACCGCCTCGCCGCGGGCCAGCACCGGCGTCAGCCGCAACCCGCCGGCGTTGAGCACGAACCGCTCCTGCACGGCGCGCTCGGCCGACACCGTGACCTTGCGGGTGAGGTTGGCACGGCCGAAGGCGACGTTGACGAGGTACTCGCCGGGGTCGAGCTTGAGGACGGGGCTGGCCTCGCGGTTGGTGGCGACGAGCCGAGGCTTGCCGTCGGTACCGGGCCTGGCGGCGAACACGCGCCACACGAGGCCCTGCTCGATGCTCTGCCCGTCCTGGGTGAGCAGGGCGGCAAGCGAGAGCTGTCCGCCGCCAGCGCCGGGGGCGGCGGCGGCCGGTGGGCGCGGCTCCTGGGTGGAGCGCGGCACGACGGTGGTGTTGGGCGGCACGATCGCCGGCGCTGCGGGGCGCAGCTCCGGAGGAGGCGAGAGGATGGGTGCCGGCATCGAGGGCGACAGCGCGGGCTGGCCGGCGCGACCGCCCTCGGTCTGCGTCTGCCATTGCGCGTGCGCGCTGCGCGACAGGCCGGCGGCGACGGCGAGCGCCAGCATCAGGCAGAGCAGCGGACGGCTGGTTGTGCGGCCCATGCCGGTGTCTCGCCGATTCGGGGACATGGTGCGATTGCTGTAGCAGGAATCGAGCGGATTGTGGGCGCGTTCTCCCTCTCCCCACCCTTCGTGGGGAGAGGGGCGGCGAAATACAACAACGGCAGAGTTCCTGGCCGCCCCTCACCCTAACCCTCTCCCCATGCTGAAGTAGCATGGGGAGAGGGGGGATTAGCGGCGGACGAGGTCGACGAGGGCGGAGCCGAGCTCCTTGCAGGTGGCCTTGCCGCCCATGTCGGCGGTGCGCACGTCGGTCTCGGCAAACAGCGTCTCGATGGCCTTGACGATGGCGGCGGCGGCTTCCGGGTGGCCCAGGTGCTCGAGCATCATGGCGCCCGACCAGATCTGGCCGATGGGGTTGGCGATGCCCTTGCCGGCGATGTCGGGGGCGCTGCCGTGCACCGGCTCGAACATGGAGGGGAAGGCCTTCTCGGGGTTGATGTTGCCGCCAGGCGCAATGGCGATGGTGCCTGTGGTGGCGGGGCCGAGGTCGGAGAGGATGTCGCCGAACAGGTTGGAGCCGACGATGACGTCGAACCAGGTCGGGTTGCGCACCAGATGCGCGCACAGGATGTCGATGTGGAACTGGCTGGTCTTGACCTCAGGGTACTCCTTGCCGATCGCCGCGAAGCGCTCGTCCCAGTAGGGCATGGAGATGGAAATGCCGTTGGACTTGGTGGCGGAGGCGACCTCCTTGCGCTTCCTCGTCATGGCGAGGTCGAAGGCATAGCGCATCACGCGGTCGCAGCCCTTCCTGGTGAACATCGCCACCTGGACCGCCTGCTCGAGCTCGGTGCCCTCGAATGAGCGGCCGCCGACCGAGGAGTACTCGCCCTCGTTGTTCTCGCGCACGATCCAGTAGTCGATGTCGCCGGGCTTGCGATCGGCGAGCGGCGACTTGAGGCCGTGGAAGAGGCGCACGGGGCGCAGGTTGACGTATTGCTGGAAGCCGCGGCGGATGGGGATCAGCAGGCCCCACAGGGAGACGTGGTCCGGCACGCCGGGCCAGCCGACGGCGCCCAGATAGATGGCGTCGTGCTTGGCGATCTGGTCGAGGCCATCGGTGGGCATCATGGCGCCGGTCTTGGCGAAGCGCTGGCAGGACCAGTCGAGATGGTCCCAGGCGTAGTCGATGCCGAAGCGGGCGCCGACCGCCTCCAGCACGCGGATGCCCTCGGGCACGACCTCGTTGCCGATGCCGTCGCCGGGGATGACGGCGATCCGCAGTTTGTTGGTTGCCTTGCCTGCGCTGCCCGCTGCCGCCATTGCCGTTCCCCCTTGATGATCGAGCGTTGCGCACCATGGCAACACGCGTCGTGGGCAGGGTCAATGGCGACCGCCGACGCGGCTTCGGGAACCCGGGAGCCAGAGGCGACGTTAGAGCTGTCGGTATGCTTAACGAGGCGTTCCCGAGGCGGCTAGTGTGATGATCGAGAAGTCCGCACCACCGCCTTGGGCTTGGTCGGGAAGCGGACTTCTCGATCTGAATCACACTAGCAGGATGACACTTCTAGTGTCCTTCAGATCGCGAAATTCGTTCCGAGCCCGCCGCACGCACAGACGAATTTCGCGATTAGGACACTAGGGAGGCTTGGTCGTGCAGCAGATCTTCAATCAGATACTGCAGTTCCTGCAGCAGGGCATCGCGGCGATCTTCAAGTTCGTGCAGCTGATCTGGACCTGGTCGGTCGGGCAGATCAGCAGGGTGTTCGAGGCGCCGTGGCAGAATTGGCCGCTGTGGAAGCAGATCCTGCTGGTGATGATCGCGGCGGGCGTGGTGTGGGCGCTCTATCGGGCCGGCAAGGAGCTGTTCGAGGCGAGCGAGCGTACGTTGGCCGCGTTCGCGACCCTGCTCGGCGCGCTGGTGAAGACCCTGCCGAGCGTCGTGCTGGCCGGCCTCATCGCGCTCGGCGGCATCTGGGTCCTCAACAGCTTCGACCCATCCTCGATCCGCGTGCCGACGGCGTGGTAGGGGGTGCTTCAAGAAAACTGAAGAGCGACATGCATGACGTCGGCATCACGCGTAATTCCTACTCGCAATCCGCTCTTCTCGAATACCTTCAGCATCGAAGTGTTGTCCGCCAATACCTCGGCCGTCAGCTCCTCAAGTCCGGCGTGACGGGCAATTGCCGCGAGATTGCGCATGAGGGCTGTTCCGACGCCTTGCCCCTGATAGCGGTCGACAACCACGAACGCCACCTCGGCCTTGCCCGGTTCGATAAGAACGTAGCGGCTCCCACCGATGATGACGCCCCGACCGTCCTCCTCGAGCTCTGCCACCAGGGCCACGTGGCCGACGAAGTCCACGTCCATGAAGTAGGCGACCTCGTCCTCAGTGAAGCTCCGCTTCGGGGAGAAGAAGCGACGATACAAGGATTGAGCGCTGCTTTGGCTTACGGCTGAGAGCAGGCCGGCCCGGTCGTCCGGCTTCAGGGCCCGCACCCTGAATTGACGACCGTCGCGCAGCGTCTCCACCGCCTCATACCTGGCCGCTTCCATAGACGGACCTCCCGTGCTTGCGACGCCGTGGAGCAAGGGCACCTAGGCGGTGTCGTCGCCGTAGATGCGGATGTAGCGTCCATCGATCTCGATGCCGACAAAAGGCTCGTCAAAGTCGATGCACAGACGCTGGGCGAGATCCACGACCGCGTCGGTGCTGTCCGTCCGGATTCTTCCGATCAGTATCGATCTGCGCCGACCCTCGTAGATGCCGTCTGCGATTTGCACTGTGGCAGACGGGAACCTTCGCGCGATCGTCTGACAAAGGAGGTCGATATCACCCTCGCCCAACGGCCGGCACCGCGTGTTCGGCACATAGACGAGATGCACCGACTGGCCTATGACAGCCTCGAGCTCGCGCCTTGCCGAAACACTACCGTCGATATCGGCGAGATCTTCGGTGCGGATGGCCTGCTCCACTGCCTTTGCAGTCTCGTCGAAGGTGCGTTCGATCTGTGCATTGGAGCCGCGTCCGGCATCCACAAGATTGCGGCAGGAGCCTAGGTAGCCAAGTCTGCGATCGTTCGACCAGCCGGCCGGTGGCGAGACCGCAATGGCGCGCAGGTTCGAGATGATATCTGCGAACTTCACGAGCCGCGCCTCGCGCGACTTCTTGGCTATGCCCGCCAGCCGAGCGCGTTGCCGCTCCGGCTTGGGCAAAGTCATGTCATCCGAGTTTTCCTGGACGATACGCGCAACGCCCTCCCCGAACGTCGCGACCAGCTTCTCGTAGCTGGTCCCGGTGTCCTCGAGAGCGTCGTGGAGCAATGCGGCGACGAGAACGTCGATGTCGTCGTCCTCGACCGAAGCGACCAGGTCGAGCACTTCGATCAAGTGGTTTATGTAGGGCTCCTGGCTTGCCCCCTTGCGACGTTGGTTCCGATGGGCCTCGGCCGCAAACGCCAAGGCTTTCGTCAGTTGCCGAACCTCGCTCGCCATGACGCCACGCGCAGGTGCGGTTTATCGGCGACTAAGCGCAAATGGGGACAGGGACGTGCGCTTGACGTTGCCGTGCGGCATCGCCTGCGAATGCCACCGCCTTTGCAGATGCGATCGCCGCAGCGGGTCGTCCCGCTGCAATACGCTTGCGATCACATCGAACTTCAGTCCTCGAGCATCGAGGCGTCGCGGTGCTGCGCCACGAACACCATTCTGCGCGAGCGCTACAAGGTCTGCTTCAAGCACATCGAGGGGCATACTGTCCTCCCTTGTCGAGAACAGTGGCGCGGGCTGTCCAGCTTAGATATCGGGCAAAACACCTAGTGCAGTGCGAAAGATCATGCTCACGAAATTCCGCTGGGAGGTCAGTTGCGCGGTTCGCGGGTCATGCGTGCGCGGCCGAGTCGCCGGCCGCCAGGCTGACGACCGCGTCCTCGTAGCGGCCCGTCCCCATGTTGCCGTCCTCGAAGATCTCGCGCCTGGCGATCCAGGCGAAGGACTCCTCGAACACCTCCTTGGTGTAGGGCTCGAAGACGATGCGCTCGCCGGGGCCCCAGCGGCGTGTGTCCATACGGGCGTGGAAGCGCTCGGGGAACTCGTTGCTGTAGTAGTGGGTGTAGAGCTCGGGCCGCAGGTCGATGGCGCGTTGCGCGCGGCGCAGAGCGCGGTAGTAGCGGCGCACGTCCTCGGGGTCGGGGTCGCCGTTGAGCATGGCGCCGATCATGAAGGTGGCGTCGATCACCTTGCGGAAGCCCAGCTGCTCGGCAAAGTAGTAGGGGCCGGAGAACAGCGTGCAGGCGGGCGCGCGACCCTCCAGGAACGCCTCCATGCGGGCAAACAGCATGCCCTCGCCGTAGGAGAGCGTGATCTTGTCGGCGGGCATGTACTGCTCCAGCGCCTGGATGGTGGCGTAGTGGCTGCCCGACTGGAAGCCGACCGAGATCGGCACGCCGGCCAGGTCCTCGGGCGACTTCACGGATGAGCCGGCGGGAACGAAGATGCCGCACGGGGCGACCGAGTAGGCGTCGGCGTAGAGCTTGGTGTGGCCGCGCGAGGCCGCCACGTTGACGGTCCAGTGGCAGGCGCAGGTGACGTTGGCCTCGCGACCCCTCTCGATCGACTGGAAGGCGCCGACCTTGCCGCTCTTGGCGTGGTGGGCGCCGCCGCTGGCGCGGATCAGCTCGCGGAACTCGTAGTCGAGGCCCTCGGCGCGGAAGTAGCCCTTCTCCTCGGCGACCCATTCCTGCAGACGGAAGTGCGGCTCGATGACGAACTTGCGGCCCATCGGCTTCTCTCCAAGTTTTCGGCAAGCGCACCGATCAATGTGACGCGCAAAGAGACAGTTGAACAGTTGCGCGCCATAGGGCAACCGTTTTGTCCGCTGCGCATGCCTGCTACCGTGCGCTCTGCCTCGGCGGCCGGAGCCGCACGTAGTGAATAGGACCCGATCTATGCCATCAAAGCTCTGCTTCTCCCGCGCGATAGTCGCTGCACTGTTCGGCCTGGCCGCCTTCATGGCCGTCCCGGCCGATGCGCAGCAATGGCCTGCCAAGCCCATCACCATCGTCAATGGCTTTCCGGCCGGCGCCGGCAACGACATCGTGCTGCGCATGTACCAGGAGGGGTTGGAGAAGGAGCTCGGGGTCGCGCTGGTGTTCGAGTACAAGCCCGGCGCCGGCGGCAACGTCGCCTCCGAGTACGTCTCCAAGCAGGCCGGCGACGGCTACACGCTGCTGATCGGCACGGCGGGCACGCACGGCATCAATGCGGCGCTCTACAAGAAGCTGCCCTTCGACGTGGAGGCCGACTTCACGCCGATCGCGCCGATCGCCGACGTGCCGAACGTGCTGGCGGTCAACCCAACCGTGATCGACGCCAAGACCGTGCAGGAGTTTATCGCCGCGGTGAAGGCGGCGCCCGGCAAGTTCAACTATGGCTCGACCGGCAACGGGGCGAGTACGCATCTGGGCTTTGCCCAATTCAACGCCGCAGCAGGTCTCGATATGGTGCACGTGCCCTACAAGGGCAGCCCCGAGTCCATCCAGGCGCTGGCGAACGGGGAGGTCTGCTGCAGCTTCGCTCAGCCGCAGACCGTGCTCGGCCAGTTTCGCGCCGGCAAGGTGCGGCTGCTGGGCGTCAGCACCAAGACGCGCATCGGCATCCTCGCCGACGTGCCGACGGTGGCGGAGTCGGGGCTTGCGGGCTTCGAGAACGTCACCTGGTACGGCCTGATCGCACCGAAGGGACTGGACCCCAAGATCGCCGAGCGCATCAACGCCGGCGTGCGCAAGGCACAGGAGAACCCGGCGCTGCGCGAGAAGCTGGCGGGCATCGGCACCTCGGTGCGCAGCGAGACGCTCGAGCAGTTCAAGGCGACCGTGAAGGCGGACCGCGCCAAGTGGGCGGAGGTCGTCAAGGTGTCAGGCGCCAAGATCGACTGAGGCGAGGGAGCAGCCCCAATTGGCGGACGAACGGCAGCCGAGGCTGGTCGAGCGCGCGGACCTGTGGTCCGGCCTGCTGTTCGTCGCCCTTGGCGCGCTCGTGCTGTGGATCGGCGCGGACTATCCGCAGGGCGTGCCGAGGCGCATCGGCCCGGGATATGTCCCGCGCCTCCTCGGCGTGCTGATGCTGGGGCTGGGCAGCTTCCTCGCCGTGCGCAGCTTGTGGGCGCATGAGCCGATCGACACGACGATCGCCTGGCGGCCGGCGGCATGCGTGCTGGGCTCCGTCGTCGCGTTCGCGCTCGTGTTCGAGGCGAGCGGGCTGGTGCCGGCGATCCTGGTGACGGTCGCCATCGCCAACTACGCCGTGCCCGACAACCGCTGGACGACGGCGGTGGGGCTCGGGACGGTGCTCGCCCTGTTTGCCTGGGCCCTGTTCGTGAAGGGCCTGCGACTGCCGCTGCCGGTCTGGTTCAAGTGATCTGGTTCAAGTGACCGACCTCCTCCAGAACCTTGCTTTCGGCTTCGGCGTCGCCCTCTCCCCTGAGAATCTGCTGTTCTGCCTGATCGGAGTCCTGCTGGGCACGCTGGTGGGCGTGCTGCCGGGACTGGGGCCGGTGGCGACCATCGCCATGCTGCTGCCCATCACCTTCACGCTGCCGCCGGTGGCGGCCCTGATCATGCTGGCGGGGCTCTACTACGGGGCGCAGTACGGCGGCTCCACCACGGCGATCCTGGTCAATATCCCGGGGGAAAGCTCCTCCGTCGTCACCTGCATCGATGGGCACATGATGGCGCGGAAGGGACGCGCCGGCTCGGCGCTGGCGATCGCCGCGTTGGGGTCGCTGTTTGCGGGCTGCGTGGCGACCGCGGTCGTCGCCGTGTTCGCGGTGCCGCTGGTGCGGGTGGCGGGCAGCTTCCAGTCGCCCGACTATTTCGGCCTGCTGGTGTTCGGCATGGTCGCCGCCGTGGTGCTGGCGCAGGGCTCGATCGTGCGCTCGGTCGCCATGGTGGTGCTCGGGCTGTTCCTCGGCCTCGTCGGCACCGACATCGCCTCGGGCCAGACGCGGTTCACGCTCGGCATCTCCGCGCTAGCAGACGGCATCGGCTTCGTGCCCGTCGCCATGGGCCTGTTCGGCATCGCCGAGGTGATCTCCAGCCTGGAGCGGCGGGCCCTGGCGCCTCACCACATCGAGAAGATCACCCGGCTTTGGCCGACGCGCGAGGAGGCGCGGCAGGCCTGGCCCGCTGTCCTGCGCGGGACGTCGATCGGCTCGATCCTGGGCGTGCTGCCCGGCGGCGGCGCGCTCATCAGTGCGTTTGCCGCCTACGTGGTGGAGAAGAAGATCGCCAAGGACCCCTCCCGCTTCGGCCAGGGCGCGGTCGAGGGCGTGGCGGCGCCGGAGTCGGCCAACAACGCCGGCGCGCAGACCTCGTTCATCCCGGTGCTGGCGATGGGCATCCCGCCCAATCCCGTGATGGCGCTGATGCTGGGGGCCATGACCATCCACGGCATCGTGCCCGGTCCCAAGGTGATGACGGAGCGGCCCGACCTGTTCTGGGGCATGATCGCGTCCATGTGGATCGGCAATCTGATGCTGATCATCATCAACCTGCCGCTGATCGGCATCTGGGTGAAGTTCCTGCAGATCCCCTATCGCTGGCTCTATTGCATCATCATCGTGTTCTGCTGCATCGGCGTCTACACGGTGAACAACACGACGACCGATGTGATCCTCATGGCGGTGTTCGGGCTGTTCGGCTACCTGCTCACCAAGATCCGGTGCGAGCCGGCGCCGCTGATCCTGGGATTCATCCTGGGGCCGATGCTGGAGGAGAATTTCCGCCGCGCGCTCATCATCTCCAGGGGGAGCTGGTGGGTGTTCATCGAGCGCCCGATCTGCGCCGGATTCCTGGCGGTGAGCTGCCTGTTCCTGGTGGCGGTGCTGCTGCCCGGCATCCGCAAGGGTCGCGAGGTGGCCTTCAAGGAGGGTTGAGCCCCGCGCCTCACCAAGGTGGCCAGCGCTCGCCGCGCGTGGGAGCGCCGCCGGCTGCGGGCGTGGCCTGGGCAGCTGCGGCGGCCTGCATGGCCTTGGTCTCCGCGGCGCTGGCGGCGGGCATCTCGCACGACCACCAGGGCAGGGCCTGCCGGATGGTCATGGCGGCGGTGGGCGTGAACTCCATCGGCAGGGTTTCGAGCGTGGGCGCCGGGAAGATCTGCGCCCACTCGGCCCTGTGGAAGCCGTGCTCGAGCAGATTGGCCGCGTGCAGGGTGCGCTCGCCGTCGGTGGGGGCGCCGAGCACCACCGCGATCAGCCTGCGCCCGTCGCGGGTCGCCGAGCCGATCAGGTTGAAGCCGCTGTCGCAGACGAAGCCGGTCTTGAGCCCGTCGGCGCCGGCGTAGCGCCCGAGCAGGCCGTTGTAGCTGCGCATGCGGCTGTTGCCGACCTTGACGCTGCGCATGGACCACAGGGCCGCGTGCTCGGAATAGTCGCGCACGACGGCGGTGGCGAGCCGCGCCAGGTCGCGTGCCGTGGTGACCTGCACCGCGGCGGGCAGGCCGTTGGCGTTGGCGAACGTCGTGCGCGTCATGCCGAGGCGCGCGGCAGTCGCGTTCATGTGCGCGACGAAGGCCTCGTGGGACCCCGACACCGCCTCCGCCAGCATGACCGCAACGTCGTTGGCCGACTTGACGATCAGCACCTGCAGGGCGGTCTCCACCTTGAGCTTGGCGCCGACCGGAAGCCCGAGCTTGCTCGGCACCTGCGCCTCGGCCTGCTCCGAGTAGAGGATGCGGGTGTCGAGCGCGAGCTTGCCGCTCTTGATGGCCTCGAAGACGAGGTAGGCGGTCATGATCTTGGTCACCGAGGCGGGCGCCCACAGCAGGTCCTGGTCCTCGGCGTAGAGTACCGTGCCGTCGCTGGCGTCGAAGACGATAGAGGGACCGGCTGAGGCCGCAGGCGCGAGGGTGGCGGCGGCCGCGCCGGCGGCCAGCGCCACGGCGAGCGCAAGCCGGGCGCGCCGAAAGCAACGCAGGATTCGTGGGCGCATCACCAATCAGTACTCGCGCGCGATGTCGATCTGCTGCAGGAGACGGCCGCCGGCCTCGAGGCTCCTGATGTTGGCGACTATCTCGGTGACGAGCTGGGCGACAGTGGGGCGGCGGGCCACGTGCGGCATCACGGTGACCTTGGGATGCAGCCACAGGGGGCTCTCGGGCGGCAGCGGCTCGGGCCAGAGCGCATCGAGGGAGGCGTGGGCAAGCTGGCCGGAATCGAGGGCGGCGATCAGGTCCTGGTCGACGATGTGCCTGCCGCGGCCGACGTTCACGAGCATGGCGCCCTTGGGCATCATGGCGAACGTGCGCGCGCAGAAGATGCCTTCCGTGTCTTTCGTCAGGGGCAGCAGGCAGACGGCGATGTCGGTCTGGCGCAGGAACGGCTCGAGCTGATCGGGCCCGTGGAAGATCGCCACCTCCTCGGCGGCGCGCGACGAGCGCACCCAGGCCGAGACCGGAAAGCCCAGCGATTTCAGGACGAGTGCGGGCGCCTTGGCCATCATGCCGAAGCCGAGGAAGCCGACGCGGCGCTGCTCGGGCCGCATGATCGGCGCGCGGCGCCATTCCTTCCTGGCCTGCGCCGCCTGGTAGGCCGGCATCTCGCGGTGCAGGCGCAGGACGTGCATGACGACGTACTCGGTCATCATGGGGTCGCCGCCGGGCGGCTCGACCTTGCCGAGGGGCACCTTGGGCATCCTGGGGTGCTTGACGAAGGACTCCACGCCGGCCGAGCGGCTGAACATGGCCTTGAGGTTGGGAAACTGGGGAAGCTTGTCGAAGTCGGGATGCATGAAGGCCAGATACTCGATGTCGGCGAGGTCGCCGGCCTCGGGCCAGATGCGGATGTCGAGTGCGGGCAGCTGCGCCCTAAACTCGTCGCGCCAGGCCTTGCCGGCAGCAATATGCTGGTCCAGCCCGAAAATGAGCAGCGCCATGCGACCTCCTATTGAAATTTCTTCGGCTGCAGGTGTGCGCGCAGCCCGCCGTGCCTCACGCTAGACCAGGACTGGGGAGGCGGCCATCCCATCCTGCGCGGGGCGCATAGGCGCCCGCTGCACACGGAGATTGTCTGGCGCTGCCGATGATGCGAACCTCGCATGCGAGAAACCAGGGAGTGGCCCGATGATCTACGAGTTCCGCACGTATACCTTGCAGCCGCGCATGCTGCCCGAGTTCCTGAAGCGCTTCGGCGATGCGCTCGAGCCGCGCCTGAAGCTCTCCAAGCTGGCGGCCTTCTGGTACACGGAGATCGGGCCGCTCAACCAGGTCATCCACGTGTGGCCCTACGAGAATGCGGTCGAGCGCAGCAAGATCCGCGCCGAGGCGATCAAGAGCGGCAAGTGGCCGCCCAAGACGCACGAGCTCATCGCCGAGATGAAGTCGGAGCTGTTCGAGCCGCTGCCCTACTCGCCGCCGCTCGAGCCCTCCAGCAACGGCCCCTACTTCGAGATGCGCAGCTATGTGCTCAAGCCCGGCAGCACGCCGCAGATGGCGCAGCGCTGGGGCGAGTATCTGCCCGGCCGCCTGAAGCTGTCGCCGCTGACGGGCGTCTTCACCAGCGAAATCGGCGGCCTCAACCAGTGGGTGCATATCTGGGCCTACAAGAGCCTGGACGAGCGCGTCGCCATCCGCAAGAAGGCGACGGCGGAGGGCATCTGGCCGCCGCCCGGCGACAGCCCGGTCGGGAAGCAGGAGACCAAGATCCTGCTGGCGGCGCCGTTCTCGCCGATCAAGTAGGCGGCGCCGAGAACTGCTCGGCGGCCTTGAAGCGGGCGTAGCGCAGGATGCGCTCTCTCTTGCGCTGTCCGTTGCTGGCGATGCCTTCGATGGCCGCGGCGATCGTCTCGCGCATGCCCTGCTCGTCGGGGGCGAGCGAGACGTATTGCGCGCAGACCGTATCGTAGATCTGGCGCAGCATCGCGGCTGTGTCGGCATCGAAGGCGTCGGTTTGCAGCATTGGAGGTCGTGTACCCCAATCGTGCCCCTCTCGGCGGCACCCGCTCAATGGTGGCCGCGAGTATTGCCGAGGTCTATTGCTTGGGCCACAACGGACGCGCCACTTGCACGGGCTTGTCGATACTTTGACCCTGGCAGCTTCCGATTGGTCAAGCGGCGAGGCGAGAAACGCTCAACCGCCCGGGGCCTGGGATCCCTTTGTCTGGACACGGCATGACTTCGTGCGCATGTCGCTGCCCGATCTCGATGCTCCGGTGATGCAGTGCCCTGAGCGTCGACCTGTGACCGACCGAGACAATCGTGGCACGGGGCAATTGCTCGCGCAAAAGCGCATAGACCATGCGCTCGGCGGGCTCGTCGAGTGAGGCCGTAGCCTCATCGAGAAGAAGCCAATCAGGCTCGAAAAGAATGGAGCGAACGACGGTCAGGCGTTGCTGTTCGCCGAGCGAGAGCTTTTGTTGCCAGTGGGCGTGCTCGTCGAGGCGATCTGCGAGTGTTGACAGTCCGACTTCCGTCAGCAAAGCGGCGATACGCGCATCCTCATTGGCCGAGAATGTGCGCGGAAAGGTGATTGCATCACGCAGCGACCCTTCCGGCAGATAAGGGCGCTGGGGTAAGACCAGCACTCGTGAACGAGCCGGCATGTCGATTCGGCCCTGAGCGTTCGGCCAGATGCCCGCCAACACGCGCAACAGAGTGGATTTGCCCGTGCCCGAGCGCCCGGTGAGAAGTGTCGCCTCGCCTGCGGCAAGATCAAGCGTGTCGATCTTCAAGAGCGGCGCGCCGCACGGCTTCTTCAGATCAAGGGCCGCCGCAGTGATGGAGCACTCAGGACTGCGCTCGACCACCAGCAACGTCTCTCGATAACCAGCGGCGTCAGCGATGCTTCGCTCGAAGCCGTCGAGCCGCTCGACGATGGACTTCCATTGAGCGAGCTGCGGATAGGCCTTGACGAAGAAGGAAAGGGCGCCCTCGACCCGTCCGAAGGCCGATGCTGTCTGCATCAGGCCGCCAAGACCGATTGTGCCTGCAAAGTAAACCGGGCTGGCTGCCAAGATCGGGACAATGACCTGGACCTGATTGTATCCGGCCGTGAAGAACGTCAGGCGCTTCTGACGGCCCATGATTGCCGTCCAGTTGATCCTGACCTTCGCAAAGCGGGCCATGAGTCTTCCGCGTTCGGCGGACTCGCCCCTTAGCAGCGCTATTTGCTCGGCGTTCTCGCGGACCCGCAGGAGACTGGCGCGAAAATCCGCCTCGCAGCGCTGCTGCTCAATGTCCAGATCGACGAGTGGTCGCCCGATCCGATGCGCAATGAATGTTCCCGCCATTGCGTAGACGATAGCGACCCAGACCAAGTAGCCCGGGATGCCCAGCGTGTACCCAAACAGCGTCAGGGGAGCGGCGTTGGAGAGACCCCACAGAATCGCAACGAACGACCCGAGCGTCACCACGGAACCGAGCAACCCGGTGCCAAGGGATAGAGTGCTCGAAACGAACAGCTTGATGTCCTCGGCGATACGTTGGTCGGGGTTATCGGTGCAATCGGCCGAAAGCTGCATGCGATAGGCAGTGGAGTCGTGCAGCCATGCGCCAAGCAGCCGATTGGTCATCCACTGCCGCCATCGAATCTGAAGCCCTTGGCTCAGATACAGTTGGTAGACGGCCAGCAGAATGACTGCCGTCACCAACATGCAGAAGATCGCAAGCTCGTACCCGAACGCGAGGGCATTCTTGTGCTGGAGAGCATCGTAGAAGCGCGCGTTCCAGGAGTTGAGCAGCACCGCGACACCGACCTGGGCGAGCTCGATCGCGAGGATGGCGCCGAGGAGACAGCGACCAGCCCACCGGTCCTCGGACCGGAAATACGGCAGCGAGAGCCGGGATATCTGAGCGAGGGTACGTCCGATTCCGCGCACGTGAATGACACTCCCACCACTCCGCGATGCGGATCAAATGGGGTGCTCAGGAGCCTGCAGCATCCCCACAAAGGGGGACACCGTCACGTCGCTCCGCGAGCGCAGCGTGCCGTGCACGCCCACCGCTCCCATCGGCACACGCCGGAAGACTTCGGCGCTGCAGCAAGGCTGTCGGCGCTGACGATGGGAGATCGCGTCGATCTCGCAGCGCCGGAGGTCGTGTACTCAGTAGTGCGGCACGCGCCAGGCTCAACTACCGTTGGGATTATTGCCCGAGCCTCCGACCGCCTGGGAAGCATATCGTAGCGCGCCGCTTGGCTCGGATTGCCCAATGCGGTAGCGCTGCTTACAGTACCAGTGATTTCACGCCCGAGGCAGGCGATGGCCAGCATCACGATCGGCGACATCGACGACGACCTGAAGCGGCGGCTCGAGCAGCGCGCCGCCGTGCACGGCCGATCTATGGAAGCGGAGGCACGGGGTATTCTGGAGGATGCCCTCGGCACCAAGCCATCGGCCCCGGTGCCAGGCAACCTCGCCGACGCCATCCGCGCCATCGTCGAGCCATTGGGCGGCATCGAGTTGGAGCCGTTCCCGCGCCGACCCGTGCGCGAGCCGCCAACATTCGAATAGGGCGGCAATGATCGTCCTCGATACCAATGTGCTGTCGGAGGAGATGAGGCCGACGCCGGAGCCGGCGGTACACGGCTGGCTTGCGCGCCAAAATCCGCTGAACCTGTTCACGACGGCGGTGACCGAGGCTGAGATTCTCTATGGCGTCGCCATCAAACCGGACGGCAGGCGCAAAGACGGCCTCGAGACGGCGGCGCGACGTGTCCTGGATCTGTTCGCCGGGCGCATCCTGCCGTTCGACAGCGCGGCGGCGCGCGAGTTCGCCCGGATCGTGACCGACAGGCGCGGGGCGGGAAGGCCGATCGATGATTTCGACGCTCAGATCGCTGCGATCACGCGCTCCCGCGGAATGACCCTGGCAACGCGGGACTTGCAGGACTTCGCGGGTACGGGTGTGCAGGTGATCGATCCCTGGTCGCCGTGAAACTGTGATGCGCGGCATTTCGGTCTTGCCGGGGAGGGGCTATTTGGGCTGGGCGCAGTCGCGGAAGATCTGGAGCTGGCCTTCGCTGAAGTAGTCGATCTTGCGGTTCTTGTTGCGATGCGACAGGTGCAGGCAGAAATCGGGCGTTATGGTCCGCGTATAGTCGGAGGTGACGTCATTGATATCCTCCGCTTCCATATGATGTCGGTGCTCGCTGGCAAACTCGAATGCGGACTTGGTGTTCTCGAACAAGAGCCCGTTGAGAACCGCCTTGCGCTCGAGAGGCGTCATGGCACGGACCGGAAGCATGCGCACGGCAAGGCCAAGCCACTTCGAGGACGCCTCGCTCCGCTTTATCAGGGTTGCGACCAGGGCGCGCATCTCGGCCGGCGTCAGCAAGTCCTCCAATGCCTCGCGTGACAAGCGGGCGGCTTCGAAGTCCTCGTAGGCAGCGTCGAGAACGACCTTGTCGAGCAGCTGCCTGCGCAAGCTGCTCGAGAAATTCACGTGCCTGAGCGCAGCCAGCGCATGGGAGGCGTTGGCATTGACGATCGACGCAACGGCCTCCTGCTGGGTCTCCGCAGGCAATCGCTCGCCGAGCTTTTCCAGGACCAGCACGGCCACTTCGGGCGTGAGCTCGGAGGAGGCGCGCATGCGTCGTGCGAGCTGCGCCACCTCGGCATCTGAGATTCGCAACGTTGCGGCGTTGTTGGCGACGATCGAAAGGCTCGCCTCACGCAGCATCTTGTCGCGCAGCGCCCGACGCTGCTCGTCCGTCAAGCGGTTCACCTTGGCAAGGACGGCCACCGTTTCATTGCCGCATCCAGGCGAGGCGAGAAGCCGCTCGATCAATGCGTCGAACTGAGATGCATCGAGGAGGCTCGACTTGCGCGCCACCGTGGCCAGCATTTCAGGGGTATTGGCGAGCTCCATGAATAGCGCAAGGACCCGGTCTCGATCGACGAGCCGGGAATTCTCCTGGGTCAACAGCTGCACCAGGGTGGGCAGATGCTGCTCATCGATCGCTTCCTTCTCCGAATAGGACTTGCTCCAAACCGCACCGGGCATTGCGGCCTCGGCCTGGGGAGACAGGCTCAGCTTCAACGGACACCTGCCTTCATTCGGCGCGATGGCGTGGCACAGCTTGCCGAGCCATTGCTCATGCACGTCGCGCTTGTCGAAGAGGGCGATCCGCCGTGAGCGGGATTTCTCCGCCTCTTCCGCCAGCATTGCGGCAGCGGCGCTCAGAACGGGCGTCGAGAGGTCCTCCCCGTTGCCCCGCCCGGAAATGTAGGACTCCGAATAGCGATATTGCAGCTCCACGGCATTGATCACGGCCGTGCCTGCGACGCTGCGTACGATCTTGTCGTCCGCGCGGCTGATGAGGAGCCACACCCTGTCGGTGGGCTTTCGGCCAGGCTCGCCGGCGACGAAGACGCGCCCGTCCCTGGGTACGACTGCAGTGGATTGCGCTATCCCTTGCGCCGTCAGCCAGAGCGGGACGTAGAACCACGTCCACGTGAGCACCAGCCATCCACAAACGAGCGCGGTCCTGTCCTTCGACGAGGAGAGGGCCAGGCTGATCAAGATGGCAACCGAGGTCGCCAAGCAGACAACCGGCCAGAACCCGCCGGCGCTGCTCAGCCAGACAGTCCCCCTCCAACGCAGGTACTGGGCGATGCCGAGGCCCAGGACGCACGGGATGACGACGAACACGGTCGCCGTCACGGTCATCTTGCGCGGGCTTGTGGAGCTCTCCATTCGCTGTTCCTTCCGGAAAACCGAGAGGAAAGGACCGGAACCTAGTTCATTGTAGCGGACGGCGGCCCGCTTGTCCGAGGGAACATGGGATCGCACAGGAGCGGTGATGGGCCGGTGAGCCGCCAGCCCGTGCAGCAGACTACACTTCAGCTATCGAAAGTGCGCGGCCTTACTTGATCGCGGCGGCGGCTTTCTTGACGAAGCGGTCGTCCCAGGTCTTGGCGGTGTCGATGGTGGCGGCGGCGATCTCCTTGTCGAACTGCTTGAGGAAGTCGAGCGCGCGCTTGCTGCTGTCGGCGCTGACGACGCCGTCGCGCGAGTAGACCTGCAGGTTGTTCTTCACGGCGTCGATGTAGAGCGCCTTGTCGCCCAGCCAGTATTCCTGCGGCACGTTCTCGGCGATCTGCTCCGGGGTGGCTTTGTCGATCCACTTGAGCGTCTTGTAGAAGGCGTTGACGAGCGCCTGCACGGTGTTGGGGTTCTTCTCCATGAAGTCGCGCTTCAGGTAGAGCACCGCGGCCGACATGGGCCCGCCGAGCACCTTGGTGGTGCCTTCCGTGGTTCGCGTCTCGGCCAGGATGACGATGTCCTTGGTCGACTGCAGCTTGGACATCACGGGATCGACGTTGGAGATGGCGTCGATCTCGCCGCGGTGGACGGCGGCAATGGCGGTGGAGGTGGCGCCGACGCCGACGAAGGAGGCATCGTCGGGCTTGAGGCCCGCCTTCGCCATCAGATACCAGACGATCATGTTGGTGGAGGAGCCGGGCGCGGTGACGCCGATCTTGGTGCCCTTGAGGTCGGCGATGGTCTTGATCTTGTCGGCGCGGTCGGTCTTGACGCCAAGCGCAATGCCGGGATAGCGGCCGAGCTCGATGACGGCAAGGATGTCCTGGCCCTTGGCCTGCATGCGCAGCGTGTGCTCGTATGCGCCGGTGACGACGTCGGCCGAGCCGCCGACGAGCGCGGTCAGCGACTGCGAGCCGCCCTTGAAGTCGCTGACCTCGACGTTGAGACCTTGTTCCTTGAAGTGCCCGAGCTTCTCCGTCAGCGCCAGCGGCAGATAGTACAACGCCGGGGCTCCGC
>JBGGME010000284.1:0-9128 GCA_041288195.1 Hyphomicrobiaceae bacterium
CGAGGAGGGGCAGATCTACCAGCGCCCGTTCGGCGGCATGACCACCGAGTACGGCGAGGGCCCGCCTGCGCAGCGTACCTGCGCGGCCGCCGACCGCACCGGCCACGCCATGCTGCACACCCTCTACGGGCAGTCGCTGCGCCACTCGGCGCAGTTCTTCATCGAGTACTTCGCCATCGACCTCATCGTGGACCAGGATGGGGCATGCGGCGGAGTCATCGCGCTCTGCCTCGAGGACGGCTCACTGCACCGCTTTCGCGCCAAGAAGACGATCCTGGCGACCGGCGGCTACGGCCGCGTCTACTTCACCTGCACGGGCGCGCATACCCAGACCGGCGACGGCAACGGCATGGTGCTGCGCGCCGGCCTGCCGCTGCAGGACATGGAGTTCGTGCAATTCCACCCGACCGGCATCTACGGTGCCGGCATGCTGATCACGGAGGGAGCGCGCGGCGAGGGCGGCTATCTCACCAACGCGGCCGGCGAGCGCTTCATGGAGCGCTATGCGCCCCACACCAAGGACCTGGCCTCGCGCGACGTCGTCTCGCGCTCCATGACCATCGAGATCCGCGAGGGGCGCGGGGTGGGGCCCGACAAGGACCACATCTACCTGCATCTCGACCACCTGGACCCCAAGATCCTGCACGAGCGGCTGCCCGGCATCACCGAGAGCGCGCGCATCTTCGCCGGCGTCGACCTGCGCCGGCAGCCGATCCCGGTGCTGCCGACGGTGCACTACAACATGGGCGGCATCCCCACCAACTATCACGGCGAGGTGCTGACGCTGAAGGACGGCAATCCCGACACCATCGTCCCCGGCCTGCTTGCCGTCGGCGAGGCCGCGTGCGTGTCGGTGCACGGCGCCAACCGGCTGGGATCGAACTCGCTGACCGACCTCGTGGTATTCGGACGCGCTGCGGGCCAGCGCTGCGGCGAGACGGTCGAGCCCGGTGCCGCCATGCCGCCGCTATCGAAAGACTCCGACGAGCTGGCGCTCTCGCGCCTCGACCGCGTGCGCAACGCCAAGGGCTCGACGCCGACCGCAGTTCTGCGCCTCAAGATGCAAAAGGCGATGCAGACCAACTGCTCGGTGTTCCGCACCGGCCCCGTGCTCGAGGAAGGCGCCAAGATGATCGAGGACGTTTGGGGCGGCACCGACGATCTGCGCGTCTCGGACCGCTCTCTGGTGTGGAACTCCGACCTGATCGAGGCCCTCGAATACGAGAACCTGATCGTGCAGGCCGCCACCACGGTGGTCAGCGCCGTCAACCGCGAGGAGTCCCGCGGCGCCCACGCGCGCGAGGATTACCCCAAGCGCGACGATGTCAACTGGATGAAGCACACGCTGGCGTGGGCCAACACCGAGGAGCGCAACGTCAGGCTCGACTACCGCCCGGTGCACACCTACACGATGACCAACGAGATAAAATACATCGAGCCGAAGAAGAGAGAATACTGACGGTCGAGGAGGCAGGCATTGTTCCAAGGTGCGGAGGGCTGCGGATATGCCACGCCAGCAGTCGTTCTCCGCCGAGAGCCTGGATGCCCCCGTACGGTGCTAGTCCCATCTCTTGGGAACGGCGCCCTTGCGCGCTCTCACAACCGCATAGGCAAGATAGGCCAGGATCGGCACTGCAAGCGATCCCATGATGCCGATTGAAGCGGACATTGCGACGGTGTCCTTGTTGAGTGGTGACACGCGGGAACTCGAAAAGAAAAGCGATTTGGATCATTCTAACTTTCGAGCGGCCATAGGCGCAATTCGCATGCTCGTCTCGACGCAACTCTCTGACAAACCTGTGTTATCGGCGCAACTTTGCTAAAGGTCTGCCGACGACGTAGGCATGATAGAAATCGCGACAGGGGAGGTGCCTCGGGGTGACGAGCCGCAAGCGCGTCGCGAGCCATTGGGCCAAGGCGGGATTTTGTCACCGGGTTTTGCCAAATTGCTGAATTCCAACATAATCGGCGCATGGGCGGGCCCGTAAGGGCTCGCGGAACGAAGACGATCAGGGGCGGTTCGTGAAGATCGTCGTGACAGGGGGAGCCGGGTTCATCGGCTCGGCAGTCTGCCGCTATCTCGTGCAGGATGCGGGGGCGGAGGTCGTCAACGTCGACAATCTCACCTACGCTGCGAACCTGCGCTCGCTTGATCCGATCGCCGGCAACCCCCTCTATACGTTCATCCGGGCCGACATCTGTGACCGCGACGCGATGGATGCGGTGTTTGCAAGGCACGCGCCCGACGCGGTGATCCACCTGGCCGCGGAAAGCCACGTCGACCGGTCGATCAATGGCTCCGACGCCTTCATCCGCACCAATGTGGTCGGCACCCACGTTCTACTGGAGGCGGCGCGCGCGTACTGGATGCGCCTGCCGACCGAGCGCGCGACCGCATTCCGCTTCCTGCACGTCTCCACCGACGAGGTCTACGGCTCGCTCGGTCCGGAGGGCAGCTTCAGCGAGGAGACGGCCTACGATCCCTCCTCGCCGTACGCTGCCTCGAAGGCTTCTGCCGATCACCTCGCCGGCGCCTGGCATAGGACCTTCGGCCTTCCCGTGGTGATCTCCAACTGCTCCAACAACTACGGGCCCTATCATTTCCCCGAGAAGCTGATCCCGCTGATCATCCTGAATGCTTTGGAGGAGATGCCGCTCCCCGTCTATGGCGACGGCTCCAACGTGCGCGACTGGCTCTACGTGGAGGACCACGCCCGCGCCCTGTGCTTGATCCTTGCCGAGGGCAGACCCGGCGAGAAGTACAACGTCGGCGGTCGCAACGAGCGGACCAACCTGGCGGTGGTGGCGACGATCTGCGACATGCTCGACCGGCTGGTTTCGGCCGGGGCGCCGCGGCGCCGCCTCATCAGCTTCGTACCGGATCGGCCCGGCCACGACCACCGCTACGCCATCAACCCGGAAAAGCTCGAGCGCGACATTGGCTGGCGCGCCGAGCACGACTTCGACAGCGGCCTCGCCAAGACGGTGCGCTGGTATCTCGACAACCGGGCCTGGTGGGAGCCGCTGCGCAAGGGTGTCTATTCCGGCGAGCGCCTGGGCCTGATCAAGGCCGCCGAGTAGGCCATCCCTCTTCTACTTCGTCTCGTCCGGCGTGCGGTGATAGACGTCGTCGCGGCGGACGATATCGTCCTCGCCCAGATAACTGCCGATCTGCACCTCGATCAGCTCCAGCGGCGTCTTGCCGGGGTTCTCGAGCCGGTGCCACTGGGTGGCCGTGATGTAGACGGACTCGTTCTCCCGCACCAGCTGCTCCGTCCCGCCGATCGTCACCTTGGCCGTGCCGTGCACGACCACCCAGTGCTCGGAGCGATGGTGGTGCATCTGCATGGAGAGCTTGCCGCCGGGCTTGACATGCAGGAGCTTGACCTGGAAGCGCGGAGCGATGCTGAGCGACTCGAAGTAGCCCCACGGCCGATAGCTGCGCAGGTGCTGGGCCTGCTCCTTGCGGCCGGCCTGCTGCAGGCGTTTGACGATGGTCGACACGTCCTGCGCCCTGGCGCGGTCGGCCACAAGCAACGCATCCGGGGTATCGACGATAACGAGGTTCTCGACGCCGATGGTGGCGACGAGCGCCCGCTCGGAGTGCACGTAGCTGTTGGAGGTATCCTCCAAGATCGCCTGCCCGCGCACTGCATTGCCGTCGGCGTCCTGCCGGGCGATCTCCCACAGCGACGACCACGAGCCGACATCGCTCCAGCCGATGTCGATGGGCAGCACCGCGGCGGTCTTGGTCTTCTCCATCACCGCGTAGTCGATGGAGATGGCGGGCGCCTTGGCGAAGGCATCGCCGAGGCGGAGAAAGCCCAGGTCCTCCCTGGCCTCCGCCAGCGCCCGCTTGGCAGCGTCCAGGATCGAGGCGTCGAGGCGGGCGAGCTCGTCGAGGAAGGTCTGGGCGCGAAACACGAAGATGCCGCTGTTCCAGAAGTGGCCGCCCGCCTTCAAGTAGCCCGCCGCAGTCTCCCGGTCGGGTTTCTCCATGAAGGCCTCGACGACGAAGGCGTCATCGAAGCCCGGCAGCGGGTCGCCGCGGCGGATGTAGCCGTAACCGGTGTGCGGTCCGGCAGGCGCAATGCCGAACAGCACGAGCCGGCCCGTTGCTGCTACCTCGCCCGCCCGTCGCACGGCGGCGACGAATCCCGGCTCGTTCTTGACGACGTGGTCGGAGGGCATCAGCACCAGGACGCCCTCGGGATCGGTGTGGGCCACCAGAAGCGCAGCGACAGCGGCTGCCGGGGCAGTGTTGCGGGCCACGGGCTCGAGCACGATGGCCTGGGGCATCACGCCCGCGCGTTCGGCCTCCTCCCGGACCAGGAACCGGTGGTCATTGTTGCAGATGACGATCGGCGCCGCAAAGCCGGCGGCGGGGGCGAGCCGCTTCAGCGTAGCGGCAAGGAAGCTCGAGTCCTGGTCGTCGAAGAAGCGGATGAACTGCTTGGGGTACATGGCCCGCGACAGCGGCCAAAGGCGGGTCCCGGAGCCGCCGGACAGGATGACGGGGAAAATACGACCGGCCACGTCTCGCCTCACCATCTCGCCAGGCCCAGGAGGCAATAGAGCCGGCTGTTGCGGCAGGCCAAGGGCCGTCTGGCGCCCCTGCTATAGCCGGTGCCGGACCGGAACGTAACCGATATGTCGGCTCGGTGCGGTCGGCCGGCCGGGGCGGGTCGCGTCACCCCTGACGCGGCCGGTTTGCACACCCTTGGGCCGCGCGCTATCTACAGGGCGGAAACGTGGACAAGGACCAGCGCGCGATGGCCCAGACGGCAGCGAAGTCGGCAGCAAAGACCCTCTACGACAAAATCTTCGACGACCACGTCGTCAGCCGCCAGCCGGACGGCACCTGCATCCTCTACATCGACCGTCACCTCGTGCACGAGGTGACGAGCCCGCAGGCGTTCGAGGGCCTGAGGCTGGCCGGCCGGAAGGTGCGCGCGCCGGAGAAGACGCTGGCCGTCGTCGACCACAACATCGCCACCACCGCCGACCGCAATCAGGGCATCAAGGACGAGGAGAGCCGCCTCCAGGTCGAGACCATGGCGAAGAACGCCAAGGACTTCGGCGTCGAATACTACGACGAGCGCGACGTGCGGCAGGGCATCGTGCACGTGATCGGGCCGGAGCAGGGCTTCACGCTGCCCGGAACCACAATCGTCTGCGGCGACAGCCACACCTCCACCAACGGCGCCTTCGGCGCGCTGGCGCACGGCATCGGCACGTCGGAGGTGGAGCACGTGCTCGCCACGCAGACGCTGCAGCAGCGCAAGGCCAAGAACATGCGCGTCACCGTCGACGGCAAGCTGCCCGAGGGCGTCACGGCCAAGGACATCATCCTCGCCATCATCGGCCACATCGGCACCGACGGCGGCACCGGCAACGTCATCGAGTATCGCGGCGAGGCGATCCGCGCGCTGTCGATGGAAGGCCGCATGACCGTGTGCAACATGTCGATCGAGGCCGGCGCGCGGGCGGGCATGGTGGCGGCGGACGAGAAGACCTTCGCCTATCTCAAGGGTCGTCCGAAGGCGCCCAAGGGCGCGGCCTGGGAGCAGGCGATGAAATACTGGCAGACCCTCAAGTCGGACGAGGGCGCGCACTTCGACAGCGACGTGAAGCTCGACGCCTCGAAGCTGCCGCCGATCGTCACCTGGGGCACCTCGCCGGAGGAAGTGGCCACCATCGAGGGCCTGGTGCCCGATCCCGGCAAGGTCGCCGACGAGGCCAAGCGCGCCAAGATGGTCCGCTCGCTCGAGTATATGGGGCTCAAGGCCGGCACCAGGATCGCCGACATCCCGCTCGACGTGGTGTGGATCGGCTCGTGCACCAACGGCCGCATCGAGGACCTGCGCAACGTCGCCAAGGTGGTCAAGGGCAAGAAGGTCTCGAGCCGGCTCGCCTACGCCATGATCGTGCCGGGCTCGGGGCTGGTGAAGCAGCAGGCCGAGCAGGAAGGGCTCGACAAGATTTTCCTCGACGCCGGCTTCGAGTGGCGCGAGGCCGGCTGCTCCATGTGCCTCGGCATGAACCCCGACCAGCTCAAGCCCGAGCAGCGCTGCGCCTCGACCTCAAACCGCAACTTCGAGGGCCGCCAGGGCTACCGCGGCCGCACCCACCTCGTCTCGCCGCAGATGGCGGCCGCCGCGGCCATCGCCGGCCATTTCGTCGACGTGCGGAAGATTGGGTGAGCGCCAACCCTGACAGCCGCGTCGAGGACGTTCGCGTTACCGACGACTGGCTGGAGGTACTGCTCAGGGACGGGCGCAAGATCGCCGCGCCACTCGAGTGGTATCCGCGACTCAAATCGGCGAGTCCCGAGGATCGCGCGAATTGGGAGCCCTGTGCGGCTGGACACGGCATCCATTGGCCGAGCATTGATGAGGATCTGAGCGTCGAGGGCCTGCTCAGAGGCACGCCTGCCTGATGGGCTCGCCGCTCAAGGCGAGCGGCGCACGGCGCCGTCCTTGATGAAGACGCGGAATGGCGTGGTGCCGGAGGCGCTGCCGTCGCGGGCGCGCCACCTGCCGTTGGTGCACAGCGTCCCGCCCTGGACCGCGACGGTCTCGAACTCCACGATGTTGTAGTAGACTTTGCCGTCCGGCAGCGTGGCGGTGAAGTTCGTCACGCACCTGTTGCCGACGATGACGGGGTTGTACTCCCCGATCATGACCCCGCCGCCGCCCGTGCTCTCGAACGGGTTCTTCAGGATCTCCCAGCTCTCGTAGTTTTCGTTCGCGGAGGCTGCCGCGGTGAGCAAGGCCGCGAGCGCCCAAGCCAGGGCCGGGCCGAAGAGCGTGATCCAGGATCGCATCGTGTTCTCCCTGAGTGCGTCGTGCTGTGCTCGATACGCAGCAGCGGAGAGAGCGGTTTTGCGGATAGGTGTCACAAGTCGGTGAACCTGGGCGTAGAGCGCAATAGCGAAGCGTATTGGGCCGATACGTTCACGACAGATCGGCGCAATGCGGCTGTCGCCTTATTGCGCCCTACGGGCCGTCAGTCTTGTCGCGGAAATAGGGCACGACCTCTCCCTGCAGCTTGATGGCGAGCGGGCGGCCCTTGCGGTCGCGGGTGTTGCCGACCGACAGGCGGACCCAGCTCTCGCTCACGCAGTATTCCTCGACGTTGTTGCGATCCACGCCCTTGAAGCGCACGCCCACGCCGCGCTCGAGCAGGGCAGCGTCGTAGTAGGGGCTCGCCGGGTCCGAGGACAGCCGGTCCGGGGGTGTATCGTCGCTCATCGGGGTCGGCCTCAGGAACGCTGGCGTCTCGCACCGGCCATATCGCGCCGACCGGCCGGCCGCAAATGATTTCGCCTTGGCGTCGGCCCGCTCGATACGGCCGCCTCTCAGAGCCCTTTCAGGAACTCGATCATTGCCGCGTTCACCTCGTCGGCGCGTTCCTGCTGGGTCCAGTGGCCGCAGCCCGGCAGAATGATGGTACGGCGCAGGTTCGGCACGTGCTGGGCGAGGTTCGGGATCAGCTGGTCTATGCCCCTGAAGGTGACGACGAGGTCGCGGTCGCCGGCGACGTAGAGGGCCGGGATTGTGACCTTCGCTCCGGCATAGGGCGCCAGCAGCTCCCAGTTCAGATCGATGTTGCGGTACCAGTTGAGGCCGCCGCGGAAGCCGGTGCGCTGGAACTCGCCCGCGTAGAAGTCGATGTCGCGATCGTCGAGCCATGACGGCAGGGTCGTGGGATCGGCGGCGTGGTCGAGGAAGCCGCCCTTGCGAGGCACCATGCCGAGGCCCTCGGTCCGCTTCGGTGCATCGCCGGAGGCGGCGTAGAGGATGCTGCGGATGGTCCGGCGCACGTCGCGGGCGAGCTCGGCCTCGGCCACGCCCGGTTTCTGGAAATAGAGCTGGTAGAACCATTTATCGTCGGTCTGGGGCATCACCGTCGACGGGCGTGCGGCCGAGCGCGGACGGAACGGGACGCTGAGGCCTATGACGCCGCGAAAGCGGTCGGGGCGCATCAGGGCCGCGTGCCAGGCAACCGGCGCGCCCCAGTCGTGGCCGGCGATCACGGCCTGCTTCTCTCCCAGCGCCTCGACGAGGCCGACCATGTCGCCGACGAGATGCAGCAGGGTGTATTTGCCGATGTCCTCGGGACGGTCGGTTTGGCCATAGCCGCGCATATCGGGTGCCACGGCGCGGAAGCCGGCCTCGGCCAGCGCGCCGAGCTGATGGCGCCAGGAGTACCAGGACTCGGGGAAGCCGTGGCAGAGAATGACGAGCGGGCCCTGGCCCTGCTCAGCTACGTGCATGCGGATACCGTTGGTCTCGACGGTCGAGTGCTTCACGCTCGGTTCCCCTGCTTGCAGGCGTCTGCCATCGCCCCGGCGAGTTGGTATAGCATAGCCCAAGTCCACAGCCGGAAGCCGCCATATGTCCAAACTCACCACCTCAGCAGCAAGCGCTATCCTGGCCGAGAATTTCGCGCCGTGGGTGTTGGCGAGCGGGGTGACGGCGGAGGCGATCGGCGCGGACAGCGCGACGCTGCGCATTCCGTTCTCCGATCAGCTGTGCCGTGTCGGCGGCATCCTGTGCGGACAGGCGCTGCTGACGGGCGCGGATACGGCGATGGTGATCGCGCTCGCGGCTGCGGCCGGCGCCTTCAAGCCGTGCACGACCGTGGACCTCACGATCAACTACATGCGGCCGATCATGAAGGCCGACGCGCTGCTCGAAGCCAAGGTGATGCGGCTCGGCAAGACGCTGGCGTTCTGCACCTGCGAGATCCGCGAGGCGGGCGGCGCCAAGCCCGCCGCCTTCTCGACCGGCACCTACGCCATCTTGGTGGCCTGATCGCGAAATTCGTCTCAGCATGCGGCGGGCTCGGAGCGGATTTCCCCTATTCGCTCGGGGGCGCCGTCCGCTGCAGGTTCGATTCCGCAGCCGTGCATGCGTGTGCTCCCGGCGTGCCACGGACCGGATCGCAGAGCCGCCAACTCGCCGAAAGCGAGGGAGTGGTGCCCAGGGGCGGAATCGAACCACCGACACCGTGATTTTCAGTCACGTAACTGTGGACGAGCATAGATACTTATGGACAATCCCAAGATCACATCCTTAGTATTTTACAATGAGATATGTCCATGCTTGTCCGCTGGTGTTTGC
>JBGGME010000285.1:0-49543 GCA_041288195.1 Hyphomicrobiaceae bacterium
GGGCCGGCGGCGCGCGCCGAGAGCCTCGGCATCGCGTCGTCTGCGGTGGACGGCAATGATCTGGTCGCGGTCGACGAGACGGCACGGCGGCTCGTCGCGGAAATCCGAGGCGGGGGCGGACCGCGCTTCCTCCTGTGCAAGACCTATCGCCTCACCGGCCACACCGGCGCCGACCCGGCCCCCTACCGCACGAAGGACGAGGTGGCGGCTGCCTGGAAGGGCGATCCCATCGCGCGCCTGCGCGACCTGCTGGCGACTGCCGGTGTGGCTCCCGGCGATCTCGCCGCGGCCGAGAGCGCCGCCCGGGCCGAGATCGACGCGGCGTACGCCGAGGCCAAGGTCTCGCAGTTCCCCCCGCTCGAGCGCGCCTTCGCCGACGTGCAGGACGTGGGCGACCCGCGCCGGGAGGCGTTCTGATGGATAAGCTCACCTATGCCGAAGCCTCGCGCCAGGCGATCGCCGAGGAGATGCGGCGCGACGCAACCGTGTGGGCGGTCGGCGAGGACCTCGGCCGCGGCGGCGTGTTCGGCCAGTACAAGGGCCTCGTCGAGGAGTTCGGGCCCGAGCGCATTGCCGACGCGCCGATCTCGGAGGCCTGCATCATGGGTGCGGCAGTCGGCGCCGCCATGATGGGGACGCGGCCGATCGTCGAGCTCAGGTTCTCCGACTTCGCACTCTGCGCCATCGACGAGCTCGTCAACCAGGCCGCCAAGGCCCGCTACATGTTCGGGGGACAGGGACGCGTGCCGCTCGTGGTGCGCGAGCCGATCGGCATGTGGCGCTCCTCCGCCGCCCAGCACTCCCAATCGCTCGAGGGCTGGTACACGCACATCCCTGGCCTCGTGGTGCTGGCTCCCGCAACGCCGGCCGACAACAAGGGCCTGCTCAAGGCCGCGATCCGCTGCGACGACCCCGTCGTCTACCTCGAGCACAAGCACCTTTGGCCGCTGGAAGGCGATGTTCCCGACGGCGACCACCTCGTCGAGATCGGCAAGGCACGGGTGGCGCGGGCAGGCCAGGACATCACCATCGTGTCTTGGTCAGCCGCCGTGCACACCTGCCTCGCCGCCGCTGAGACCCTAGCGAAGGAGCGCATCGACGCAGAGGTGATCGACCTGAGGAGCCTGTGGCCCTGGGACAAGATGACGGTGCTGGAGAGCGTGGCGAAGACGGGCCGCCTGCTCGTCGTGCACGAGGCGGTGCAGGTCGGCGGCTTCGGCGCCGAGATCGCCGCGACAGTCGCCGAGCGCGCGCATTTTGCGCTCAAGGCCCCAGTGAAACGCCTCGGCGCGCCGCGCGCGCCAATCAGCTATGCGCCCAACCTGGAGGACCAGGTACGCGTGACCGCTGAGCAGACCGCAGCGACGACGCGCAAGATGGTTGGTGCTTGAAAGTTCCTGGCTCTCGGGCTGACGCCCTCGGCCGGGATGACAGGAGAGAGATAGTATGACCCAGACCAACGAGATGACGGGCGGCGAGGCGATGGCCCGCATGCTCAAGGCTTTCGGCTCCGGCCCCATGTTCGGCATGGGCGGCTTCCAGCTGCTCGCCTTCTATGACGCGGCGCGGCGGCTGAAGCTCGATCACCACCTCATCAACGACGAGCGTTGCGGCGCGTTCGCGGCCGACGCCTACGCCAAGGTCTCGGGCCGGGTCGGTCTGGTCGATGCAACCCTGGGACCTGGCGCCACCAACCTCGTCACCGGCCTCATCGAGGCGCTCAACGCGGGGACGCCGCTCGTCGCGTTCATCGGCGACACGCACCGCGCGCATTCCTGGAAGAACATGACCCAGGAGTCGCGCCAGACGGAGATCCTCAAGCCCGCCTGCAAGGAGCTCCTGCGCATCGAGCACACGAGCCGCATCCCCGAGCTCATCTCCCGCGCCTTCCAGATCGCGACGTCTGGCCGGCCGGGTCCCGTGGTGGTCGATGTGCCGGAGGATGTCTGCCACGGCACGTTGCCGTTCCGGGAGGAGGAGTTCGAGGTCGACGCACGTTACGCGGCGGCGCCCGGGATCCGCTGCCGCCCGGCCGCCGACGATACCGCGCGCGCAGCGGCGCTGCTTGCCAAGGCCAAGCGGCCGCTGATGCTGTGCGGCGGCGGCGTGCACATCTCGCAGGCCGCCGCAGCGGTGAGCGCGTTCGCCAAGGCCCAAGGCATCCCCGTCGCCCACACGATGACAGGCAAGGGCGCCGTTGCCTGCACCGACCCGCTCAGCGCCGGTCTCTTCGGCCGCTACGACCGCATCGCCAACGGCCTGATCGAGGAGGCGGACGTCCTGCTGGTCGTCGGCTGCAAGCTCGGCGAGATCGCCACCAAGCGCTTCACGATCCCGGGCAAGGGCAAGACCGTCATCCACCTCGACATCGTCCCGGAGGAGTTCGGCCGCACCTATCGACCCACCGTCACGCTATGGGGGGACGTGCGCGAGGGCATCCGCGACCTCGAGGCCGCCCTCGCCGGCGGCGCCGGGAAGCTCGCATCCGAGCGCCGCGACTACGTCGCCAGCGTGGGGGAGCGCATGGCCAAATGGAGGGCCGGCGTCATGGAACGGCTGACCTCGACCGAGACGCCAATCAACGTCGCGCGCATGCTGCACGAGCTCAACACCGTCATGCCCGCCGACGGCATCCTGGTGGCGGACGGCGGCTTCGCCGCGCACTGGGCGGGGCTGCTCTACGACACCAAGCAGGCGGGTCGCGGCTTCGTGCCCGACCGCGGCTTCGCCTCGATCGGCTACGGCCTGCCCGGGGCCATGGGCGCGGCGCTCGCCGCCAAAGGCCGCCCCGTCGTCTCGCTCACGGGCGACGGCGGCTTCAACATGTCGCTCGGCGATCTCGAGACGGCGCGGCGCATGGGCCTGTCGTTCGCCATCGTCGTCTTCAACAATGCCGCTTCGGGATACGTGAAGGCCCTGCAGCACCTGATGTACGGGGCGGGCGCCTACCAGTCCTCGGACCTCGCCGAGACCAACTACGCAAAGGTCGCCGAGGCGATGGGCTGCGTCGGCATCCGCGTCGAGAAGCCGGACGACCTGTCGTCAGCTTTCCGTAAGGGATTGGAGCCTGCAGGCGTACCCATCGTCATTGACGTTGTCGTGACTCGCGATCCCGCGCGCATGCTGCCCGCGGTCGACAACCGCACAGTGACCGTCAAGAAGGGCGATCGGGTCGCGTAGATCAAATGTCCGTTAGCGAGGAACCCGCCGCCGACGCAGAGCGGGCCCCCCCGCAGGGAGGCCCGACTCGGGAAGCCTGATGGGACAGGCGACCTAGCGGGTTGGCTGCTCCGCGACCGGCCCGCCGAGCTTCAGAGGTTCATACCTCTCCTCGCGGCGGCACGCCGTGAGGGCTACGACGGCGCAGAGGAGCGACACAACGGCGATTTTCTTGCAACTCACGACTCCACCTCCGTAATTTCGATTTCACCCGTGAACTTCACACGCGGCCCATAGTGCGTATTCCCGCCGAAAGCCCAAGTGTTGACTACGTTCAGACGGGCCGTTCCTGTTGATAACGCAGAAATGTCACTGCCCGGTCCGCGCGAATCGGCGGTCGGCGCGCGGCCCGATCAGCCCTAGGCGCGACGCGCCGCTACTTCTTCTTGCGATTGATGTAGTCGTTCAGCGCCGACAGGGTGGAGTGGCCGAAGCTGCCGTCGATGCCGCCCTCATAAAAGCCGGCGTCGCGCAGCTTGCGCTGGAAGGCGCGGCGGAAATCGAGCGACCAGCGGCGAGAGCTCTGCGCCATCTCCTTGAGTGAGAACTGGTCGCCGAGATCGATCGCCTGCAGCATGAGGGTTGCGGCGAGCTCGGGATCGCGCCGGTCCACGCCGATACCCTTGTCGTAGAGCAGGGCGAGATTGTGCATGCCCGAGGAGGACCCGTCGTCCGCCGCCTTCCTGTAGAGGTTGGCCGCTGCCGTCTCGTCCTTGAGCACGCCTTTGCCGTCTTGTTGCAGGATGCCAAGTCGCACCATGGCCGTGGCATTGCCGCGGTCGGCGGCGCGTGCGTACCACTTGGCCGCCTGGCTCCAGCCCTGCTCGTTGTCGCGCGCATCGTGCAGGTCGCCGAGGTCGAGCATCGCCAGCACGTGACCCGCCTCGGCGGACTTCGTCAGCAGCCGCTCCGCCTCCGGGAGGTTGCGGGTCAGCACCGTGCCCTCGACCATCAGCACCGCGAGCCGCCGCATCGCCTCGGGATGGTCGCGGTCGGCGGCACCCTTCAGCAGGCGCAAGCCCTCGGGCTGGTCCTTGGAGGCGCCGCGTCCCGGGATCAGCATCAGGCCGAGCGAGGTCATGGCATGCGGGCTGCCGGCGTTCGCGGCCCGCTGGTACCAGCGCACTGCCTCTCGCTCGTCCTTGGCGATGCCGGTGCCGGCCTCGTGCATGGTTCCCAGGTGGTACATGACATAGGCGTTGCCGCCGTCAGCGAGCCGCCGCAGGGCCGCGTAGAAGTCGCCGTCGGGGCTCGCCACCCGCCACACCTCCAGCACCACGTCGCAGTCGATGGCGGTGTGCGACACCTTCTGGCGCAGGTCGGTCGAGTCCTCCAGGTTGTTGCCGTTGAAGTTGAGGATGATATCGCCCGGACGGATGCCCGCACGCGCGGCCGGTCCGTTCGGAACGGTTTCGGTGATCAGCGCGCCCTTGGCGTTGCGCAGCCCGAGCGATAGTGCGAGCGGCAACTCCATGGACTGAATGTTGACGCCGAGCCAGGCCTTCTGGTTGTCGCTGGGCAGGCTGCCGAGCTTCACTGCCAGCCTGCTCGAGAGGCCCGCCGTCTGCGTCGGCGCACCCGTCGGCGGAAGTCGAACGACATCGAAGGCGCCTTGGTATTCGGATGGCAGGCTCGATCCGACGACCAGGGCAAGGAGGCCGGCCAGAACCGCGAGCGCGCCCGAGATCGAGGAGGCGAGCGAAGGGGTCAGGCGAGGAAGCAGAGGACGGGCTCCGGCACCCGACATTGCGGCAATCTCCCGTGCCGTTTTCCCAACTGGCCGGCGCACGCCTGCCAACGGCAATAGCGCAAGATCGCGGTAGCTCTATAGATTCCGCTGTTCCCTGGGTAACACCGTGCGCGAGGGATCGCCAAGCACGCAGGCCTGCGACATGGCGCGGCCCCTCGCCTGTGCAGCCACAGCGTGCAAGGATGGCGCATTAACCCACCGAGGAGATTGCCGGTGAGACTGGAGACCCTGCTTCCGCTGGGGAAGGTCGACCCGGGCCTGCGTGCTCCCGAGGTCGGCCTCGACCTCGATGCCGTCGCCCCCGACGCGCGGCTCCTGGAAGATCTCGGCTACGACGGGGTGGTGATCGAGGAGACCAAGCAGGACCCCTACATCGTCATGGCGCTCGCGGCGCAGGCCACGCGCCGCCTCGATATCGGCACTGCCATCGCCATGGCGTTCCCGCGCAGCCCGACGATCACGGCGCTCAGCGCCTGGACGCTGCAGAAGCTCTCGCGCGGTCGCTTCACCCTGGGGCTCGGGCCGCAGGTGCGCGCCCACATCGAGCGGCGCTACGGCATGCCCTGGTCGGCGCCGGGCCCGTGGATGCGCGACTATGTCGGTGCGGTGCGGGCGGTGTGGAAGCACTGGCAGACCAAGGCGCCGCTCGACTTCAGGAGCGCCCACTACACCATCAACCTGATGACGCCGCTGTTCGACCCGGGACCGATCGAGCACCCCGATATCCCCATCCACCTGGCGGCCGTGAACACGCACATGTGCCAGGTGGCGGGCGAGGTTGCCGACGGCGTGCGCCCGCACCCGATCTGCTCGGCCGAGTACATCGCCGACGTCATAATCCCAGAGGTGCGCAAGGGCGCGGCCAAGGCCGGCCGGTCGCTCGAGAGCTTCCGCATCTGCCACAAGCCGCTGATCGCCACCGCTGCCAACGAGGCCGAGCTTGCCACGCGCGTCAAAGACGTGCGGGCGCGCCTCGCCTTCTATGTCTCAACTCCTGCCTACCGCCCCGCCGTCGAGCACCACGGGCTCGGTGACCTGGCGCGCCAGCTGAGCCAGCTTGCGAGGGCGCAGGACTGGGAGAAGATGCCGGGCTACATCTCCGACGACATCCTCGACCTCTATGCGGTGATCGGCACCCACGACGAGATCGCCGAGCGGCTGTGTCAGCGGTTCGGCGGCATCGTCACCAACTGCGAGTTCTCGATCGCGGTGAAGTCCGACGCCGACAAGGCGAAGCTCGCCCGAATCGTCGAGCGCGTGCATGCCGATCCCCTCGACGCGGTCCGCCGGCGCCTGTGCGCGGCCAACGCTTGAAGGTTGAGCTTATGGACCCGTTCCTGCGCCGCCGCATCGGCCACACGTCGCTCGAGGTCACCCAGCTCGGCATGGGTGGGGCGAGCCTCGGCGACATGCGCGAGAGCATCCCCGAGGCGCAGGCGACCGCCACCATCGAGGCCGCGCACGCGGCCGGCATCGGCTACTTCGACACCTCGCCCTGGTACGGCAACGGCAAGAGCGAGCTGCGCTTCGGCCACGTCCTGCGCACCAGGCCGCGCGACAGTTTCGTGCTCTCGACCAAGGTCGGCCGCGTGCACAAGAGACCCGCAGAGCCCGACACCTACAGGCATCCAGGCTGGGCCGGCGGGCTGCCCTTCGAGCCGCGCTTCGACTACACGCACGACGGCGTGCTGAGGAGCTACGAGATGAGCCTCGCCCGCCTGGGTCTCAACCGCGTCGAGGCGCTGCTCATCCACGACCTCGACCCGCGCCACCATGGGTCGCTCGAGGGGGTGGTTGCAGGCCTCGCCCAGCTCGACAACGGCGGCGGCTACCGCGCGCTCGCTGATCTCAAGGCCCAGGGCGAGATCGCGGCCATCGGTGCCGGCATCAATCTCATCGGCATGATCCCGCGCTTCCTCGAGCGTTGGCCGATCGACTTCTTCCTCGTTGCCATGCCCTACACGCTGCTCGATCAGGAAGGGCTGGCCGAGCTCGACATGTGCGCCGAGCGCGGCGTCTCGGTCGTGATCGGCGCCCCCTACGCCTCGGGCATCCTCGTCAGGGGACCCGAGCCCGGCGCTCTCTACAACTATCGTGCCGCCAAGCCGGAGATCATCGACAAGGCCGAGCGCATCGCCGCCGTCTGCCGGCGTCACGACGTGCCGCTTGCCGCCGCCGCCCTGCAGTTCCCTTTCGGGCACAGAAGCGTCGTTGCGGTGATCCCGGGACCTGTCGCGGCGGAGGAGGTGCGCCTCAACCTCGCGTGGATGCGACGCGACATCCCCGATACCCTCTGGGCGGAGCTCTCCGCGGAGAGCCTCATACGCAGCGACGTGCCGACGCCGCGTCGCTGAACCGGGTTCGCCGCGCCGCGCCGCGGCGCGTGCTCACACCATGGCGCCCGAAGGCTTCAATGTGGGGCTGGCATTGATTGCTTCCCGCCACTTCTCCTTGAGCAGGCTGCAATGGTTCGTGCCGCTGGCGACATCGATGAAATTGTCGAAGTGTTTGAGTATGGCGGCCTCGTCCTTGAACACGCCTGGCTGCCGGACGTGACGAAATTGCTTGTCGGCATTGGCCGAAAGCCAGCTCTTCCACGTGTCGGTGCCGAAATACAGGCATTCGAAGCCCCAGCACTCCGCGATGCTGTCCTTCAGTGCATTGGTCGCCCGCAGAACCTTCATCATCACCACTCCACCCGCGGAATGGGCGCTCAGGATGATCTTGCCGGGCCGGACAGTCGCGGGAAGCGCTCCGCTTTCCTTGAGCCGGGTGAAAGTTTGGTCGATCAGGAAATCGAGCTTGTTGGCTTGATCGAGATTTCCATATTTCGGCGAGAAGCCCGGTGTGGAGCTGCCGAATTTGACGCTGAGGGTGGGAGCAACAAGGATCGCGTTGGTCTCGCTGGCATCTAGCTCCTCGCGCAGGCACCGAAACAGCGGCGTATCGAGATAGTATTCAATTCCCTTGACCTTGAACGGCTCCGGCTCGGTCTTGCAGAAGGGCTCGATGTTGCCGTGGAAGTAGACAATCACGTTGACGGCGGTCGTGGGCTGAAAGTGGTCCGGGACGAAGACACCGACCTTCGGCAGGACAGTCGTGTTCAGCTTGATCGGCAGGTAATGCGTCTGAGACATAATGAAGACCTTTCTTGGTCGCTTCGCGCGGCGGCGAGGACATGAGGCGTTGGATGGCAAAGGCGTCGTCACGTCAATGAATTCGATCGGCAATCAATGCGTTCAAGACAAGCGTTTCCTGTTGTCGCGTTAGCGCGTCTACTCGGCCGCTTCGCGCACGGGCGTGGGACCGTCGTCAACGGGTAGGCCCAGCTCGCGTCGGATCGACTTGTGATAGTGCGCCAGCGCCGGCTCGTTGCGGCCGTAGACGATGTGGGTCTGTGCGCCCGAGTTGAAGCCGATCTGCATAGTGCGCCCCGCCGGGAAATCCTCTGTCGTCACGACCTTGACCGCGAGCGCGAGGTTGGCATCCCAGTGGCGCTTCTCGTCCTCGTTCTCCACGGGTTTGGGAATGTAGAGCGATGTCTCCATCAGCGCGCGGTCGAGCCGCCCGTCGACGGGGAACATGCGGAAGATCTCCATGTGGTCCCCCTGCGGGGCCAAGATCGTATTGGCGAACATCGAGTAGACGATCGTCGAGTTCCACATCAGGTCCCACTCGCTCTCGGGCGTCTCCCGCAGGCGATCGAGCTTGGTGCGTCCGAACACGAGGCGGAAATTGGGCCCGTAGGGCGTGAAGTGGCCGACGTTGTGGACCAGGATGCCGCTCAGCGACTCCTTGTGCAGGAAGCCGAAATGATAGCCCTCGTGGAAGGTGTCGACGAGGAGCTTCCAGTTCATCTCCTCATAGTGCACGTGGCGGTCGTGGAAGTGATAGCCGTCGAGCTTCCAGAACGCGAGGTCGGGGCCGAGGCCGTTGAGCCACGGATCGATGTCGAGGTCGCCAGAGCGATTGGCCGCGGGCGTCGGCAGCACCCAGACCATGCCGTACTTCTCGGCCAGCGGCAGTGGCGTGAGGCCCGGGCGCTCGGCGCGGATGCCGGGGAAGGAGGGTGCCTCCTCGGGGATCCCGCGCAGCATCCCGTCGGTGCCGTAGGTCCAGCCGTGATAGGGGCAGGTGAACGTGCCGGCGCTGCCGCAGCCCTGCGCGACCTTGGCGCCGCGATGGCGGCAGGCGTTGAGGAAAGCGCGCAGCTTGCCGTCCCGGCCACGCACGGTGAGGATTGGCACCCCGGCGTAGTCCTCGGTACGGTAGGAGCCGGGCTTGGGCCAATCGCAGGAAAGGCCCATGATCAGCGGACGCTGCCTGATGAGTATGTCCTGCTCGCGCTTGTTTCGCTCCGGGCACGTGAATGCCGTCACCTCGTTGCGCCACGG
Organism: Hyphomicrobiaceae bacterium; assembly: GCA_041288195.1. GTDB lineage: Bacteria > Pseudomonadota > Alphaproteobacteria > Rhizobiales > Hyphomicrobiaceae > AWTP1-13. The sequence continues at coordinate 9,364 of JBGGME010000285.1, forward strand.
CGCCTCGGCCATGCACGTGGTTTTGGTGTCGAGGTAGTGCAGCAGCGTCTTGAGGATCTCGATCTCGGCAGCGCGGTCCATGCGTGGTCCTCGCAGGGGTCTGGGAGTCGCAGGAATTGTAGTCCCCACCCTCGCTGCTGCGCCAGCCTTTTGCTTGCGTGATGGTGACCTCCGCCAATGGCCCCGGTTCGCTCGGCCAGCCAGCAAGAGCGTCGGATACCGGCAGCCCCTTTGGCAGGAATAGCCCAATCACACCAGAACCTTGAGCACACTGGCGCGCCAGGGGCCAAGCATGCGTTGCACCCAGACCTTCACGAACCCATCACGGACTATCGCTATGTTGGCCACTCGAGGAACGACGCGAGCAGGCCATCACGCGCCCTCGCTTTTGCATGGAGCCGGCGAACCCCGGAGACCCTCGATTCGATCGAATCGGAAACGGGCCTCCTGTGCGCGGCGCTGCCGAAGAATCAGGCAAACGCTGCATGCAGAATGATCTTGCGCAAAGTGCTCAACCTCATACAGGATTGCGCAGGCTGCGCGTGCGGGAACGATGGTGACCGATCGTCTTGAACGGAGTGCAACCAAGTCCATTTTCTCGTGCGAGCGTGCGTGTGGGGATACGTATGTCGAATGAAGCCAAGTTCACCTCTGAAGAGAAGATGATCATTCTGACCGCAATCGTCGGAGCGGCATTCTGGGTCTCGCTGCGGTACCTCGGCGTGACGTGGTGGAAGGCTCCGGTTGTCGGTCTGCTTGCAGCTGTGCTCTATCGGATTGGATGGGGCGCCCGCATGATGCCGCGCGCGGCTGTGGCTTTGCTCGTGCTTGCAACCGCGGTGTGGATCGAGGTGCTGCCGCCGCCGTCCCAGTGGAAGGTCTCGGCCAATTCAGTTGCAGTGGCGCTCCAACGCTAGCGGCGCAGGTGACCACGTGGCGTCTTTGTGCGCCGCACAAATCGCGACGACACGTATTGCTCGCTTGGCGAGGGTGCTCTCGAGATGGTCTTGAGCCGCGCTTCCCGTGATAGGCCGTACGCGGCGGCAAGATGAGGTTCCTGTGCAGGTTAGCGAAGTCGTCGCATCAACAGCGTCGGTGCGGGACACAATCTGCTTGCTTGTCGGTGCGGGCTCGCGCGTATAGTCGCGTGGCTGGATATCGAATGCATTCATTTTTTTGGGGGTAGCATGACGGCGGCCTCACGTTTGCGCTCCTTGCTTGGAAGTCGCCGCGGGGCGGCGCAGCCACCCACGCTCAGTGTTGTGAGCGACCCGGCGCAGCAAGCCCGTGAGGCCATAGGGGCCGCGGACTGGGAGCGCGCCAAGTCCATCATCGCCGGCGACGCAGCGCTGGCGTTCCATCTCGGAAGCGATTTTCTGCCAGCGGACCCCGCGCGCGGACTGTTCTGCCGCAAGCTCGCGGCCGACCTTGCGCCGCATCGGCTGCTCTACACGCTACCGCAGCCGTGGATCGAGCTCGAATGCGAGAGCGCGGCGGCAGGCAAGCCATTGCCGTCGGCCCTTGGAGAGCGGTTAGCGCCTCTGCCGGGCGACGGCCGGGTGCCAGGCACCATGGTCGACCCCGAGCTGCTCGGGGCGCACATCGAGATCCTGCGCACCATCGATCGCATCAACCTGCGCGAAGGCAACTTCTCCGCCACGACGCCGCGGTTCCGCACCGAGCTGGTCTACTATCTGCTCGATAACCGGGCGCGCGGCCCAATCGTCGAGATCGGCATCGCCAAGGGCGGCTTCTCCTGCCAGTTCCTTTACTTGGCGGCTTTGACGGGGCGCACATACCTGGCGATCGACATCGATCCGGGCATGGTGACCCACGCCAAGGCGACCACGGCTCGCTTCGGTCTCGCCGGCCACGGCAGGATGTTTCTCGGCTCGCTGCAGCAATACATCGAGCAGCACGGCTGGTTCGAGGAGCGCTGCGATCTGGTGTTCCTGGACAGCTCCCACCACTACTCGCACACGCTCGAGGAACTGCGGCTGCTGCACGCCAACAGGCCTTTGCCGCATGCCATCGCTCTGCACGACTTCAACTACCGCATGGGCAAGTACGACATGTGGGACGACCCCGAGAAGACGGACCCGATTGCCGTCGACCACGCCTGCTACCGCTTCCTGAGCGACCATCTGCCGGCAGACCTGGCGATGCCGACCCTGAAACGCATCGGCGCCTTCACCGGCGATGGGGCGCAGGCGACGCCGCGCAACCCGGGTGCGGTCATGGGCGATTTCGTCGATTTCTATGGCGGCGAAGGCATGATGATCCTGCACCCGTGACCGAGAATCCTTGCACGTCACCGCCTATCGCCCCGAGATCGCTGCCGAGTAGGAGACGCAGCAAGCCAACGGACCGACCTCACGGAGCATCGCGGCGACAGCGATCTTGCGCCTTTGGTCCCACGCGCAAACAACACCGGCCCGAGCGCTTCATCTCGGCATGGTGCGTTCTGGAACCGGGGCGAGCCACGCCTTGTCCAGGACTTGTCTCGCAAGCTGCTGGTCCAGATGTGGTGTGACGAGATCGCGAAATGCAAACGCGACCTGATTGTATTCGCGCTTGCAGTTTCTCGCCCTGGTCTTCGGCAGATAGCCCCTCTCCACGAGGTCGGCGAATAGCGCCTCGTCGGCGCCGTAGGCGAGGCAGAGCATGTTGAAATAGCGCTGCGCCGGCGGGGCATGAACGTCGGAGAATGCCGCGAGGGGTGCGCTCACTTGCGGGTTCTGGACATATCTCTCGTACGCGAACACCGCGCCGGTGATCAGCCTGCGGGCATCGTCCTTGCCGAACTGAAGCATGATATAGGTCGCAAACTGGTCGGCGGCGTCCTCCTCGTTGCCGAGAACGGGCATCGCAAAAACGTCGAATGCCGCGTGACCGAACTCATGAGCAAAGACGTAGAAGAACTGGCCGATCATCGCGTCGCTGCGCGTGATTCCCTTGGGAGCGTTCTCGCTGGGCAGCGTCTTCATGATCTCTTCCAGATACTCGTAGCAGACGCTGATATTCGGCCGGTTGTACCAGGCGTTCGCAACGCCATCGCAAGGACCGATCTGGAGCTTGAGATCGATCGGCAGCTTGAACGGGCTGAAAACCTCCTGCAGCTTCTCGAGCGCCCGCTTCTCCCTGAGCATGTCGTAGATCGGCTGATGCGCAGGGTTCTTGGGGGGATAGTACTCGGCCCGCACGCGATTGGGCTGGGCCTCGGATGCCGCCGCCGCCGGCGCAAGCAGCTGCAAAGTGGCCGCGAGGCATAGGCAGGAGAGCGCAACAGTCGCCGCGCTCGCGAAATCAATCAGCAATGAGCGAGCCCGCAACGGGGCGTCGGGGCCGCGAGAGTTTTCGGCCATGCCTTCCTCCATCCGCCCTTGCACTCTTCTGCGGGCACACCAACAGGGCGCCGGAAGCGACCCGGCGCACCTGTGGTCCTGCGTGCCAGCCGCCTACTTGGGCGGCGTGCCGTCAACGATGAAGAGCTTGTTGCCGGACCGGAAGATGATCGCGCCGTCCGACACCTCCCTGGCGCCCGACTTCTGGATCTGGGCCGCCGGATCACCCTTGGCCGCGCCCTTGGCAATCCGGAACTGGGCGACGTCGACGTAGATGCCCTCGTTGCTGGCCAAGTTTCCGAGTGGACTGGGTGCGCCCCAATTGTCGGTCATGCTCCTCATGTTGACGTTGTTGTTGTTCCAGGGGTCGAATTGGGCAACAGCCAAGGTCGCCGCGCCGGCCACCAGGGTTACTGCGCTACCAAAAACAATCAGGGCACGTTTAGACATTACAATCCTCCTTGAGGGGCCAACCTACGGCCGCGCAACCATTGGAGGGCTCGCATGCGCCGGTCTCAATCGGTAGCTACCCCTAGGGTGGAGGATGAAACAGCCTAAAGCGCCACAAAATCAGAGCGCGACCTCGATTGGCGCAGGGCGCGGACGCTGCCCGCGGGTCTAGCTCGACGACTTGGAAACACTCCGGATTGGTCCCGATATACAGCGCCGGAAGCGATGGCCACAGTAGGCAAGAGCGACGTGCAGAAAGCGCGATCCAGGAAAGAATGCCCGGACGATGCCCCTCGCAGATCCGCGCCTCGGCGACATCGAGGATGATGCCTCGAGCACGAAGCGGCGATCCCTGCTGGCAATCGCAGGCAGCCTCCTGGCCGAGATCAGCATCCCGAAGCTCATCACGGCGTGGATCCTTCTGATCGCGCTGCCCGCGGTCCTGCTCGGCCTTGCCCCACTGATCGTCTCGGGCTGGCTCGAGGCGCTCTCCAGGAAAGTCACCGGACCACTCAACGGTCTGTGGCCGATCGCGGTGCTCGTGCTTATCGTCGCCTTGGGTTGGATCGGCGGGAAGCGGCTCATTCACGCGGCAGAGCAGGGCTTCTGGTCGCTCAACTCGCTCGCCGTTCAACCGGGCTACGCGTTCTGGCGCGAGGGGCTGCGGCACCTCGCGGAGCGCACCTTCGCATCACGGATCGGCACGGAGGGGCGTGCGAGGCTGCGCGCGGCCTCGGCGGCTGGCGCGGGTATCATCGTGTGTGTCGCCGGTCTCCTGGTGGCTGCGCTGGCGTGGCAGAAATCGCGCTGGATCGGCGAGGTCGCAGACCTGGCCTCGCCTCTCCGGCTGGCGATGCCGGCGCTTGCCAACGCCGTCGTGATCGTGAGCGCGTACCTCGCAGCCGCCGCGCTCGTCTGGGGCATCGCCGACGCGACGATGCCTCAGCCCCGCGACCTCGCCACATTCGATCTGCCATCGCCCATTGGCCGGTCATGGCGCGTCGCGCATCTGTCCGATCTGCATACCGTTGGCGAGCGCTTTGGCTTCCGCATCGAGAGCGGGCGCTCCGGCCCGCGCGGCAACGAGCGGCTCGGCAGGATATTGGCCCGGCTCGACGCCATCCACGCCACGCAACCCCTCGATCTGTTGCTGATCACGGGCGACATCACCGACGCCGGGCGCTCCTCGGAATGGGCCGAGTTCCTGACTGCGATTGCGAAGTATCCCGAGCTCTTCCGGCGGACCCTGCTGCTGCCTGGCAACCACGACGTCAATATCGTCGACCGGGCCAATCCGGCGCGGCTCGATCTTCCGACCAGCCCCGGCAAGCGCCTGCGTCTGATGCGCGTGCTCTCGGCCATGGAGACGCTGCAGGGCAGCAGGGTCCGACTGGTCAATGCACGGACCGGCGAGCTCGGTGACACGCTGTCGGACGCACTGGCGCCCCACTACGCGGACATTGCCGCATTCGCCGATGCCGGATCGCGGGGCCTTTCAGCGCGGGTGGCTCGCATTTGGACCGACGTCTTCCCGATGGTGCTGCCGCCCGACACCGACGATGGGCTGGGCGTCATCCTGCTCGACTCGAACGCGGATGCGCATTTCTCCTTCACCAACGCCCTGGGGCTCGTCTCCGCCGACCAGATGCGGGACCTGGTCGCGGTTATCCGGCGCTGGCCCGGAGCGTGCTGGATTGTCGCCCTGCACCACCACCTCGTGGAATATCCCAAGCCCGCCGCAGCCTTCTCCGAGCGGATCGGCACCGCTCTCATCAACGGCACGCTGTTCGTGCGCCAGCTCCAGGGCTTCGGGGGCCGGATCGTGGCGATGCACGGGCATCGCCACATCGACTGGATCGGCGAGTGCGGGGACATGCGCATCATCTCTGCGCCGTCTCCGGTGATGGAGGTCACGAACGACAAGCCGACCTGCTTCCACGTCCACACGATGGCGCGGGGGTCCGAAGGGCGGCTCTGTCTTCTGGCGCCCGAGCGCGTGGAAATCCCGGGCGCCCCTTGCGAAGGCAGGCTCATGGCGGCGTCTTGACGTCCGGGCTCTCCGGCGCGCCGGCCAGCAGGTCGCAAACCCATCGGCTGGAGGGATGCTGGGCGCAGAAGGTGAGCAGGGCGATGGTGATGGGGACGCCGATGAAGGCGCCGAACGGGCCCCACAGGAACGACCACAGGAACACGGCCAGCAGCACGACGAACGGCGAGATCGCGAGCATCCGGCCGGCGAGCCGCGGCTCGATATAGCTGCCGATGACGAACTGGATGACGTTGAGGCAGGCGAACACGGCGAGCGCCGCCTGCCAGGACGCGAACTGCGCCAGCGCGAACAGCGTGGGGAAGACGGTAGCGATGAACGGGCCGATGAAAGGAATGTAGTTGAGGGCAAAGGCGATGATGCCCCACTCGCGCGCGAACTGCAGTCCCGCAAGCGAGGCGAGCGCCCAGACGAGCACCCCCGTCGCCAGGCTCATCTGCGTCCTGATCAGCAGGTACCTGCGGAACTTGGCGGCCGTCGCGATCGTGCCGTCAAGGAGGATGCGCCCCGCCTCCCGATTGCGCATGGCGCGGATGCGCCGCTCGGCGTCCTCGACCTCGAGCAGGCCCAGTATCACGTAGACGAGCACGACCAGCCAGAACGCCACTGTCGTGTTGACCCGGCCGGTGACGCCTTGTGCCGCGCGCAGCATCCAGCCGACATTGAAGTGCTCGGCCCACAGCGCCGCCACGCCGATGCCGTGTCCTTCCAGCCATGCCGCCGTCTGGCTGTAGATGCGCTGCAGGTGCTCCGCATCGGCGACGAGCCATCGTCCCACCCGCCCGAAGCTCCAGGCTACAAGCGAGGCAAAGACGATGAACACGACGACAATCGCGGCGACAACGATGGCCAGCGCAACGAGCCGTGGCATGTGCGCCTGCAGCTCGCGCTGCATCGGCCACGCGATGGCGATGATGAAGAGGGCGCAGGCAACCGGCCCCAGCACGGCACCGGCAGCGTTGATCGCGGCGAAGATCGCGACGACTGCGATCAGGCCGACGCCGGCCCGCACCCATCCGTTGCCCGCGGCTGCCGCGAGCCGGGATGTCCGGGTAGCCGGCAGCCGGTGCTGCCTGGCCTCTTCGGCAGTCCTTCTCTCAAGCAGCGGCTGCGGTTGTGTGGAGTGCGGCACGGAGCTTGTCTTCCTGCTCGCGCGACAAGGAGGTCCTGAGCACGCGCGGCTTGAAGCGCTCGATCTCGGGCAGCACCTTGTCCGGCGTAGAGCTCTTGATGAGAGCGAACAGGGCGGAGGAACCCATCGGGATGGTCTTGCCCAGGTTTTTGATGAACTCGTCGTTGATGCCGTAGTCGGCCAGCGATCCCGACAAGGCGCCCATGCCGGCGCCGGCAAGCCCGCCTGCCGCCATTCCGGCGAGCGGGTTGAGCAGCAGCAGGCCCGCGAGCGCGCCGATGAGGACGCCCGTGCTGGCGCCGCTGGCAGCCCCGAGCTTGGTCAGGTTCACCGCTTGCTTGACCTGGACCTTGCCGGCCTCCGTGTGAACCACCACGCAGGCGTCCTCCAGGTCGATCAGGTGCTCCTTCTGCAGGCCGCGCAGCTTCGTCAGAACCTCGTCGGCTGTTCCGACGCCGTCAAAGTCGAGAACCACGAGATCGCTCATCTCACTAACCTTCCAGGCGAGGGTTGCTCCGATCGGTTGACGGTACGGCTCAATCGCTCGTCGGCCATCCAGGAGTACCCGCCATCGCGGGCAGGCAAACCCCGAGGCGTTCAGGAGTTTATGGGTACTGCCGCGCGCGGGAGCCGCCGGCGTCGCGCCGGGTCAGGCACCCGAGAGCAGTGCTGCGGCGAGCACAAGCGTGAGGGCGACCAGCAGGACGCCGGCAACGGGCCATTGCAGCAAGCGAGCGTCGACTTGCACCGCGGCGGCGGCGAGGCGGTGGGCAGCGGGCGCCGCACGCATCGCCAGCGTCAGCACGTCACCTGGCGGCACGCGCGGCACCGAGGGCAGCCGGCGCTGCAGCACGGATGCCAGCAGGGCCCCGACAAGCACGGGCCACAGCGCCTCCCAGAGCACGGCGGGGGCGAGGGCTGTGCGCCAGGGCGCGTTCGCGATTGCCGGATAAACCGCCCACGGCAGCACGACGGTAGCCACAGCCACTGCAAGCCAGGGCACAACCAGCCCCGCCGGTGCGCTTGCGGGGCTGGCTATGGGCGAGGCATGCCGCAGGCAGCGCAGGAAATGCAGCATCAGTATTGTGCTGGCGATTGAAGAAAGCGTCGCAAGTACGTCGGCAATTCCGCCTCCCAGCGGAGCCTTTATTGCGGCCTTTGCCAGTGCGCCTCCAGTCAACGGCAGCCCAGCCAGGGCAAGCGAGAGCACGGCGGCGGGGAACAGCACAGGCCACCAGCGGCGACCACCCTCGACTGCGGCGACGCCGATGGCCAGGAACAGACCGCCTTTGACCAGCACATGATGCATTGCATAGAAGGCGGCCGCATCTCCGCCGTCCCCGTCGCCGGCCCCCAACGCCATGCCGAGGACGGCGGCGAGCAGGCCCATCTGGCTCACGCTGGAGTAGGCGAGCACGGCCCTGGGATTGCTTTGCGTCAGACCAATGGCGGCGCCGTAGAAGGCGGACACGAAGCCGATCGTAGCCAGCGCCTCGCCCCAGGCCGGGAGAGCCGTCTCGAGGGGCAGGAAGCGGATCAACCCGATCACGCCAGCCTTGACGGCCGCTCCACTCAAGACCGCGGCGGCGGCGATGGGAGCTGCCGTGTAGGTGAGCGGCATCCAAACGTGCAGAGGCACAAGCCCGATCTTCAGTCCGAACCCCAGGATGAGGAACGCCAATGCCACATCGCGCCACGGCGAGGTCGGCAGCGCGGCGACCACATCGCGTATGGCCAAGCTGTCACCCTCGCTGCCTGCAGCCGCCAGCACGAATCCCATCAGCAGCAGAGCCTCGCCGAGGACGGCCAGGGCGACGTACACGGCGCCGGCGCGCCTGGCTTCTGCCGTGGCGTCATGCACGACGAGGCCATAGGCCGCGAGGCTCGAGATGGTGAAGAAGATGAAGAAGCCCACGAGGTCGGCAGCGATGAAGGCGCCGAGGTTGCCGACGAGCGTGAGCAGCCACCAAATCGCGAAGCGTCGACCGGCGGTCGGGGCCTGCAGTATGGGACGGGCATAGACGGCACCCGCGGTCCACAGCAGCGCCGCAGCCCCGAGCAGCATGGCAGCGGGCCTGTCGAGAACGAAGGTGAGCCCGAGCAGCGCATCGGGCAGAACGAGCGTTGTACCCGAAGGCGCCACAAGTGCGGCGGCGAGCGCGGGGAGCGGCGCCAGGGCGAGCAGCACGGGCGCTCTCTCGAAGATGCGGCGCGACAGGCTTGCTGCAAGCATGGCGAGTGGCAGCACCAGCGTGGCAGCCAGCAACAGCTCTGCGCTCGTCACCGGCCATCCCTCCAGGTTCGCATTGTCGAGTGGTGCGTCATCGTGCGCTGATCTCGACGACGGTGGCGCGTCCGATCTGCAGCAGCTCCGACGGCTCGAGCGGCACCAAGCCCAGCGCGACGGCGCATAGCGCGACTGCGAGCACCACCACCTCGCGGCCCCGCGACACGCTCGCGCACGGGACATCGGCGGCCGAAGCATCGGTGCCGTCCCCCATCAGCTTGCCGAGCACGAGCAGGACGTAGCCGCCGGCGAGGAGGCCGCCCGTCAGCATTACCGCCGCCCACACCCATTGTCCGTCCATGACGGCGGCGGTCAGCAGCAGCCACTTGGCAACGAAGCCGCCGCTCGGCGGCACGCCCATGAGCGACAATCCGGCCAATCCGAATGCAACCGCGGTGATCGGGAGGACGCGACCGATGCCGCCGAGATCGGCAATCCGGTCGTGGCCGGCCGCCTGCGCGATGAGCCCCGCGGCCATGAACATCGCTGCCTTGGCGAAGGCGTGCGAGAAAAGCTGCAACCACCCGCCGGTCCAGGCGACGGCGCTCGCCTGTGCGCCCAGCTGAAACCCGCCGGCGAGAGGAAACAGGAAGAACAGGTAGCCGATCTGGGCGATGGTGGAGTAGGCGATCAGCAGCTTCAGCCGCTGTTGGCGCAGGGCCAGCACGCTGCCGACCAGGATCGCCCCTGCGCCCAGGGTTGCGAGGAGCTGCGCGGCAGCAAGCGTGAGCAACCCCGGCATGGCATCGAACCAGATGCGCACGATCAGGAAGAACGATCCTTTGACAACCAGTGCGGAAAGAATGGCGCTACCGGGCGCCGGGGCACCGGCATGCGCCGGCGGCAGCCACAGGTGCAGCGGGAAGAGGCCGGTCTTGGCCAGCAATCCCATGGTCATGAGCGCGCCCGCAATCGGCGCGATGGGCTCGGCCCGAACCCGCGCCAATAACAGAACGATGTCGAGCGTGCCGTAGGCGCCGTAGATCAGAACAGCGCCCAGCAGGTAGAGCACGGAGCCCAGCAGCGCGAACAGCATGTAGCGCAGCGCGGCCGCGATCGTGTCGGGCGTGCCCTTGAGGCAGACGAGCGGCACGGCGGCGAAGGTCAGCAGCTCGAGCGCGACGTAGAGATTGAAGAGATCGTTGCCGAGGACAATGGCGTTGAGGGCGCTCCAGATCGCCAGCAACAGGAGCCAGAACACCAGGGGGCCACGCTGCTCCGGGGGTCCGCTCGGCTGGCTGAACTCCCCCCGGGCAAAGAGGCCCGTAGCGCAGACCACGATGGCGGTCACCATCATCATGGCTGCGGAGAGGCCGTCGGCGCGCAGCGCCAGACCCAGAGGCGGCGGCCAGCCACCGACGATATAGACGAGCGGCGCGCCACCGCTCCAGACGGAAACCAAGACGGCTGCTGCCGCGGCGACACCCATGGCGACCACAACCGCCACGATGCGCTCGACATAGCGGCCGCCCAGCACCAGCGACAGCAGAATGCCCGTCACGGGCAGCAGGATCGCCAGCACGAGCAGGTATCCGTCGGCCGTGGAAGCGTCGGGCAGGGCCGCTGCCGGTGCCATCAGGAGCGATCCCCATCCCCGCCGGCATCCTTCGGGGCACTCACAGCGAGCGTGGCTTCGCCGGTCGCTTTGAACAGCCGCAGCAGCAAGGCCACGGCCATGGCCGTTGCAGAGAAGGCCACGACGATGCCAGTGATGACGAGTGCCTGGGGCACCGGATCGGCGTCTACTCCTCCCGCCGCGCCCCTGCGGGCGATGACGCCGAACAGCATGAAGACGCCGCTGCCGATCACATTGAAGGCCAGAATTTTGCGTAACAGCTGCGGGCTGGTGATGAGGCCGAACAGCCCGAAGCCCACGAGGGCGGCGGCGCAGACGCCATACAACGCCGCAGCGGTCATTGCCGGTCGATCCGTGCAGGAGGGCCCAACGCGAGCAGTCCGAGGGTCACGCCGATCGACAGCGTCAACGCCGCCTCGGCGATGACGATCAGCGGCTTGGCGTAGCCGGCTGGATAGGAGAGGAAGCCGTCCGCCCAGGCGAAGCCCGCAAAGCCAATGGCGAGAAAGATCACCGGGCCGGCGACGATGACGAGGCGCAGCGCCACCAGGCCCGTCGCGGGCGCAGTCCGCACGCCTGCCATCAGCACCAGCAGCCACATGGCGGTCAGCAGCGCACCGCCCTGGAAGGCGCCGCCCGGGTGATCGGCGCCGACCCAGAACATGTAGATCGCGAGCACGATCCCAACCGGCGGCAGCAACTGGGCGAGGAAAGTCAGAATGCCGTCGGGTTGGCGGGTGGCCGAAATTTCCGGAGCGCCGCCCCACTCCTCATCGGCCGCCAGCGACCAGACGCCGACGAGGGCGAGAACCAGCACCACCTTCTCCAGCAACGTATCGAGGGCTCGGTAGACGAACAGAACGCCCGTCACGGGGTTGCCGAGGCCGCTCGCCGGCAGGCCCGCCATCGCCGCGGGTGCGAGCGTGGGGGCGGGATCTGGCAGAATGAGCGTGGTTGCGGCAAGACCCATCGCGATCAACGTGCACAGCCCGGCAGCGGACGCGCAGATGAGCGCGCTTGGCGGGGTCGCGCCGGCCTCTGCCGGGCGCAGTCGCGCCGCGGCCCCGAGCAGCAGCATGCCGGTCACGCCGCTGCCGATCGCGGCTTCCGTCAGCGCGACGTCGACAGCAGACAGCCGCACCCAGACAAGCGCCACCAGCAACCCGTAGACGACGAACGAAACAACGGCGGCAAACGTGTCGCGCACGAGAATGGTCCAGGCGGCAACGCCGAGGACCAGCACCGCCAGGCCGATGTCGAAGATAGTGGCGGGATTCATGATTCGTGCCCCTTGTCGCGGATCGCACCGGCGATGAGTTGCGAGACGACCGCGCTCGAGACCTGCGCGATCAACCAGACGCACACGAGCTTCAGCGCCCCGAGCATGCCTGCTGATTGCGGAAGCAACCCAAGCACGACAAGGCCGAGGCCCAGGTTGTCCGCCTTGGTGAGCGCGTGCAGGCGCGTGAGCGTGTCGGGAAAGCGCAACAATCCGACGGTGCCGGCGATAAAAAAGAGACATCCGGCCGACACCGCAAGGACGGTGAAGAGATCGAGGCCGAGAGTCATTTGCGCTCCTCTGCCTCGGAACGATTGCCCCGCGCGTCGACACCTCTGACAAAGGCAACGGACGCGAAGGCCGCGAGCAGGGCCAGCAGCAGCGCGACGTCGACGATCGGCTGGAACTTCGAAGCTGTCGCCAGCAACACCAGAATTGCCACGCCGCAGGTTCCAATGAGCTGGGCGGCCGCCATGCGGTCGGCATTGCGAGGGCCGCACAGGATGCGGACAAGCCCCAGCGCTGTCATCGCCAGCACCAGCCCGGCAGCCGCATACAGGAAGCTAGCCATCGCTCAGCCGGGCTCCGAACGCGTCTATCAACCGCGCTTCCTCCGCTGCCATCTGCGCCGCCACCGGCTGGCGTGCATCGAGGCAGTGGACGACGATGGCACCCGTCGCATCCGGTCCGCTCGGCAGAGTTCCAGGCAGCAGGCTGGTGAGGGTGCAAAAGGCATGGCGCGCCGGCCCCGGCGGCAGGCGCGGCCGGTACACGATGAAGCCCGGCCGCAGCGGCGCGCGCGGATCGAGCGCGCGCCACGCCACGTCGACGCCTGCCGCGACGGACTGGTGCAGGAAGCGCAGCACGAACCTGGCAGCCGCAATGAGGCGCAGGCGCCAATCCCCGGCCGGCAGAAGTCGCAGGCTCGTCCACGTGGCAATCGCGGCCGCCGCCAGTCCCGCGGGCGTATCGCCGGGGTCGAGCCCCGTCAGGATGAGCCAGAAGCCGAAGAAGCAGGTCGCACGGGTGATCGCAGGCGTCATGGCTTGGGACCCGAGCAGGGCGAATGCACCGCGGCGACGGCCGGCTCCCTCCAGCCGAACCACGTGACGTAGACCGTCGGCAGGAACACCAGCGTCAGAATGGTTGCGACCAGCAGTCCGCCCATGATGGCGAATGCCATCGGCCCCCAGAACACGGTCGGCGCGATGGGGATCATGCCCAGCACCGTCGATATGGCGGTCAGCATGATCGGGCGGAAGCGTGCGCTGCTGGCATCGATGGCGGCCTGCCTCACGTCCTTGCCTTGCGCCCGCTCGTTCTCGATCTGGCCGATCAGGATCACCGCGTTCTTGGTGATGATGCCGATCAACGCCAGGATGCCCAGGATCGCAACGAAGCCCAGCGGCTTGCCCGACAGCAGCAGCGCTCCCACCACGCCGATCAGCCCGAGCGGAGCAATGCTGAGGACGATGAACAGGCGCTGGAAGCTCTGGAGCTGGAAGATGAGGACCGTGAGCATGATCAGCAGCATCGCCGGCACGACGGCAATGACGGAGGCTTGCGACTTCTTGCTCTCCTCCACGGTGCCGCCGACGGCGATGCGGTAGGATCGCGGCAGGCCCTTGGCCAGGGCCTCGACCTGCGGCGTCAGCGCCGAGACGACCGTCTCCGGCAGCACGCCCTGGCGCACGTCCGCCTGCACGGTGAGAGTCGGCACGCGGTCGCGGCGCCAGACCAGCGGGTACTCCTGCTCGTAGCCGAAGGTGGCGAACTGGCTGAGAGGGACCGTGCGCCCGCTCGGCAGCGGCACCTGCAGCTCGCGCAGCGTGGCGAGCGAGACGCGCTGCTCGTCGGTGGCCCGCGCGACGACGTCGACGAGATAGATGTCATCGCGCACCTGCGTGATGGGGCTGCCCGAGATCACGGTGTTCAGCACGCTCGCTAGTGCTTGGGAGCTGAGCCCCAGCAGACGTGCCTCGTCCTGGTCGATGCGGATGCTCACCTGGCGTGCCGGCTCGATCCAGTCGAAATTGGTATGCACCGTCTGCGAGTTCTTGGCGACGATGCGCGCAACATCGAGCGCAATTTCGCGCACCTTCCCGAGGTCGGGGCCGCTGACGCGGTACTGCACGGGCCACCCGACCGGCGGACCGAGCTCCAGAGGATAGACGCGGCTGATCGCGCTCGGAAAATCGTCGGCCAGGATCTTCTCGAGCTTGGTCCTGAGCCGATCGCGGGCGGCGACATCCTTGGCCACGATCACGACCTGGGCGAAGAAGTCGTTGGGGAGTTGCACGTTGAGGGGGAGATAGAAGCGGATCGCCCCTCGCCCCACGTAGGTGCTCCAGCGCGCCACATCCTCGTCCTTGCGCAGCACGTCGTCGAACCGCTGCGCCATGGTCTCGGAGGCGTAGATCGACGCGTTCTGCGGCAGGCTCAGGTCGACCAGCAACTCGGGGCGATCGGAGGAAGGGAAGAACTGCCGCGGCACCAGCGGCAGCGCCAGCAGGGAGGCGGCGAACAGCGCGAACGTCGCCAGGACCGTCACCCACTTCGCGCGCATGGCCGCGTCGAGGAAGCTGCGGTAGGTGCGGAACACCCAGCCGGGCTCCGCCGCCGCGGTCGTTCGAGGCGGGGTCAGGATCGCGACGCCGAGCAGCGGGGCGAAGAGGACGGCCACCAGCCAGGACACGACGAGCGCGATGGCAACGACGGCGAAGAGGGAGAATGTGTATTCGCCCGCCGAGCTCGCCGCAAATCCGACCGGGACGAACCCGGCGATGGTGACGAGCGTGCCGGCGAGCATCGCGAAGGCGTAGGTGCGGAAGGCGAAGGTGGCGGCCTGGACCTTGCTATCGCCTTCTGCGAGCCGCGAGAGCATGGCGTCCGTCGTCGTCATGGCATCGTCGACGAGCAGGGCAAGCGCAATGATGAGGGCTCCGAGCGATATGCGCTGCATATCGATGTTGGTGAGCTCCATGATCGAGAACACGACCGCCAGCGTCAGCGGAATGGCGAGCGCAATGACGAGTCCCGGACGCACGCCCAGGCTGATGAAGCTGACCGCGAGGATGATGGCGACCGCCTGCCAGAGCGACGACATGAACTCGGCAATGGCGCTCCTGACCGTGACTGCCTGGTCGGCCACGAGGATGGGCGTGATGCCGAGCGGGAGGTCGGCCGTGATCCGGGCCATCGCCTCCTTGATATTGCGGCCCAGGGCGAGGATGTCGCCGCCGTCGCGCATGGCGATGGCAAGGCCGATGGCGGGCTCGCCATTGACGCGAAACATCGTCTGCGGCGGGTCGGCAAAGCCCCGCCGGATGCGGGCTATGTCGCTGAGGCGCAGCATACGGCCGCCGGCGGCGAAGTTGATGTTCTGCAGGTCCTGCTCGGATCTGAGCGCGCCCGACACGCGCAGCGAGAGCCGCTCGTAGCCGGTCTGGATGGTGCCGGCGGGATGGACGACGTTCTGCGCCTGCAGGGCGGCGATCAGCGCGGAGCGGTCGATGCCGAGGCTGGCGAGCTCCTGCATCGAGAACTCGACGAAGATGCGCTCGTCCTGGGCTCCCAGGACCTCGATCTTGGAGACGTCGGCGACGCCGAGGAGCTTGGAGCGGATGTCCTCGACATAGTCGCGCAGCTCGCGATGCGTGAAGCCGTCGGCCGTGAAGCCGTAGATGGTGCCGAAGGTGTCGCCGAAATCGTCGTTGAAGCCCGGACCGATGACCCCCATCGGCAGGGTGTGCGAGATGTCGCCGATGCTCTTGCGCACGTGGTACCAGATGTCGGGGACCTCCTTGGCGGTGGCGCTGCCGAGCAGATTGACGAAGATCGTCGTCTTGCCGGCAGTGGTGTAGCTGCGCAGGAAATCGAGCTTGGGCGTCTCCTGCAGCTTGCGCTCGATCCGTTCGGTGACCTGCTTGAGCGTGTCCTCGATCGTGGCTCCCGGCCACGCGGCCTGAACCACCATGGTCTTGATGATGAAGGTGGGGTCCTCGCTGCGACCCAGGCGGTAGTAGGACGCAAGGCCGGCGCCGACGGCGACGATCATGAGGAACGCGACGATGGAGCGGTGACCGAGCGCCCATTCCGACAGATTGAACCCTCTCATGGTTCAATCCCTAGGAAGCGCACGATCTGGCCGGGATGCAGGGCCTGCACGCCGGCCGTGACCACGATCTCGCCGGTATCGAGGCCGCCGGAGACGGCAACCATCGACTGGTCGTAGCGCAGGATGTCGACGTTGCGGAGCGATACCGCCCGGCTCTTGGGATCGACCACCCAGACGGCGGGCTGGCGGTTGAACTTCGTCAGCGCCGTCGCCGGGACCTCGATGGTGGCCTGTGCCTCCCGCTCCACGCGGCCGGTGACGGTGGCGCCGAGCCGCATGGCCTCCGGAGGCGCGGTCAGGCCGACCTTGACTTCGAACGTCCGGGTCACGGGATCGGCCTGGGGCGCCACCTCGCGCACGCGACCGCGCGCAACGACGGAAGGGTCGTGCGTCAGGGAAACAGTGATCTCCGGATCGGTCGGGGC
The DNA here is from genome assembly GCA_041288195.1 of Hyphomicrobiaceae bacterium. GTDB lineage: Bacteria > Pseudomonadota > Alphaproteobacteria > Rhizobiales > Hyphomicrobiaceae > AWTP1-13. The sequence continues at coordinate 26,021 of JBGGME010000285.1, forward strand.
AGAACGCAGCAGCTGCGCGGGCACATCGAATACGGCATCGCGGCCGTCCTTGCGGGCGAGCTTGAGGATCATCTGTCCGGCCTGCACGACCTCGCCCGCGCGCGGTCCGGTGGCGGTCACCACGCCCGGCGCGTCCGCCTTGAGCTCGGTGAAGCTCACTAGATCATGGGCGGCCTTGAGCTGCGCCTCGGCGGCGTCGACCTGCGACTGGGTGGTCTGCAGCGCCTGCGTTGCCTGATCGTGGTTGACGCGCGTGGTCCAGCCCTGCTTAAGCAGCGTGTCCTGGCGCTCGAAGTGGTTGCGGGCCTGCGTCAGCTGGCCCTGGGCAGCCACGAGATTGGCCTGCGCGGCTCTCAGGGCATTGAGCTCGTTCTGCGGCTCGAGGCGGGCCACGAGCTGTCCCGCCTGCACCTGGTCCCCCATCTTCAGGCGGTTCTCCAGCAGCCGGCCGGAGATGCGGAAGGCCAGGGTCACCTCGTCCTCGGCCTCGATGCGACCAGTAAGGATGATGGGCAGGCCGGCGGTGCGCTTGTCGATCGTCAGGGTGCGAACGGGACGGGGGTCCTCGGCGACCTTCTCCGCTTCCTGGCCGCACCCCGCCAGCAGGGCTGCGGCCAGGGATAAAGCCGCTGCAATCCGAGCAACCGATCCTCGCGCCGTCTCATTCGCGAGTCCCATTGCGGCTATCCCTTCAGTATTTGTGCGCATCCCACCTTGCCGTAATGCTGCAATCTTCATATCGGGCCGAACCCCGACAGCATCCGGCGGATAGTCCTGATCGGAAGGCGTGGGGCTTTGTCGGGGTCGCTGCTCGCTAGAACGAGCCGAAGGTGGAGCCGAGGAGAATGACGACGAGCAGCGCCAGGATGGCTCCGACGATGGCGACCATCACGATGTCGCGGTAGCTCTCGCGGTGCGTCAGGCCGCACACGGCGAGCAGGCTGACGACGGCGCCGTTGTGCGGCAGGCTGTCGAGCGTGCCGGCCGAGATCGTGGCCACGCGATGGAGAAGCGCGGGATCGATATTCAGCTCGCCGGCCAGGCGCAGGTAGGTCTCGCCCAGGGCGTCGAGCGCGATCGTCATGCCTCCCGACGCCGAGCCCGTCAAAGCCGAGAGCACGTTCGCGGCGACGGCCAGGGAGACGATCGGGCCGCCGCCGATCGAGAGCACCCAGTCGCGCACCACGACGAAGCCCGGCAGCGCCGCGACGACCGCGCCGAACCCGACGAGGCTCGCCACGCCCAAGGCCGGCAGCACTGAAGCGTTGGCGCCGGCGTCCATGCTCTCACGCAATGCCGGCAGGCGGGACCAGTTGGCAGCGATCACCGTCGCCACCGCGGCTGCCAACGCAACCGCCACCGACCAGACGCCGCCAACGGAGGACAGCGAGGTCGTGCCCCATCGCTCTTCCGCCAGGAATGCCAGGTCCATGCGCGGCAGGACCACCATCGACGTCAGGAGATTGACGCTGACCACGACCAGGAGCGGCAGCGCCGCCCAGGCAATCGGCGGAACGGTCTCGCTGTGACGTCCGCGATGGATCTCGGCGGGGTCGAACTCGCGTGCGGCGACGGCACGCTCGCGCACGAACTCGTCGGCGGCGGCTCTGTCGCCTGAAGCCAGTGGCGCCGAGCCATAGCGCTCGCCGGCTGCGTGAGCCGCCGCTTCAGCGCGCGCGAGCCACAACAGACCGAAGCCGAGCATGATCAGGGACGCCACCACGCCGAGACCGGGCGCCGCGAAGGGCGTGGTTCCGAAGAAGGGCATCGGTATCGCGTTCTGGATGGCCGGCGTCCCGGGCAGGGCCGACATCGTGAAGGTCGAGGTTCCAAGCGCGATCGCTGCCGGCATCAGGCGGCGCGGGATGTCGGCGGCGCGGAACAGCGAGTCTGCCATCGGCGCGAGCACGAAGAAGGCGACGAACAGGCTCACCCCGCCGTAGGTGACCATGGCACCCGCCAGCACAACGGCGAGGATGGCGCGGCGTGGCCCAAGCCGCCTATTCATGGCTTGGGCGATGGCCTGCACAGAGCCGCTGTCCTCCATCAACTTGCCGAACAGTGCGCCCAGCAGGAACAGCGGAAAGAACTGGGCAAGGAACTTCGCCGCGCTGGGCATGAACGTCTGGGTCCAGTGCGCCAGCAGCGGCTCGCCCGAGAAGCCCGCAGCAACCAGCGCCATCGCCGGTGCCAGGAGCAGGATGCTCCAACCGCGGTAGGCAAGCCACATCAACAGAGCGAGGGCGACGAGGATCCCCGGGAGATCCACCCCTCAGCACTCCGCCAGCAGCGCATCGATGTCCACGGTCGAGCGGCGGCCGAGGTCCTTGCTGTGATGCCGCAGGAACTCGTCGGCGGCGCGACGCCCCTCTTCCCGCAGCATGCAAAGGAAGGCCCGCTCGCCGTTCATCTTCGAGGAGTAGCCGAGGCCGGTCATCATGTCGCTCATGATCCGGTGGGTGCGCATCGCCGCCCACCTTGCGCCCTCTCCCTTGCCCCGATCCGCGGTCTGGCGCAGCAGCGCGATCATGCGCAGCTCTTTCATCAGCGCCGCATTGAACGACACCTCGTTCAGCCGATTGAGGATTTCTGCCGCAGTGCGCGGCGTGCCCGGGCGTTCCCTGGGATTGATCTGGACCAGGATGGTGTCTTGCGAGTCGCACTCGCGCACCAGCGGCGTAATGGTGGGATTGCCGACGAAGCCGCCGTCCCAATAGGCTTCCCCGTCGATCTCGACTGCCTGGAAAAGCGTGGGCAGGCATGCCGATGCGAGGAGCACCTGCGCGGTGATCTCGTTGTTGCGGAATATCCTGCCGCGGCCCGTGCGCACGTTCGTTGCCGTGATGAATAGCTTTATGGGCGAGCGCGCCAGGCGCTCGAAATCGATGCTGTCGTCGAGGATGCGCGTGAGCGGATTGAAGCCGGCGGGATTGAGGTTATAGGGCGAGAACAGTCGCGCCATGAGGTCGAAGCCGATGAACACCGGCGAGTAGTCCAGGGTCCAGCGCCCCGCCAGGCGATCCATCGGCGAGCGCTGCAGCGGGCTGAAGGTCGCTGCTTCGGCCACGCGCTCCCAATAGGCATCGAGAGCCGCCCGCGCTCCCTGCGCTCCGCCCTTTGTAAAGCCGTCCGCCAGCACGGCGGCGTTCATGGCGCCGGCAGAGGTGCCGGAGATGGCTTCGATATGAAGCCACGACACCTCCAGCAATCGATCCAGAACACCCCAGGTGAATGCGCCGTGAGAGCCGCCGCCCTGGAGAGCCAGGTCGATCAGCAGTGGCTGTCGGTGTAGGTGTGAGGTTGGCATCAGACGCGGTTGTCCATCGGCCTTTGCTCAGGCCGACCGAACGCCTGTGGGCCCATCGCTTGCAAACAACTCGGGCTGCGGTCGCAGCGGCGCTCGCCTGCGTCATCGCGGCGGCGATGCCTGGCGACCACGCCATGGTGAGTCAGTCATCGCTCAGGTGAGCTTCGTGGGCCCCTGGCTCGGGAGCCCACGAAGGCCGGCAAACAGCCACGTCACGGGTTTCAGAACTTCATGCTTTCGAGTCTGGAGAACAGCGCTCTGGCATCCTGCTCGTCGCCCGCCTGGCAGGCATCGTAGGCGCGCAGCGCCATACGGTTCACGCCGGCGAGTTGCTCGGGTGAAATCTTGGCAAACCTCTCGCGATCCAGCCGCTCCCAAACATCTCGGTAGGCTTTACCGCAGTCCATCTTGCCCTGCGCAAGCGCTGCCGGGCCGGCGAGCGTACCCAACGCGACGAGAACAGCCACCAGGCGCTTCATATGTAATCTCCCTATCTTGCTGGGTTCGGGCGTATCGCGCAGGTCGAAAAGTCCGCAGCGCGGCATAGCTCGGACGCTCGCATAGTTGCCGGGATCGCGGGTATAGGCGAAAACCCCTAGCAGTGCTCGGGGCCTGCCCCTATTGCGTCGCGTGCTAGTACCGCGGTCGTGCCACGTCGTACGCGCGGGCCTGATCGATTTCCTGCGAACGTTGCTCGCCTGGTCGTCGCGTTCATGGCCTACGCACCCTTTCGGCACACGGGTGTCACCCATGTCTCAGGTACGTTCTGTTACCTACGTGTCCGGGCCGGACAAGAAGGTAGTGGCGGATGGGGAGGGATTCGAACCCCCGGTGAGCGTGAACCCACGCCGGTTTTCAAGACCGGTGCCTTAAACCACTCGGCCACCCATCCGTCCTCGCGGATGAGGCGCTTAGCACAGGGGCGCCGCCGCGGTCATCGAAAATTGGCACCGGAGTGGCGCTGGGAGCCATCCGAAGGGCTCCTCGGGTCGTGGCCGATGTCGACCGCGCCGTCTCTCTTCTGGAGAGCGAGGGGATTTCCATCGTGATGGTAGAGCAGAACATCGAGTTGACGCTCGAGCCCGTCGACGACATCGTCATCCTCAACTCGGGGAGCGTGGTGCTCAGAGGTGCCGCCCGCGATTTCGAGATGAACGGCGCCATCGTCACCCAGCATCTGGGGGTGCATTAGTTGTCTTCCCGGGCCTCGCGCAGCGACGATCCGGGATCCCGGGACACGGTTGCAGTGGGTCCCGGATATTTCGCTAACGCGAAATTCCGGGATGACAGAAAGGAGCAACAGCATGGCCCAGTGGAACAAGTATGCGGCCTCGACGGCGCGCAAGCCGGGGCGGCCGGGTCGCGAGATCAGGCCCAAGAGCCTCACGGTGGATTTCCACTCCCACGTCGGCGTACCCGCGGCAGCCGAGCTGGTGAAGCCCCACCTGGACCCGCAGGCGAGCCCGCTCGTGCGCTTCGCCAACGCCGAGACCAAGGCGCTCAACCAGAAGCAGGAGGCCGATGTCGTGGCGCGCGGCGGCCTCGACAAGCGCCTCGCCGACCTCGATGCCATGGGCGTCGACATGCAGATCATCAAGCCTCCGCCGCCGCAGTGCTACTACGCCGTGCCCCTCGACATCGCGGTGAAGGCGGCGCAGGTCGTCAACGACGGCATCGCCGAGTTCGTGGCCAGGAAGCCCGACCGTCTCAGGGGCTTCGGGTCGGTGCCGATGCCCGACCGCAGCGAGGCCGCCAAGGAACTCGAGCGTTGCGTCACAAAGCTCGGCTTCAAGGGCGTGCAAATCCTCACTAACGTTAACGGCCACGAGCTCAGCGACCCCGCCTTCGCCCCGTTCTGGAAGAAGGCCGAGGAACTCGGCGCCTTCGTCGTCACCCACCCCAACGGCTTCACGCAGGCCGAGCGTCTCTCGCGCTTCTACTTCAACAACGTGATCGGCAATCCGCTCGAGACCACGATTGCGCTGCACTACCTGATCTTCGATGGCGTGCTGGAGCGCCACCCCAACCTCAAGATCCTGGCCGTCCACGGCGGGGGCTATCTCGCGAGTTACGCGGGCCGCATCGACCACGCCTGGGGCGCGCGCTCCGACAGCCACGGCGACCTGCCGCACCCGCCCACGACCTACCTCAAGCGCATCTACTTCGACACGGTCGTGTTCACCCCGCACCAGCTGGTCGAGCTCGTGCGCCTCTACGGGGCAGACAAGATCGTAATGGGCACCGACTACCCCTTCGACATGGGCGACTACGACCCCGTCGGCCACGTCTGCACGGCCGGCCTCGACGACTCCACCGTCGCCGCGCTGTGCGGCGGCAACGCCAAGCGGCTGCTGGGTCTGTAGGGCGCCTACCAGCCCACCGCGTACGTGGATCGACGGGGATCGGCGGCGGCGTGGTGCAGGCCGTCCTTGGGCGCGCTGTCGATCATGCAGATGGCGCCGGCCTTCCAGGTCCAGTCCGGCCACCACTGCACGTCGTGACCGACGCCCGAGAGCTGATCGGCGAGAGCTTGCGGCATTCGTGCCTCCAGCACGAGCCGCCCCGGCAGGATGCTGTGCGGCTCGAAGCTGTCCGGGAAGCTGTAGGTGGCAAAGCGCGGCGCCTCGACGGCGGCTTGCGGGTCCATTCCGAACACGATGCGGTTGAGGAGGGTCTGCAGCATTGCCTGTGCCTGCACGTCGCCGCCGGGCGTGCCGAACGGGATAGCGCGTCCGTCGGGGCCTAGTGCCAGTGCCGGACTCGGCGTGAGCCTCGGCCGCTTGCCCGGCGCGACGGATGCCGTCTGCGACGGGTCGCCCCAAGATTGGGAGCCGCGCGAGGACGGGCACAACCCGGTTCCCGGAATGACGGGGGTGCTGCTCGAGACGTCGCTCGGCGTTGCGGAGAACACGTTGCCGTGGCGGTCCACGGCGCAGACGTAGGACGTGTCGAGCTGCGGCTGGGGCGAGGTTGCTCTGGGCGCCCTGGCGTCCTTTGCCCGACCGCGCTCCAGACCCGGCGGCGGCATGTCGGGCCACGCCTTGTCCGCGCGGATCAGGGACACGCGCTCCGCGGCGTAGGAGGGGGACAGCAGCCGGTCGAGGGGCACATCCATGAAGTTGGGATCGCCGTAGTAGGCGTGGCGGTCGGCGAAGGCGAGCTTCATGATCTCGGTCAGCGTGTGCACGTAGTCAAAAGAGTTGTGGGCGTGCTTGTGGCAACCGCTCGCTTCGACGAGGCGCAGCATCTGCCCGAGCACGGGGCCCTGGCACCACGGCCCGCACGTGTGCACCGAGAACTCGCCGAAGGGCACGGAGACCGACGCCTCGATGCCCGAGCGGAATCCCGCGAGATCGTCCATGCGCAAGAGGCCGCCGTTCTGCTCGTGGTAGGCAACGATCGTGCGGCCGATGTCGCCGGTGTAGAAGGCCGAGCGCGCCGCCTCCAGGCCGGCGTCACGACCCTTGTGCACCGCCGCCCGCTCCTCGTCGATCATGTACTGCAGGCTCTTGGCGAGATCGGCCTGGACGAAAATCTCGCCCACCCGCGGCGGGCAGCCGTTCGGCAGGTAGATTGCCCGGTTGGACGCCCACTCCTCGTAGCCCTTGCGGTGCGTGGTGATGGTCTCGCAGAGCAGGGGATGGGCGGCAAAGCCCTCCTTGGCGAAGCGCACGGAGGAGGCGGCGACGTCGCCGAAGCTCATGCTGCCCCAGCGCTGCAGCGTTTGTATCCAGGCATCGGGAGCTGCCGGCACCACGGTGCGCCGGAGGCCGCGCGGGATCTTGCCGCCGTGATGCTTCATGAAATAGTCGGGCGTCACACGCTTTGGCCACGGCCCCAGGCCGCTGACGGTGAAGACCTTCCGGCTTTCGGCGTGGTAGAGGATGATCGGCGCGACGCCCGCGACATTGACAAGGTCGCTCTGCAGCACGCCGAGGGCAATGCCGGCCGCCACGCCCGCATCGATGGCGTTGCCGCCGGCCTCCAGAACTGCGAAGCCGGCGTGCGCCGCCAGGTAGTGGCCGGCCGAGACCACGTGCCGTCGCGCCGAGATCACCGGCCGATGGGAGGTGATGCCGCTGGTCTGCCCTGGTCGGGGTGGTGCCTTGGTCATCGTCGCCGGCTCCGGTTTGCGGGTCCCATCGCTTGACGGGTTGTGATCAATCGCCGGGAAGGCCGTGGACGTTGTCGAAGAACGCGTCCTTCCAACTCGCCAGCTTGTTCTTCAGCAGTCCGGAACGCACCATGTGGTCGGAATAGGCCATGACCCCGGTGGGCGCCGGCGTGAAGTAGAGCATCTTCTCGTCGCCGATGATGCCATGGATGGTGTCCAAGCCCAGCTTCGAGGGCTCGCGGCGCATGAACAGCTCCGCTGCCGCGCGCGTATCCTTGCGGATGATGTCCATGGCTTCGGACAGGGCCGCAAACGTGGCGAGGTACAGCTTGGGCGATTCCCGGCGCCAGCGCTCGGCGGAGTAGGCGACGATCAGCGTGTGACGGCGGCCGATCACGTCATAGGAGCTGAACAGGGTGCGCACGCGCGGATCGGCCAGCTCCATCTGGATGAAGGGCACTGTCGTGGCGTGGGTCTTGAAGTTGCCGCCCCCCGAAAGCAGGCCAATGACGCCGTCGGGGTGCGAAATGCCGACCGCCAGCGCGTCGAGCTTCTCGCGGTTGTCCCAGCCGAAGGCCGCGGCCGCGGCCATCTGCAGGATGACGGCATGCTGCGTGCCTCTGCCTGCCGTCATGGCAATGCGGTCCGTCTCCTGGAAGTCCTTGACCGACTGGATGCGCGGGTCCGTCGTATTGAAGTAGATCGGGCTGTCGGCGATGGCCATCATGCCCTTGACCGTATTCGACCCCACGGTCTTGTCCCGCAGGTTGAGCAGGACCGTGAGGCCGGCCATGGCGACGTCGATGCTGCCCGAGATGATCGCATCGTTGACGGCAGCGCCGCTCGCCAGGCGCACCACCTCGATCGTGACGTCGCCCTCCCCTATCGCCTTGGCATGCTTCTCGATCAGCTTGAGCTCGAGGGCAACGTGCAGGGGCAGGTACGACAGCCCGAACTGCTGGGCTATCCGCACCTTGCCTTGTGCCTGGGCTTGGGCAGCCCCGAGGCAGGCGAGGGCGAGCACCGCCAGGAAACAGCCAAATCTTCTCGCAGTACGCGGGTACACGCTCTCCTCCCATCAGCTCGTCGGTCGCAGTGTCACATCAGCTTGTCCAAGGCAGGGGACGCGATCGGAATCTCGATGCCGTCCTCGCCGAAGAAGATGGTGCCGTCGAACACGCGCCCGATCTCTGCAATGGCCCGCTCGCGCGCTCCCGGCTTGTCGAACTGCTCGGTGATGTGGGTGAGGACCAGGTTCTTGACGCGCGCCCGCGACGCGAGGTGCGCCAGCTCCATGTGCCCCATGCAGGAATCCGCAAAATCGGCGCTGAGCTCCGTGCCGGAGATGTGGTGGCACATGTGGATCAGGACGTCGGCGCCGCGCGCGAAGTCCTCCATCTCCGGGATCGGCCCGCTGTCGCCGGAGTAGACGAGCGTGCGCCCCGCATGCCGCAGCCGGAAGGCGAACGTCGTCAGGTAGGGCTGGAAGTGGCGCGCATTGCCGACCTCGAGCGACCACTCGCCTTCTTTCACCACGTCGCCGAGCTTCAGCTCGGTGATGCGCGGATTGGGCCGCTGCCGTGGCAGCATGCCGCCGCGCGCTTCATAGATCGAGAGGCTGCAGCCATGGCTCGTGCGCGCAACGAGGTCCGCCTGGTAGACTCCGTCGTTGCCGAACAGCTGCTCGGTCATGCGCGCGAGCGGCGGGGGTCCATAAACCCTGAGCTCGGGAACCTTGCCTGCACCCTGGTCCCAGCGCGTGAGCACGAGGCGGGCATAGTCGCCGCAATGGTCGTAGTGCAGGTGCGTGAAGAAGAGATGTGTGACGCGTGTGGCGGCAATGCCGAGCTCGAGCAGCCTGTGGTGTGCGCCGAAGCCGTGATCCAGGACGATGACGTCGCTGCCGATCTCCACCACGTAACCGGAGCACATTCTCCGCAACGAAGGCGTCGGTGTCCCAGTCCCAAGCAGCCGAACTCTCACGCAGGGCTCCGTCGTTCGCATCTTATTCCAAGGCAATGGCACTGCTGCGTCAAGCGTGCAGCTACCACGGCAAGAATGCGACGCTAGGTGTGCGGCAAGCTCGTGCGGTTTCCCGCCCGAATGAGGAAGTGCTGCGATTCCGGGCACATGGGCCACGCCCAATGCCGCGGGGAGCTCGATGTGGCGCGTTGCTGAGCGGCGGTAAGCGCCTGCATCCGCGCGATTCGCAGAGTTGGTTGACCGTGACTCCACCGTTAACGCGATCCTAACGGGGGCGTGGCAATTTGCGCACCGGTCGAAATGCCTCGGAAACTCCAGGTTGCCCTCATCGACGGGCTTGTCGGGGGTCGCGAGGGGGCGGGTTCTGTCATGCGTTTGCCGTCGCGGCCGGCCACGGTCGCCAGTCTCGGGCTTCTCAGCGCCGCGCTTCTCGGTGCCGCCTGCTCGCGGGACACTCCCAAGGAAACCGCTAGCATCGAGCGGCGCGCAAATGTGCCCGCGAGCCCGCGCGTCGTGGGCTTTGGCCAGCGCATTCCAAAAGGCGGCGGGGTCTACAAGGTTGGCGACCCCTATCAGGTCGATGGCCAGTGGCACACTCCGCGCGATCAGCCGGGCTACGACCGCTCCGGTATCGCCTCCTACTACGCGCACGACTTCCACGGTCGACGCACCTCCAACGGCGAGATCTTCGACATGTGGGCGCTGTCGGCCGCGCATCCGACCCTGCCGCTACCCTCCTATGTCTACGTCACCAACCTCGAGAACAGCCGCACCCTGCTGCTGCGGGTCAACGACCGCGGCCCCTACGTCAACAACCGGCTGATCGACGTGTCGCGTGCCGCAGCCCGCTACCTGGGGATCGAGAATCGCGGCACGGCGCGGGTGCGCGTGCGCTACGCGGGCCGGGCGCCGCTCAGCGGCGACGACCGCCACGAGCAGCGATTCCTCGCGAGCCAATCGTGGTTCCGCGTGGCCTTATCGCATCCGCCGGCCTCCGACAGTCGCTGAAGGGCGGCGGCAGCGTTGACTTGAACGGCCCCGCGAACCGATATTCGCGTTGGATATTGGGCTCTGCAACCCGTGGTCGAACCGATGCCTGCATTCGCCTTCTCTCAGCCCCGACGGGCATTGCTGTGTGGCCTTGTCGCGGCCACCGCGGCCTTGGTGCTGTTGTCGAGCGTGGCCCGCCCGGCCCAGGAGAAGTCGAGCGGCGATATCACGGTCAAGGCCCCCCAGGCCCTGCTCATGGACGCCGAGTCGGGCGGCGTCATGTACCAGCGCAACGGCGACGAGCTGATGTACCCGGCCAGCATGAGCAAGCTCATGACGCTGGCGGTCGTGTTCAAGGCGCTGAAGGCCGGCGAGATCAGCCCTCAGGACGAGTTCTTCATGAGCGAGTTCGCCTGGCGCAAGGGCGGCGCTCCCTCGGGAACCTCGGCGATGTTCGTCCCCGTCGGCACGAAGGCGACGGTCGAGGATCTGATCAAAGGCATCATCGTGCAGTCGGGCAACGATGCCGCCATCTCGGTCGCCGAGAACATGGGCGGCAACGAGAGCGTGTTCGCCCAGAGCATGACGGAGGAGGCGCGGCGTCTCGGCCTCAAGAAGTCGGTGTTCAAGAACGCCACGGGGCTGTTCCACCCCGAGCACCAGATGACCGCGCGCGACCTGGCCATCCTGGCGCGCCACCTCATCAAGACCTATCCCGAGTATTACCCCATCTTCTCGCAACGGGAGTTTCTCTACCGCAAGCACAAGTTCTTCAACCGCAATCCGCTGCTGGGCCTCGTCGACGGCGTCGACGGCCTCAAGACCGGGCATATCAAGGAGGCTGGATACGGCATCGTTGCCTCGGCGAAGCAGGGCGACCGGCGCCTGATCGTTGTCGTGAACGGCCTCGCCACCGCGGAGGAGCGCCGGGAGGACGCGCGCAAGCTTCTGGACTGGGGCTTCAAGAACTTTTCCGAGGCGCGGCTCTACGACGCCGGCGAGGTGGTCGGCCATGCCCGTGTATGGGGCGGCACGCGCATGTACCTGCCGCTGGTCGGAGAGGGCGACATCAATATCTGGCTGCCGCGCAACCCCGCGGGCCAGAAGCTCAGGGGACACATCGTCTACCAGTGGCCGCTCAAGACGCCGCTGAAAAAGGGCGATCAGGTCGCCATGCTGCGCGTGACGACCTCGGCCGACGCCATGAGCGAAGTGCCGCTCTACGCGGCCGAGGACGTGGAGCCCGCGGGCCCGGTGCGGCGGGGGCTTGACTCCATCATCTGTTTGGCTACCCGCTGGCTGCCGTAGCAGCGACGAGGAAGCGCCGGCCCGCATCTCAAGAGAGCGAGCGGTCGCGCTCGGCCATGAGCACCGGAAAGACCACGGGCAGGTTCATCACCTTCGAGGGCGGCGAAGGCTCGGGCAAGTCCACGCAGGCCCAGCTGTTGGCCGATCGGCTGAGAGCGGCGGGCCGCGAGGTCGTGCTGACGCGCGAGCCTGGCGGCTCGCCTTTCGCCGAGCAGGTGCGCGCCCTGATCCTCGATACGGCGACGGCCTCGCATTCCCCGCTTTCGGAGGCGCTGCTGTTCTATGCGGCGCGCTCGGACCATCTCGATGCCACGATACGCCCGGCCCTGGCGACGGGGCGGTGGGTGATCTGCGACCGCTTCTCGGATTCGACACGCGTCTATCAGGGCGTCGCCGGCGGGCTCGCGCCGGCGATACTCGATCGGCTCGAAGGCATGGTGGTCGCTCAGACGAGCCCCAACCTGACGTTCATCCTCGACCTGCCGGCGCAGGCTGGCTTGGCGCGTGCCGCGAGCCGGCGGAGCGGCGGAGCGGATGCGGCCGTGCTGCCGGATGCCTATGAGAAGCGCGACGTTGCCTACCACGAGCGGCTTCGGGCGGGCTACATGGCGGTCGCGAAGGCCGAGCCGCACCGCTGTGTTCTCATAGATGGCGCGCAGCGGCCGGACGGCATCGCGGCGCTGGTCTGGGCCGAAGTCAATCAGCGGCTCCTGACGGGTGCTCCCTGATGGCGCGCGCACCCGCCATGGTCGAGGCCGAGGAGCTGCCCGAGGCCGATCGCCTCGAGGGCTTTCCGCATCCGCGCCAGACGCTGGCCCTGATCGGTCACGCCGACGTCGAGCGCGAGATGGCCGAGGCCTTCGGTGGCGGCCGCATGCATCACGCCTGGCTGATCACGGGCCGCGAGGGCATCGGCAAGGCGACGCTGGCCTACCGCCTCGCCCGTCACGTGCTGGCCCGGCCTCAGGAGCGCGACGCCGCCGGGAAGAGCCTCGAGGTCGGCGCGGAGACGACGGCGGCGCGGCAGGTGCTGGCGCTGTCGCATCCGGGTCTCCTGGTGCTGCGCCGGCCCTGGGACCCGCGCGCCAAGCGCTTCGCGGCCAGCATCCTGATCGACGAGGTGAGGCGCCTCAGGTCCTTCCTCGGGCATACCGCCGGCGATGGGGCTTGGCGCGTGGTGATCGTGGATGCGGCCGACGAGCTCAACATCAATGCCGCCAATGCGCTGTTGAAATCGCTGGAGGAGCCGCCGACCCGAGCGATGTTTCTGCTGATCGCGTCCGAGCCGAGCAAGCTGCTGCCGACTATCCGCTCGCGGTGCCGCCGGCTCGACCTGCAGCCGCTGGCGCCCGAGGACCTCCGTCGCGCTTGTGACGCGGCGCTCGCGGCGGCAGAGAAGGAGCCGCCTGCGCTCGACCAGTGGCCGCTGCTCGAGCGCTTGGCCGAAGGCAGCGTGCGGCGAGCCCTGCAACTCGCCAGCGGTGGCGGCATCGAACTCTACGCGCGCATCGAGGCGATTTTCGCCGCGCTTCCCAGGGTCGACTGGCCCGCTGCCCACACGCTCTCCGACCAGCTCGCGCTCGCGGCCCAGGAGCAGCGCTTCGATGCCTTCTACAACCTGCTGCTGGACCTGATGGCGCGGCTCATCCGCGTGCGCGCCACCGCACAGAGCGAAGCGCCGGAGTTTGCGCTGGCCGAGAAGCTGATCCCGGAAGCGAAGCTCTCCGCCTGGGCGGCTCTGTGGGAAGCCGTGCTGCGCGAGCGCGAGGACGCCGTGCTTCTCAATCTCGACCGCAAGGCCCTGATCGTCGGCACGCTCGCGCGACTGGAGGTGCTGGCGCGTGCCTGAGCGCGCCAAGCCACTGATTCACCCGATCAGTCGCAGTAGTCCCAGTAGCCCCTGGACTGGTGGGGGTCTGCCCAGTACCAGCACAGATCGGGATCGGGACGCGGTGGCATCAGCCCGTACGCTGTTACGCCGATGATCGTGCCGAGCGCGATGCCGCCGATGATGCGGCCGTAGTAGGGGCGGTGCCCCCAGGCCCGGTAGTAGGCGCGCCGGGGCGGCCCGACGTGGCGATGGCTGTGCCCTGGTCCACGACGATAGGAGTCTCCGCGGCGATTGTCTCCCCGCCGGTAGGAATCAGGCCTGCCCGGTCCTGGTCCGGCATAGTTGTTGGGCTTGCCGGGTCCGGGGCCGGACGGTGCTGCCTTGCGCGGAGCATTCTTGGGCGGCGGTCCGGGATTGGGATTGGCGTAGCTGCCTTGGACCGGCTGCGGCTTGATGAGGATGTCGTCCGCCAGAGCCTTGCCGGAAGCCGGCTGCAGAGTGACGGCGGCGCGACCCGCCGAAGGTGCGAGCAGAAGAACTGCCATCCCCAGCAATGCAGTGATCTTTAGCGTGTTCATGCCCCACCTCGTCTATGCCTGGACACATAGCGACTTGAGTTTGGCAATCCTGAGACTTAACCGATGCCTGGGTCGATTGCCGCCATTATTGCCTGTGGCCATATGTGGCGTTCTGTGATACGTGAGCCGCCATGAAACCGGGCGTTGACAGCTACCGACCTCGTTTGTGCGGAGTCGCCGTTCGGCTCCGTGCGCGAATGCGCTGACCCCCGCGCTCCAGAGCGAGCGCCCATTTCGCTTCCCCGATCAGCCATTCAAGACGGAATCCGCGACCATGAGCGGGCGGCAGAAATTCTACATCACGACAGCGATATCCTACCCTAACGGCCCTCCGCACATCGGCCACGCCTACGAGGCCATCGCGACAGACGCCATCGCTCGTTTCGAGCGGCTCGACGGCAAGGACGTGCTCTTCCTTACGGGCACCGACGAGCACGGCCTCAAGATGAAGCAGACGGCGACCAAGGAGGGCCTGAGCCCGCGCGCGCTAGCCGACCGCAACTCGGCTCGCTTCCGTGCCATGGCCGAGGCGCTTGCCATCTCCAACGACGACTTCATCCGCACCACCGAGGAGCGCCACTACCGCTCGTCGGAGGAGATCTGGCGACGCATGGAGAAGAACGGCGACATCTTCCTCGAGAAGTACGCCGGCTGGTACTCCGTCCGCGACGAGGCCTACTACGCCGAGGACGAGACCAAGGTGGGAGCGGACGGCGTGCGCGTCGGACCGCAGGGCACGCCAGTGGACTGGACCGAGGAGGAGACCTATTTCTTCCGGCTCTCGGCCTACCAGGACAGGTTGCTCGCCCACTACGAAAAGCACCCCGACTTCATCCTGCCCCCCGAGCGGCGCAACGAGGTTGTGAGCTTCGTCAAGCGTGGCCTCGAGGACCTCTCGGTATCGCGCACGACGCTCGACTGGGGCATCAAGGTGCCAGGTGCGCCGGACCACGTCATGTACGTGTGGGTCGACGCGCTCACCAACTACATCACGGCGGCGGGCTTTCCGGACGAGAAGGCCGAGCGCTGGCGCTATTGGCCGGCCGATGTGCACGTCATCGGCAAGGACATCGTGCGTTTCCACGCGGTCTACTGGCCGGCATTCCTGATGTCGGCGGGCGTGGAGGTTCCCAAGCGCGTGTTCGCGCACGGGTTCCTCTACAACCGCGGGGAGAAGATGTCGAAGTCGGTCGGCAACGTGGTCGATCCGTTCGACCTCGTGAAGGCTTACGGTGTCGACCCGGTGCGCTACTTCTTCCTGCGTGAGGTCGTGTTCGGCCAGGACGGCACCTACAGCCCGGAGGCGATCGCCACGCGGATCAACGCCGATCTCGCCAACGACTTGGGAAACCTGGCGCAGCGCTCGCTGTCGATGATCCACAAGAACTGCGACGGCAAGATCCCCGAGCCCGGACCCTTCACGGATGCCGACAAGGCGATCCTTGCGGCGGCCGACGGCATCTACGCCAAGGCGCGCGAGACCATGGACCGGCAGGCCATCAAGGCCTGGCTCGACGCCGTGTGGGGCGTGGTGGCCGACACCAACCGCTACTTCGCGGGCGAGGAGCCGTGGGCCAAGCGCAAGACCGATCCGGCACGCATGGGTACCATCCTCTACGTGACGGCCGAGGTGGTGCGGCAGGTGGCGATCCTGGCTGCTCCCGTCGTGCCGGCGGCAACGGACAGGCTGCTCGACGCGCTGGGGCAGGACGCCGGCGCGCGCACTTTCAAGGCACTGGGGGAGGCGGGGCGGCTGCGCCCCGGCATCGCCATCCCTCCGCCGGTCGGGGTGTTCCCGCGCTATGTGGAGCCCGAGGCCGACGCGGCGCCTGAAGCCAAGTCGCAGCCGAAACCGAAAAAGCCAACGAAGACGTGACGAAATCCCCTCTCCCCGTCCTCGCGGGGAGGGGGGAGAATGCCCCATGCTCGTCGATCACCACTGCCACCTCGACTCCAAGGACTTCGCCGCCGACCTCGACGGCGTGATCGCCCGCGCGCACGCTGCTGGCGTCGGCATCCTGCTGTCGATCTCCATGCACATCCGCCGCCTCGCCGAGACCCTCAAAATCGCCGAGGCGCATCCGCGCATCTTCTCCTCGGTTGGCACGCACCCCCACTATGCCCACACCGAGCTCGATATCCCCGTCGAGGAGATCGTGCGCCTCGCCGCCCATCCCAAGATCATCGCCATCGGCGAGGCGGGGCTCGACTACTTCTACGACAACAGCCCGCGCGAAGCGCAGAAGCAGGGCCTGCTCAAGCACATCGCCGCCGCCCAGGAGACGCAGCTGCCGCTCGTCATCCACGCCCGTGATGCCGACAACGACATTGCCGCCATCCTGGAGCAAGAAATGGCGAGGAAAGTCTTCCCCGCGGTCCTGCACTGCTTCACGGGGGGACGCGATCTCGCCCGCCGCGCCCTCGATCTCGGCCTCTACGTCTCGTTCTCGGGCATTCTTACCTTCAAGAAGTCGGACGACCTGCGCGCCATTGCCGCCGACGTTCCCCTCGACCGCCTGCTGGTCGAGACCGATGCGCCCTTCCTCGCGCCCGGCAAATACCGGGGAAAGCGCAACGAGCCAGCCTTCGTGGTGGAAACGGCCAAGGAGCTGGCGAGAGTGAAGGGGATCACGCAGGCGGAGCTGGCGCAGGCCACCACCGACAACTTCTTCCGCCTCTATGCCAAGACGCCCAAAGAGGCGCTGACGGCATGAGCATGCGCTTCACGATCCTGGGCTGCGGCTCCTCCGGCGGCGTGCCGCGCGTCGGCAACATCTGGGGCAATTGCGATCCGGCCAACCCTAGGAATCGCAGGCGGCGCTGCTCGCTGCTGGTGGAGAAATTCGGCAAGGGCGGCGCCACGACCGTGCTGGTCGACACGTCGCCCGATCTGCGCGAGCAGTTGCTGACGACGCGCGTGACCACACTCGACGCCGTGCTCTTCACGCACGAGCATGCCGACCACACGCACGGCATCGACGATTTGCGCGGCATCTTCTTCAATGCCAGGCGTCGCATCGACATCTACGCCGACGCCCGCACGCAGGCCTCGCTGCTGCAGCGCTTCGACTATTGCTTCGTGCAGCCGCCGGGCTCGTCCTACCCCGCCATCCTCGATGCGCATGACATCAGTCCCCCCGCACCGATCCGCGTCGATGGCGCAGGAGGGACGATCGAGGCCGTGCCGATCCTCCAGGAGCACGGCGATGCACCCTCGCTCGGCTTTCGCTTCGGCGATCTCGCTTATTGTCCCGACGTGGGCGGCATCCCCGACGCCTCCGTGCCGGCGCTGCGGGGGCTCGATGTGTGGATTGTCGATGCTCTGCGGCCGGTGCCGCATCCCAGCCACTTCAGCGTCAAGCAGGCCCTGGCGTGGATCGAGCGGCTGGCGCCCAAGCACGCCATCCTCACGCACATGACCTTCGATCTCGACTACGACGCGATGCGCCGAGAGCTGCCGCCCCACGTCGAGCCGGCCTACGACGGCATGGTGCTGCACGCGGACTGAGGGGCCCCAAGCCTGATCCAAGCCGGATGTGGCCAAGGGCCCTGATCGAAAGCACAAGCGTTGGCCTACTGGTTGTAGCCCTGCACAACGGGCGGGCCCTGATTGGAGCTGCCGAAGGGGCGGTCGGCGGAGGCGGGCGTCGCGGCGACGACGGCAAGGAGCAGGGTCAGGGCGCAAAGCTTTTTCATCGTGGTTCTCCGGTTGGTTGGCGTTGGTGTTCAGCCGGTGGCCGACGACCCACGAGATAGCGTTCAACCGTGCCGGTGCTCCAATGCCGTGCACATGTCGGTTCGATAGCGGCGGCGCATCATGACCGTCGCAGCTGTCGGCCGTGACCGCGACTGATGCGCCTACTGAGTTTGGCTCATCTTCAAGTCGAAGAGCCTGCCGTTGTCGGTGCAGGTGGCTTCGGCCAGGCGCACGAACGTCTCGACCGCGTGCTCGGGCGGCCGGAGTGCCGCCGGGTCCTCGCCCGGGAAGGCCTTGGCGCGCATGCCCGTGCGGGTCGCCCCGGGGTTCACGAGATTGACGCGCACCGGCGTATTCTCGACCTCGTTGGCGTACACCTTGACGAGCGCCTCGAGCCCCGCCTTGGAGGCCGCGTAGGGTCCCCAGTAGGCACGCGGTGCCTGCGCGGCGCCCGAGGACACGAAGATGGCGCGGCCCGCCTCCGAGCGGCGCAGCAGCGGGTCGAGCGTGCGGATCAGGCGCCAGTTGGCCGTCAGGTTGACCTCGATCACCTCGCCCCAGGCATCGGCGGTGATATGCCCGAGGGGCGACAGCGGCCCGAGGATGCCGGCATTGCCGACGAGGATGTCGAGCTTGCCCCAGCGCTGGTAGATGGTGGGGCCGAGCGCGTCGATCTTGTCATGGGCCTTGAGGTCGAGGGTAAGCAATGTGGCCTTGCCGCCGGCCTCGCGAACCTCGTCGTCGACCTCTTCCAGCGCGCCGGCCGTGCGCCCGACCAGGATCAGGTGCGCGCCCTCCCGCGCGTAGCCGAGCGCCACCGCGCGGCCTATGCCCCGCGTCGCCCCCGTGACGAGGGCAAGGCGGCCGGCGAGACGTTGCGTGCTGGTCATGGGATTGGCGTCGGACCCGTCCTGCCGGAGACTGCACGACCGCAGGGTCCGACACCATTACTCCAGCCCTCAGTGTTGCGCCATGGGCCCGGCCTGCCGCGGGGCCAACACCCCTCGAGGTCAGTTCTTCTTCGGCTCCTCGGCGCCCTTGGGCTTCTCCATCAGCTCCTTGGCCTTCCGGACGGCGTCCTCGTAGGCCTTCTGCGCCGCCTCCTTGCTCTTGTCGTAGTAGGGCTTGGCCGCCTCGCCGGCGCGCTCGGCCGCCTGCTTGGCCTGCTCGCTGGCCTCCTTGGCGGCCTCCATGGCCTTCTCGGTGTAGGGCTTGGCCTTCTCGCGCGCCTCCTCGGTGACCTCCAGAAGCTTCTCGGTGCTCACCGCGGACAGCTCCTTGGTACGCTTGATGAGACGCTGGAACAGGGACTCCTCGGGCAGCAGCGCGCCCGGCTTCATCGCCGACACCGTACGGATGAGGTCGGCCTGGTCCTTCTTGGCCTGGTCGCCCGACACCGTCTCCGGCGTGCCCGTGAACACCACCAGCGGGGTGCAGGCGGTGACAACCTTGCGCGCCGACTTGACCCACTGCGCGTTCTCGACCTGCGTCTCCTGCGCGAAGTAGATCTTACGCCCCGCCACCTCCTGGCGCAGGATGGTTCGGTCGATCACCGGCACCACGTGGCCGCCGAGCTTGCGCACCAGCTCGAACCGCGGGCTGTCGGGATCGGCGAACTGCACGAACAGGCTCACCGTATCGTCGGCCGAGAGCGCCTCGCGGATCGCATCCTCGGTCGTGGCGGCATTCGTCACGCTCTTGGCGCGGCCGAGGCCGTCGGCATCGATGGCGCGCAGGAACTGGAAGGTGCCCGAGCTGCCCGAGCCCGCCGGCGGCACGATGAAGCGCAGGCGCGCCGCGTTGGCGGCGAGCTCGCCGTAGTTGGTGATGTCCTTGTTGCGCGTGACCGCGAACACGCATTCGCGCACGTCGTCCTGGCGCACCAGGGTCAGCGCGGCTTCCGCCTTGAGCTGCCGGCTCTCGAGCGCGAACACGTCGAGCTGGCCGTAGCCGAGCTGGCGCGGATTGCCGAGCACCCGCTCGATGTTCTCGCGCGTGCCGGCCGATGGCGCGCACGCGTAGTCGAATTGCGCCACCTTCAGCTCGCGCGACAGCGCCGGGCAGAAGCTCTTGTGATAGGCGCCGGCTTCCCCGCCCGTGTTGATCTGGCTGGCGGCCGCCGGCAGCGGGGCGGCTGCGAGCGCGCCTGCGAGCACGGCGCCGAGCGCGAGCGCGGAGACGGGGGACGTGACGGGGGAGGGCATGTCGCGGTTTTCTCCTGCACAGGGTAGGGGCGGCGCATCGAACCGGCACCGCTCTAGCCCAAGATGGTGGCGCAAGTGGGCGTGAAAAGTGCATTACCGAAATGTCATGTACTCGCGGCTACAACCAGACCCTGAGCTCAAACAAGAGGACCCGCCCTGCATCGGGTCACGGAGCTCGCGCCCAGGTGCTTCTGGCGCCTACGGTATTCTCACGGACACTTGCATGGATGCCCGCCTGCGCGGGCATGACAACGTCAACTCGGCGTTCCCAGGCTCACTTGCCGGGCTGGAGTATGAGCGCGAATTGCGGGATGTAGGTCGTGAGGAACAAGACCACGAGCATCACGAGGATCTGGGGCCAGATAGCGCGCGCGATGCGACCCAGGCTCAACCCCGATATCGCCATCCCAACGAACAGGCAGTAGCCGATTGGGGGCGCGGCCATGCCGATGGCCACATTGGTCACGATGATGGCGCCGAGGTGTATGGGATCGACACCGAATTTGGTGCCGATCGCAATCAGCATCGGTCCGAGGATGACCAGGATGGCGAGTTCGTCCATGACGGCTGCAAGCAGGAAGAAGGCAATGTTCAACCCCGCGAGCATGATCCACTTCTCGTGGACGTGGCTGGCGAGCCAAGCGGCCAAATCGGTAGCAATGTGCTCCTGGGCGATGAGGACGCCGTAACCCGTCGAGACCGCGACGATCGCCGTGACAACAGCGCTCGTGCGGGCGGCACGCAGTGTCACAGGAAAGAGCTCGCGCAACTTGAGCCGGCGCTCGACCAGCAGTCCAATGATGGCGGCATATACGCAGGAGATGCCGGCAGCTTCAGTTGGCGTGAAGACGCCCCCATAGATGCCGCCGAGCACGATGACTGGCGACAGGAGCGCCCACTTCCCCTCCAGAAACGCATTGCCGGTTTCAGTCCACGAGGCCTTCTCCTGTTTCGGAACGCCATTTCGTTTGGCGTGAACATAGCAGACGATGAGCAGGCCGAACGCGATGCAAAGACCGGGTACGATACCTGAGAGGAATAGGCGGCCTACCGATTGCTCGGCGATTGTTCCCCAGATCACGAACGCGATCGATGGAGGAATGAGCGGTCCCAGCACGCCGGCGCTGACGGCGATCGACGCGGCAAATGCCTTGTCGTAGCCGGCATTCGCCATCGCCGGAATCAGGATGGCGCCGATTGCGGCCGTCGTCGCCGGAGCGGAGCCTGAGATCGACGAGAAAATGAGCGCGGCCAATACGGCGACCATTGCCAGCCCACCAGTGCGATGGCGAACCAGCACGGAAGCAACGTTCACGAGGCGTTGAGACATGCCGCCGGCCGACATCAGTTCGCCGGCGAGCATGAAAAGCGGGATGGCGATGAGGCTGTACTGCTGCGAGCCGGCGACAAACTGCTGAGCCAGGAACGCCGGCTCGATGTCGGATACGATGAGCACGAGTGCGACGACGATGCCGATCGATAGGGCGAACGGCAGCCCCAGCAGGGCGCAAGCGGCGAACCCCGCGGTCAACAGAAGAGCATTGACAGTCACGTTGCGCTTTCCGTCGTAGCGCTTGCGGGCGGGCCCGCGATCAATCGCCAGATGGCAAACACAAACATGAGTGCGCCGCAGACGGGAGGCAGGCTATGCAGATATTCGATCGGGTACCCGATGGCTGCCGACACTGATCCGCTCGTCACGTCCACGAAGCGCCAGCCAGACCATGCGAGATATGCGCCGAAGGCCGCCGTCACGACGCCGATGATGCGCTCGGCCCAGCCCTTCATATTGGCCGAGAGCCAATCGATCAGCAGATCGACGCGGACGTGAAAGCCCTCGTACACGCCGAGCGCCATCCCTCCGAGCGTGGCCCAGGAGAACATCAGCAGCGCCAGTTCTTCCGACCAGGGTGGCGACTTGCTGAAAACGTAGCGCATCAGCACCTGGTAGGCGACGCACGCGAGCAGAATGGCTATGGCCATTACAATGCTCGCGCGCAGCAGCATGGCCACCAGTTCGACAAGGCGCCCAGCGAGACGACGGGCTGCAGACAGCATCACGGTGTTCCGTCAATCGGCGGCCGCCAAAGCCTCTTTCATGAGGTCGGGGCCGATTCCATCCCTGAACTTGTCATAGACGGCTTGGACGGAGGCGCGGAACGGCTTCACGTCGGGGACGCGATTGACCTGCATGCCGGACTTTTCGAGACGCGCGAGGATCTCGTTGGCCGTGGCCGACGCCGCCTCCCGCTGCATCTTTTTAGCGACTGGAGCCACCTCGAGAATGGCCTTCTTGATGTCGTCCGGCAGGCGATCGAAGTTGCGCTTCGACATGACGAGGCCGATGGCGGAGTAAGTGTGGTTGGTGACCGACAGGAACTTGGTGGTCTCCCAGAACTTGTTCTGATCGATGATGGCCAGCGGAATTTCCAGACCATCGATCGTGCCCTGCTGGATCGCAGTCAGCGTATCGCCCCAAGCCATCGGAATGGCATTGCCGCCGAGCGATGAGAACATCGAGATGTAGACCGGGTTCTGCATGACGCGGAACTTGACGCCGTTTACGTCAGCCGGCTTCGAGACAGGGCGCACATTGTTGATCATGTTGCGGAAGCCGCCTTCCATCCAGCCGAGCAGCATCACTCCCTTCTTTTCGAGATTGGCGCCGAGCTTCTGGCCGATGGGACCATCAAGCATCGCCCGCGCCTTGACCTCGTCGGCAAACAGGAACGGCATGTCGTTGAGCTGGAGTGATGGCTCGATCTGCGCCAGCACGGCATTGGTGATGATGCCGGCATCGACGGTGCCCAGTCGCATACCCTCTGTCAGCGGCTTTTCGTCCCCCAATTGACGGTTGGGGTAGAGCTCCACCACTGCGCGACCGTCGGTGGCCTTGCTCAAAAGGTCCCTGAAGAAGCGCGCCCCCACCGCATATGGGTCCTGTGGCCCGTCCGTGCCGGCCCATCCGAGTTTGATGGTGACTTTTTGCTGAGCCTCGGACGGAACTGCCGACAAGCCAGCGAGCATGCCACCAAGAATGAGGCTGAGCGCACGCCGGGTGACTGTGCAATTCATGAGCGTCCTCCTAGGGTCCGAGGCGCGTTGTGAGCAGAACCTACTCTGCCAAGCCCTCGTGCGGATTGGTTGACGCGAGAATGAATGCTCGGCGACGCCGTGTCCAGCACTTACAGGATTGTCGAGCGCGAGATATCGGTTCACTCAACTGGACGCGCTGACCGTCGAACTGGTGACCTGCTGACCGAGGTGCTTCGGTCATGTCACCGCGTCAATCCACCGTCTGATCTTGACGTGTGGTCGATGTCTGAAAAGACCGCATCTTGCCAGTTCTTCGCTCCGATGGCCGGGAGCGCTCGATGTCCGCTCGGGTCACTTCCGCACGTTCGCGGGATTCAAATGATCTCGGCATCGCGGAGGACTTCGAGGAAGCAACGCAGGCGAGTCGTCACGGGCGCCGCGGCGGCGTCGCTCACACTGCTCGTTGTCGGTCCAT
>JBGGME010000286.1:0-6492 GCA_041288195.1 Hyphomicrobiaceae bacterium
CACAGCTGCATGGTCTCCAGCATCGCCTCGGAGGCGAAGGCGTCAGGACCCAATTGCCCTGACATGGCGAGGCGCAGCGCGTTGGCGCGTCAGCGCGTCACGTCGCGCTCGTTGCCGGTGATGCGGAAGGAGGGGCACATCACGCCCCCGACGTGCTTGCGGCATTCGCCGTTGTTGTTGCACATCTCGACTGCGCCCTGGAAACCGCGCCCGGCTCCCGGATAGGCCGACCAGTCGAGCGCGGTCTCGATCTCGGGCACGCGATAGTCGGGCTTGTAGCGGAACAGGGTGCGGTCGTTCATGGGGCGCGCGCGCACGATCTTGCCGGGGTTCATGACGCCCTGCGGATCGAAGCGGTCCTTCACCTCCTCGAACAGGCGCACGGTCCGCGCCCCGTACATCGTCTCGTGGAACTCCGAGCGCACGAGGCCGTCGCCGTGCTCGCCCGAATGGGAGCCCTTGTAGGCCTTGACCAGCGCGAACGCCTCCTCGGCGATGGCGCGCATGGTGCTGGCGTCCTTCTCGAGCTTGAGATTGAGGACGGGGCGCACGTGCAGGCAGCCGACGGAAGCGTGGGCGTACCAGGTGCCGCGCGTGCCGTGTTTGGCGAAGATGGCGGTGAGACGCTCGGTATAGTCGGCGAGGTGCTCCAGCGGCACCGCGCAGTCCTCGATGAAGGAGACGGGCTTGCCCTCGCTCTTCATGGACATCATGATGTTGAGGCCCGAGGCGCGCACCTCCCACACCGCGCGCTGGCCGGCGGCGTCCGCCACCTTCACCACGCTTGCGGGGTGGCCGAGGTCGCCCATCAGCTCCTCGAGCCTCTCCAGGCGGCGCAGGTTCTCGGCCTGGTCGGCTTCCGCGAACTCCACCAGCAGCAGCGCATCGGGCTTGCCGCGCACGTACGTCTCCATGACCGGGCGGAACATGGCGATGTCGCGCGCGAGCTCGATCAGCGTGCGGTCCACCACCTCGACGGCGACGGGACCCAGCTTGACGATGTGCTGCGTTGCCTCCATCGCCTTGCGAAAGGTGGCGAAGTGGCAGATGCCGAGCGCCTTGTTCTTGGGGATCGGCGAGAGCTTCAGCTCGATGCGGCGCGAGATGGCGAGCGTGCCCTCCGACCCACACAGCAGCGTGGCGAGGTTGACGGGGCTCTGCGACGGCACGAGCGCATCAATGAGATAGCCGCCGACGCGCCGCGACACCTCGGGAAACGCCTGCGCGATGTGCTCCGCCTCGCGCCGGCCAAGTGCGAGCAGATCGCGGAACAGCGCGATGGCGGGATCCCCTCTCCCCGCTTGCCGGGAGATGCTCGTAGGTTGGGTTAGCGCGTCAGCGCGTAACCCAACATTGGCTTGCGCTTGCGGGTGTTGGGTTACGGCCTTCGGCCTAACCCAACCTACGTCCTGATCGAGAGGGAGTCCCAGATTGTGCCCAACCTCGCCGAACCGCGCCGCGCTGCCGTCGGGAAGAACCGCGTCGATGGCGATGACATTGTCGCGCATGATGCCGTAGCGGATCGAGCGCGTGCCGCAGGAGTTGTTGCCGGTCATGCCGCCGATGGTGGCGCGGCTGGCGGTCGACACGTCGACGGGGAACCACAGGCCGGTCGGTCTCAGCTGCCGGTTCAGCTCGTCGAGCACGATGCCGGGCTCGACGATGCAGGTGCCGGCGGCCGCGTCGGTCTCGATCAGCTTGTTCAGGTGCCGGCTGAAGTCGAGCACCAGCGCCCGCCCGACCGTCTGCCCCGACTGCGAGGTGCCGCCCCCGCGCGGCAGCAGCGCCACGCCCTCCTCGCGCGCGATCGCCATCGCCGCGCGCACGTCCTCATCCGTCCGCGGCACGACCACGCCCACCGGCTCGACCTGGTAGTGCGACGCGTCCGTCGAATAGCGCCCGCGCGAGAAGCCATCGAACAGCACCTCGCCCTCGAGCTCCCTGCGCAGGCGCTCGGCGAGGCGATGGGAGGTTGGTGTCGACTTGTTTGCGGTGGTCATAGCGCCGTATTGCCGGTTGCCGGGGTAGGGCGCAATAGCCGGAGGCGTATTGCGCCAGCTTCCTGCCCCGGTCTTCCAGTTTCACAACTCGGCGCAATACGCTATCGCTATTGCGCCCTACACTGGAGGTCGCCCATGTCCAACGCACCGCGCCGCGCGGGCCGTCACTACCTGCAAATTCCCGGGCCGACGCCGGTGCCGGACCGCATCCTGCGCGCCATGGACATGCCGGTGATCGACCACCGGGGCCCCGAGTTCAAGGTGCTGGGCCTCAAGGTGCTCGCCGGCATCAAGACCGTCTTCAAGACGGCGAGCCCGGTGTTCATCTATCCCTCCTCCGGCACCGGCGCGTGGGAGGCAGCCCTCGTCAACACCCTCTCGCCCGGCGACAAGGTGCTGATGTACGAGACCGGCCATTTCGCCGCGCTGTGGAAGAGCATGGCGACCAAGCTCGGCCTCGTGCCCGAGTTCATCCCTTCGGACTGGCGCGCTGGCGCCGACCCCGCGGCCATCGAGGCCAGGCTGCGCGAGGACAAGGGGCACACCATCAAGGCCGTGTGCGTCGTCCACAACGAGACCTCCACCGGCGCCGTCTCTCCCATCGGCGAGGTGCGCCGCGCCATCGACGCGGCACGGCATCCCGCCCTGTTCATGGTCGACACCATCTCCTCGCTCGCCTCCATCGACTATCGCCACGACGAGTGGGGCGTCGACGTCACGGTCGGCGGCTCGCAGAAGGGCCTGATGCTTCCCCCCGGCCTCGGCTTCAACGCGGTGAGCGAGAAGGCGCTGGCCGCGGCCAAGACCGGCAAGACCCCCAAGTCCTATTTCTCCTGGGAGGAGATGCTGCCTCCCAACAAGGAGGGCTTCTTCCCCTACACGCCCGCCACCAACCTGCTCTACGGCCTCGCCGAGGCCATCGACATGCTGCACGAGGAGGGCCTGCCGCGCGTCTTTGCCCGCCACGACCGACACGCCGAAGGCGTGCGCCGCGCCACCCGCGCCTGGGGCCTCGAGGTCTGGTGCAGGGAGCCCAAGCACTACTCGTCCTCGCTCACCGCCATCCTGATGCCGGAGGGGCACAACGCCGATGCCTTCCGCAAGGCCGCGCTCGACCACTTCGACGTGTCGCTCGGCACCGGCCTCTCCAAGGTCGCCGGCAAGGTGTTCCGCATCGGCCACCTGGGCGACACCAACGATCTCACCATGATCGCCACGCTGGCCGGCGTGGAGATGGGCCTCGGCCTCGCCGGCGTGCCGCATAAGAAGGAGGGCGTACGCGCCGCCATGGACTACTTCGCCAGCACGGCCAAGGGCGGCACAGCGTGAGCACGTCGAGCGCCAAGGTCCTCCTCATCACCGGTGGCAGCCGCGGCATCGGCGCAGCCACCGCACGGCTCGCGGCGCAACGCGGCTGGGACGTCGTTGTCAACTACGCCGCCAACGAGGCGGCTGCGGAGGCCGTCGTCGCCGACGTGCGCAAGGCCGGCCGCAAGGCGATCGCCGTCCAGGCCGACGTCGCCAAGCCCGAGGACATCGCCCGCCTCTTCAAGACCGCGGATGCCGAGTTCGGCCGGCTCGATGCCTTCTTCAACAATGCCGGCATCGTCGAGAAGGCCTCCAAGTTCGTGGATATCGCACCCGAGCGCCTGCAGCGCATCCTCACCATCAACACGACCGGCGCGTTCATCGCCGCGCAGGAGGCGGCGCGCCGCATGGCCAAGAGCCACGGCGGCAGGGGCGGCGTCATCGTCAACATGTCGTCGATGGCGGCCAAGCTCGGCGGCAGCAATGAATCGACCGACTACGCCACCGCCAAGGGCGCCATCGACAGCCTCACCATCGGCCTCGCCAAGGAGCTGGCACCCGAGGGCATCCGCGTCAACGCCGTGCGTCCGGGCCTGATCGACACCGACATCCAGAGGGATTTCGGCGTCGGCGACCGGGTCGGCAAGAACAAGGGACTGGTGCCGCTCCAGCGCGGCGGCACGGCCGAGGAGGTGGCAGAGGCCGTGGAGTGGCTGTGCTCGGACCGGTCCTCCTATTGCACCGGCGTCATCCTCGACATCGCCGGCGGCCGCGGGCTTTAGCATTCTTCGTTGCTTGGCATCACAATCCGTGATGCCAAGTCCCGCGAGCTTTGCTCCGTTGCCTCGCTCTGAAGAAGGATGGGGAGAGGGGACCTGCCTTCGCCTATACTCCTGCGCACGATTCTCGCACACACCGGAACGACCTCATTGGCCGAGCCTGCCGCCATTGCCGCTCCCGCCCCGACCGCCGCCAGATCATGGCCGGCGGGCGTCGAGCCCACCAACGAGTACCTGGCCGCCCACGACTTCCTGCGCGACGGCGACGGCCACCTGTT
The DNA here is from genome assembly GCA_041288195.1 of Hyphomicrobiaceae bacterium. Lineage (GTDB taxonomy): Bacteria > Pseudomonadota > Alphaproteobacteria > Rhizobiales > Hyphomicrobiaceae > AWTP1-13. The sequence goes on from JBGGME010000286.1 coordinate 4,366, forward strand.
CGTGACGGGACGCGCCGGCACCGGCAAGTCGACGCTGCTCACCAGCCTGCGCGGGATGGTCACCGAGGAGATGGTGGTGCTGGCGCCCACGGGGCTGGCCGCTGTCAACGTCGGCGGCCAGACCATCCACTCCTTCTTCGGCTTCCCGCCGCGGCTGATCCGCCCCGACGACATCCGCCGCAGCCGCAACGGTCGGCTCATGCGGCGCCTCAAATTCCTGGTCATCGACGAGGTGTCGATGGTGCGCTCCGACCTCATGTGGGCCATCGACCAGTCCCTGCGGGTCAACCGCGGGCGTCCGCGCGAGGCCTTCGGCGGCGTGCGCCTCGCCCTCTTCGGCGACCTGCATCAGCTGCCGCCCGTCGTCAACGACGCGGAGGTGGCCGAGCACCTGGAGTCCTCCTACGGCGGGCCGTTCTTCTTCTCGGTCCCTGCGCTCAAAGAGGGCTCGGGCACGGCGCTGGTCGAGCTCACCCACGTCTTCCGCCAGCGCGACGAGGCCCTGCTCGCCGTGCTCAACAAAGTGCGCGAGGGCGACGTCGACGAGGACGACCTCGGGCTCCTCAACACGCGCGTGCATCCGATCCGCACGCTGGCGGAGGGCGAGCCCTACGTGATCCTCACGCCAACCAATGCCGCCGCCGGCCGCATCAACATGGCCTACCTCAACGCGCTGCCGGGCGCGCCCCACCCCTACTCGGCTAAGACCACCGGCGAATTCAACCAGTCGGCGCAGCCGACCGAGGGGACGCTGATGCTCAAGCCCGGCGCCAAGGTCATGCTGCTGCGCAACGACCCCGACAAGCGCTGGGTCAACGGCACCATCGCGCGCGTCGCCCGCCTCGAGGAGAAGCGCGTGTGGGTGGAGGTCGACGGCGAGGAGCACGAGGTCGAGCAGGTCTCCTGGGAGAGCCGCCGCTACGCCTTCGACAAGGACGCCGAGAAAATTGTCGAGACCGTGGCCGGCACCTTCACGCAGTTCCCTCTCCGCCTGGCGTGGGCGCTCACCATCCACAAGAGCCAGGGCCTGACGCTGGACAAGGTGTACATCGACCTTGGGGGCGGCACCTTCGCTCACGGCCAGGCTTATGTTGCGCTGTCGCGCTGCCGGACGCTGGAAGGCCTGGCGCTGAAGCGGCCGCTTCGGCCCTCCGACATCCTGTTCGACCGCGCCGCCATGGATTACCGGCGCACGTTCGAGGCGCTCGGCTGAGGCGCGGCGCCCGCCCGCGTCAAGCGAAAAACGAGAGAGCGCAGCCCGAAGAGAGCCGCTATAGTAAGCCCCATGTTGGGGTCCAACTCAAAGGTGAACGTACGCGGCGCCAGGCCGGCCGACGCCAGCGCGCTTGCACGCATCTTCAAGGACGCCTGGCAGCTCGCCTACCGCGGCATCATCCCCCACCTGCATCTGGAAAGCATGATCCGCCAGCGCACGCCCGAATGGTGGCGTGATGCGCTCAAGCCCGCCGAGGGCACGCTGGTGCTGGAGATGGCGGGCACCGTGGCGGGCTATGCTACCGTCGGCCACTCGCGCCATCGCTCCCCCTACCAGGGCGAGATCTACGAGCTCTATCTCGATCCGATCTACCAGGGCCTGGGCCTCGGCGAGCACCTGTTCGAGGGCTGCCGCCACACCCTCGACATGAGGAAGCTCAACGGCCTGATCGTGTGGGCGCTGCTCGACAACACCGCGGCCTGCGACTTCTACTGGCGGCGCGGCGGCCGCCCCATCGCCAGCGCCTTCACGCGCATCGGCGGCGAGCGCCTGGAGAAGGTCGCCTTCGCCTGGCGCTGAGGCACCGCATCTTCTCTGAAGCACTCACTCCACCCCGGAAGCAGACTGGGACGTGTGCTCAAATACGATCGGTGCCCTGCGCATTCGACGGCCTAGGCAAATCCACCGCCGATAGCGGATCATTGGGTAACAGGCCTTGCACGGAGAATGAGTGTCAAAAACTACCGTGCGCGTCGCCTGACGCCGCCGAGGAGGTCACCCTAACGCAATCCGAAATCTGTGTTGATACCGTAGTGGCCGTAGAATTTATCGATCGCGCCGGTGTCATCGAGCGCTCGAACGAAGCGATCGTCGATCAAGCGCTCAAGAGCAACATCGAGGACGCGCCGGTC
>JBGGME010000287.1:0-5339 GCA_041288195.1 Hyphomicrobiaceae bacterium
GACGCCGCCGCCATACACCAGTTCCTGGCCGATCTCCAGCAGCACCGGCACGGCCAGCGGCGTCACGTGGGTGAGCGCCTGGTAGCGGATGCGGCCCTTGATGCGGGCCAGGAAGTCGCCGAGCCGGCCGATGTCGAGGAGGCCGGTTGCGGCATCCGCCCAGGCCGCCTCCAGCAGGATGTGGCGGGGATCGTGCTTGCGCAGCACGTCGTAGATGAGGTCGGAGGAGATCGTCACCTGCCGGCCGCTCTTGACCTTGCCGGGATGGCGCCGCTCGATCAGCCCGGAGATGACGGCGCACAGGCGGAACGTGCGCTTCATGAGGCTCGATTCGGCGAGCCAGGCGTCGAGATCGTCGCCCAGCATGTCCTCGGCAAAGAGCTCGGCCAGGTCGAGGCGGCCGGCGCGCTCCATCTCGGCCATGTCGACCATGCCCCATATGGCGAGCGCGTAGTCGTTGGCGACGAAGCCCAAGGGACGCGCGCCCAACCGGTCGAGCCGCCGCGTCAGCAGCATGCCGAGCGTCTGGTGCGCGAGCCGGCCCTCGAAGGGGTACACCACCAGGAAGTGGCGGTTGCCGCGCGGGAACACCTCGATCAGCACCTCGCCCGCATCGGGAATGGCGGAGCGCTCGGCCTGGATCGCCAGCCATTCGCCGACGGCCTCCGGGAGGGCGCGCCACTGGCCCGGATCGGCGATCATGCGGCGCACGCGCAGGGCGAGGTGGGTGGAGAGCGGGAACTTGCCGCCCTCGTAGGAGGGGATCATCGGCTCGGGATCGCTGGTGCGGGTCACGAATGCCTCGGTGTCCTGCAGGCCCTCGAAGCGCAGCACGTGGCCGGCGAAGGCGAAGGTGTCGCCGACGCTGAGCTGATTGATGAAGTACTCCTCCAATTCGCCGAGCACGCGTCCGCCGGCGAGCTTGGCGGCCTTGCCGGGCCGGCGCCGCGCCGACGCGTGCCCCACGAGCCGGATCTTGATCATCGGCGCCTCGACGATGGTGCCGGCATTCATGCGGTATTGCTGGGCGAGGCGCGGATGCGAAAGGCGCAGGCGGCCGTCTCCCGTGGGCCTCAGCCGCGCATAGCGCTCGTATGCCCTGAGCGCGTAGCCGCCGGTGGCGACGAACTCGAGGATGCGGTCGAAGTCGGCGCGCTCGAGGCCGGCGTAGGGAGCGGCGGAGACGACTTCGCGGTAGAGCGCGTCGGGCACGAATGGCCCCGCGCAGGCCGTGCCCCACACGTGCTGGGCGAGCACATCGAGCGCGCCCTTGCGGTATTGCACGGCGTCGTGGTCGCCGGCTTCGGCGGCGTCGATCGCCGCCCGGCATTCCAGCACCTCGAAGCGGTTGGAGGGCACCAGCAGCGCCTGCGAGGGCTCGTCGAGGCGGTGGTTGGCGCGGCCGACGCGCTGGATCAGCCGGCTCGCGCCCTTGGGCGCGCCGACGTTGATGACGAGGTCGACGTCGCCCCAGTCGATGCCGAGGTCGAGCGTGGAGGTGCACACCACGGCCTTGAGCGCGCCGGCGGCCATGGCGGCCTCGACCTTGCGGCGTCGCGCGGCGTCGAGCGAGCCGTGGTGCAGCGCGATGGGCAGGCTGTCGTCGTTGACGCGCCACAGCTCCTGGAACATCAGCTCGGCCTGGCTGCGGGTGTTGACGAACACGAGGCTGAGCCGGTGCGCCTTGATGGCGGCGTAGATCTCGGCGACGGCGTAGCGGGTGGTGTGGCCGGCCCAGGGCAGCGGCAGCTCGGTGTCGAGGATGCGCATGTCGGGCCGCGCGCCGCCTTCGGCGATGACGAGGTCGGCGAGGCGGATGGTGCCGTCGCCGGACTGCGGCTCGAGGTAAGCGCGCAGCTCGCTCGGCCGTGCGACCGTCGCCGACAGGCCGATGCGGGCATGGCCGGGGGCGATGGCAGCGAGCCTGGCAAGGTCGAGCGCCAGCAGGTCGCCGCGCTTGGTGGGGGCGAGCGCATGCAGCTCATCGAGGACGACGGTGGTCAGCCCGGCAAACAGCTGCGGCGCGTCGGCGTGGGAGAGCAGCAGGGCCACCTGCTCGGGCGTTGTGAGCAGCATGTCGGGCGGGCGCACGCGCTGGCGCGCCTTGCGCGAGGTCGAGGTATCGCCGGTGCGCGTCTCGACGCGGATGGCAAGGCCCATCTCCTCGACCGGAGCGAGCAGGTTGCGGTGCACGTCGGCGGCGAGCGCCTTGAGCGGGGAGATGTAGAGCGTGTGGATGCCGCGCTGCCCCTTCGCGGGCACGAGCCCCGACAGCGAGACCAGGCTCGGCAGGAAGCCTGCGAGCGTCTTGCCCGCACCGGTTGGCGCGATCAGCAGGGTCGAGCGGCGCTGCGCCGCCTTGTCGAGCAGGGCCAGCTGGTGCGCACGCGGCTGCCAGCCGCGCCGGTCGAACCAGGCCCGAAATTCGGGGGGCAGCGCGGGCACCGGGTCGGCCCGGCGCACGGCGGCCACCTCGTCGGCCCGACGCAGGGGTCTCGCAGGTTGGGGTCTGGCGCGCATGCGTTGCGGGTTACCGGCGGGCTGTTGCGAACGAGAGCACTATGCTAATGCCAATTCGGGCGCCAGTGCGCCCACAGTGCGCGTCGGCAATGCGCGCGCAAAGGCGCACCGCAAGCTCGAGGATTTGCCCATGGACCGCCGCCAATTCTTCGGCGACAGCGTCGCCGGCACGCTGCTCCGTCTTGTGCTGCTGTCCGTCGTGGTCGGCATCATCTTCTCGGTGCTCGGCATCACGCCGTTCAACCTCATCGAGCGGCTGCAGCATCTGATCCGCAACGTCATGAACCTCAGCATGGACGCTGTCAGCTGGGCGGTGCAGTACTTCCTGCTTGGCGCGGTGATCGTGTTCCCGATCTGGTTCCTGGTCCGCCTGCTCGGCCGCAAACGCGAGCCGCGCCCCTGACGCACCGTCATTCCCGCGAGCGCGGAGCGCCTCAGCGGGAATCCAGCCAAGAGGCGCGTCGCTGGAGCCCGGGGTTGAATTCCCGCTCGGCGCTGCGCTGGGCGGGCATGGCGCGGGGAGTTCCCGCCGCAGCAGTTGCCCCGACGCGCGTTTTCCGGGATGCTGCGGGCGGGGACTGACGTAGGGGGATGCGATGGCTGCACTTGCTCGTTCTGTCGCTTTTGCGCTTCTCTTGGTGGTTGTGGCGGGGCAGGCCGCGCAGGCTCAGACGACGGCCGAGGTAGCGCGGAAGTGGGGCCTAGTCGGCACCTGGCGGCTCGACTGCGTGCAGCCGAGGAGCCAAAGCAATCCCGACCTCAACTACGTCGTGCGCGACGGCAAGCTGTTTCACGACCGCAACTTCGGCAACAATCAGGATTCCAGCGCCGTCATGACGGCGGTCGTGAAAGCCGACAAGTCGCTCGAAATCGTGGTCAAATTCGACTCGCTCAAGCAGACGCGGCAGTTCGCGCTGATGAAGGGCCCGGATGGGCGCATCCGCGCGGTCTCGAACCGCAACGTCGATACCAACGAGTATTCCATCAGGGACGGCAAGTTCACGGCGAACGGGGGCACGCCGCCCTGGCAGACGCGCTGCCGCTGACGATCAGCCCTGGCCCGCGCCGGAGCGGTGGGCCCAGCCGGTCGTGCGGCGCTCCAGCTCGACGGTGGCGGCGTAGATGATGACGCCGAGGATGGCGAGCGCGATCAGGGCGGCAAACACCAGCGGCACGTTGAAGTCGGCGCTGGCGCGCGTGATCAGGTTGCCGATGCCGTAGCGCGAAGCCATCGACTCGGCGATCACCGAGCCGACGTAGGCCAGCGTGATGGCCACCTTCAGCGAGGCGAACAGGTAGGGCATCGAGCGGGGGATGCCGATCTTGACCATGATGTCCCACTTCTTGGCGCCAAGCGCCTTCATGACGTCCTCGAGCTCGGGCTCGATGGTGGAGAGGCCGGTGGCGACATTGACCACGATCGGGAAGAACGAGATCAGGAAGGCCGTCATCACGGGCGGGATCCAGCCGACCCCGAACCACAGGATCAGGATCGGCACCACGGCGACCTTCGGAATCGCGTTGAAGCCGACCAGCAGCGGCTGGCTGCCGGCATTGACGATGCGCGAGGCGCCGAGCGCGATGCCGAGGAAGATGCCGAACACGACGGCGACCAGGAACCCTGCGAGCGTCATCCACAGCGTGTGGAAGGAATGGAACAGCAGCTGCCACCAGTAGTCCGCCATGGCCTGGGCGATGACGCTGGGGGCGGGGAGGAAGTAGGGCGGGATCTTGAAGAGGCGGCAGGCCGCCTCCCACAGCGCAAAGAAGGCGATGGTGAAGACGTAGGGCGCGACGGCGATGGCTGCGCGCTGACGGCTCGCGCTCATGTGGTCTGCCTCGCGGTTGCGATCTGCGAGCGCAGCTCGTGGACGATGTCGGTGAACTCGGTCGTGTAGGTGACCTCGAGACTGCGCGGGCGCGGGAAGGGGATGCGGCGCTCGGCGATGATGCGGCCCGGTCGCGAGCTCATGCAGAAGATGCGGTCGGCGAGGAACGCCGCCTCGCGCAGGTCGTGGGTGACGAGGACGATGGTGACGGGGCGGGCCGCATGCAGGTCGCGCATCACGCACCACAGCTCCTCGCGCGTGAAGCTGTCGAGGGCGCCGAACGGCTCGTCCAGCATCAGCAGGCGCGGCTCGTGGATCAGCGCGCGGCACAGCGAGGCGCGCTGCTGCATGCCGCCCGACAGCTCCCACGGGTATTTGCTGCCGAGCCCCGCGAGGCCGACCTGGGCCAGCAGGGCCTCGACCTTGGCGATGTAGGCCGCGCGCTCGGATCGCAGGCGGCTGCGGTGGGGCTGCACGATTTCGAGGGGGAGCAGGATGTTCTCGAGCGTCCTGCGCCAGGGCAGCAGGTTCGGCGCCTGGAAGGCCATGCCGGCGATCTTGAGGGGGCCCGTCACCTTCTGGCCGCCGACCTTGATGGTGCCGGTCTGGGGAAACTGCAGCCCCGTGACGAGCTTCATGAGAGTCGACTTGCCGCAGCCGGAGGGGCCGACCACGGCGGCGAACTCGCCCTCCTCGATCGACAGGGTGAGCTTGTCGACGGCGATGACGCCGCTGTCCCCGCCGTAGGCGTGGGTGACGCCATCGATCTCGACGAAGCCGGTCAAGGTGCCTCTGTGGGATCCCGGCGTAGGGCGCAATAGCGAAGCGTATTGCGCCGTTGTTCCGGCTATCGGTGCAATACGGCTTCCCCTATTGCACCTTACGGTCGGCGGGGGGCGGCAGGAACGCCTCGGTGAAGATGTCCTCCACCTTCGGCTTGTTCTTGAAGGTGAAGGTGAGGCCGATCTGGTCGATCGACTTGGCGAAGCG
>JBGGME010000288.1:0-2505 GCA_041288195.1 Hyphomicrobiaceae bacterium
CCTTGGCGAACTTCACGCGATGGGCGGGGAAGGCGAAGCGCGGCTGCGGATTGCCCTGGCCGTAGGGACCGGCGCGCTCGATGAGATCGTGCAGCTCGTCGGTGACGGCGGTGGGCGTGAGCGCGCCGTCGATGTCGAGGGCAAGCGCGGCGCGCGCGGTGCTCGAGGCGACCGAGAGGCGCGTGGCGAGAAATGTCGTGAGCCCATCGACTTGTCCTCGAGCCACCGTCAGGCCCGCGGCCATGGCGTGGCCGCCGCCCTTGGCGAGATGCCCTGCCGTCACCGCGGCGCGCACCGCCGCGCCGATGTCGACGCCATCGATGGAGCGCAGCGAGCCAGTCCCATCGCCGGTGTCGCCCCAGGCGATGACGCAGGAGGGGCGCTGGAAGCGGTCGGTGAGCCGGCTGGCGACGAGGCCCACCACGCCCTTGTGCCAGCCCTCGCCCGCCAGCAGCAGCATGGGCAGGTCGGGGTCCGTCTCCAGCATGGTCTCGGCGCGGGCGACCGCCTCCTCGAGGATGCGGGCCTCGAGCGCCTTGCGCTCGCGGTTGAGCCTGTCGAGGAGCTCGGCGATGCGGGCGGCGTCGACCTCGTCGGCGGTGGCGAGCAGCCGCGCGCCGAGGCCCGCGTCGCCGATGCGTCCGCCGGCGTTGATGCGCGGGCCCAGCACGAAGCCCAGGTGATAGGGCGTCGGCGGCACGGCGAGGCCGGCGGCGTCGGCCAGCGCCTTGAGGCCGACGTTGCGGCGCTGGCGCATGACCTGCAGGCCCTTGGTGACGAAGGCACGGTTGAGGCCCTTGAGGGGCACCACGTCACACACGGTTGCGAGCGCGACGAGGTCGAGGAGACCGAGCAGGTCCGGCGGCGTGCGCTGTGCGCCGTAGAAGCCGCGCCGGCGCAACTCGCGCGAGGTCGCCACCAGCACCATGAACGTGACACCGGCTGCGCACAGGTGGCCGAGGCCGGAGAGGTCGTCCTGGCGGTTGGGATTGATGACGGCGGCGACCTCCGGCAGCCGCTCGTCGGCCTGGTGGTGGTCGACGACGATCACCTCGGCGCCGAGCGGGGCGGCGGCAGCGAGCGGGGCAACGCCGGTGGTGCCGCAGTCGACGGTGACGATGAGGCGGGCGCCCTCGCCGGCGAGCGCGGCAATCGCCTCCGCGCTGGGGCCGTACCCTTCCGTCATGCGATCGGGAATGTAGATGCGTGCCTTGCGGCCGTGCGCGGCGAGGAAGCGCTGCATCAGGGCAGCGGATGAGGCGCCGTCGACATCGTAGTCGCCGAACACGGCGATGGCCTCGCCCTTCTCGATGGCATCGGCGAGGCGGGCGGCACCCTTGTCCATGTCCTGCACGGTGCTGGGGTCGGGCATCAGCGCCTTGAGGCTGGGGTCGAGCGCGACGGGGACCTCGTCAATGCCGATGCCCCGAGCCGCGAGGACCCGACCGAGCAGCTCCGGCAGGCCATGCCGCTGGCAGATGGCGATGGCCGTCATCGCTGCCGCGGCGTCGAGCCGGTCGCGCCAGGCAAGCCCACGCGCGGAGGCGGTCACCCCCAGGAAGGCCGCGCCCGCGATCTCCTCGACCGCTAACGCCTTGCGAACCGCGCCCATGCCTCCGCCCCCTCGGCTGCCGACAGCCTATGCCACACGGGGTGGGAGTGACATCGATTCGCACCCGCGCTCCACAGCATATTGGAGGCAGCGACAGTCGCCGGCGAATCGCGCGGGGCGCCTCAGAGCCTCTGCTGCAAGAGGAGACTGGCGAGCGTCCAGATCTGCTCGCCGAAATGGCCGATGGCGGCGCCGGCCAGCACCGCTAGGCTCCAGCCCACCCAGCGCCTGATCGCCTGGCCCCAGTTGGAGCCGATCCTGACCTCGATGATGCGATCGGGCGGCGCCGACTCGGCGGCCACCCCGTCGCGGCCGACGGTGCGCGCCGACACCATCAGGCTGAGCCGGCCGCGGCCCCGGCGGCGCGCCACCACGGTCCAGCGCCAGATGGCGTGGTCGTCGTGGATGAGGCTCGAGGCGCTGTCGACCCACTGCGTCTCTGGCGCCGCGGGCTCGATCCAGAAGTCGCCGCCGGGCGCGCGCAGCCGCACCGACAGCGCCCGCATCAGCGGCTGCTCGGCCAGCGGCGCCGAGCCGCGCGTGCTGAGCGTGGCGATCAGGGCCTCGATGCGGTCGCGGGCGATGCGCACCTCCGCGCTCGCCGGCACGCCCAGGCGCATGCGGCGCGGCACGCTCTCGACGAGCAGGCCCTTGTCGGCGTGTCCGGGGCCGCGCTGGAGAGTGTGCGGGGCGGTCGGCTGTGGCGGCCTGCCGGCCGAGTGGGAGGGCGCGAGCGGCGGCGCAGGCGGCGCCCCACCGTAGCTGCCGTTGGCAAGCGGGGGCCGCGCGAGGGCCTGGTGCTCGCCGGGTTCCGGCCATGGCGCGCGCGGCGGGCGGTTGGGGAAGCCGGGCGGAGGCTGCGGGGCACCTGACGGCGGCAGCGGCGGGCGGCG
>JBGGME010000289.1:0-8849 GCA_041288195.1 Hyphomicrobiaceae bacterium
ACCCACCTTGGCGTGGGTAAAGATGTGGGCGCCGTGGCGCACCGCGTCGGGCAGGTAGGTGAGCGCCACCGTGTTCTTGGCGCCGACGTTGCATCCCCCGCAGCAGTCGCCGCAGCGCGTGCAGGCGGGTTGCGCGACGCCCGCCGGGTTGAGGCAGGGCTCGAAGCCGACGACGACGGGTGCCGCGACCGGCGCCTTGTCGAGTGCGATGCCGGCCTCGTGCAGCGCCTTGTACTTGGTGCGGCTCGCCGCCGCCGCATCGCGCGCCGGCCGCACCCACCCCTCCGCCCGCGCGTAACCCTCACTCAGCAGGCCGTCGTCGCGGATCTCGTCGGGCCACACTTGATCGGTGAACACGCGCGGATCGGGGCGCAGGGCTACGCCGGCATTGATGAGCGATCCGCCGCCGAGCCCACAGCCGATCAGCACGTGCATGTCGTCCCCGAAACGGACGTCGTAGAGGCCGGTCGCCGGTCCGAGCCGGTAGCGCCTGCCGGAGATCTGCATCTGGGCGCGCAGGTCGGGGAAACGGGTCGGGAACTCGCCGGTGACGAACTCGCGCCCCCGCTCGAGCACGGCAACCCGCAGGCCGGCCCGCGCCAGCCGCGAGGCCGACACGCCGCCGCCGTAGCCCGAGCCCACCACCACCACGTCGTAGTGCGGCTCGAGGCGATCGAGGGAGCGTGCGAGACGGGTCATGGCGCTCCTTCTTAGTGAGGTTCGCGGCTGCGGGCCAGGGGCGGCGGATGTGCCCGACTCGCTTGCGCAATGCAGGGGCCCACCTGGCGGCGTTGACCGATCGTGTGCGTTTCTGCAGGATCGCCCAAAAGCAAAAGCCTGCATCAACGGAGGAAGCCATGGCGTCCTATCGTCGGATCAAGGTCAAGCCCGTAGCCGGGGCGCTCGGAGCCGAGATCGGCGGCGTCGACCTCGCCAAGATCGATGACGCGACATTCGCGGAGATCGAGGCGGCCTGGCTCGAGCACCTCGTCGTCTTCTTCCGCGACCAGAAGATAACGCCGCAGCAGCAGATCGCCTTCGCCAAGCGCTTCGGCGACATCCACTATCATCCCTTCATGAAGGGGATGCCCGAGCATCCCGAGATCCTCGAGATCATCAAGGAGGAGGGCGACACGCGCGCATTCGGCGAGGTCTGGCACACCGACCAGATGTTCAATCCCAAGCCCGCGAAGGCCACGATCCTCTACGCCAAGGAGACGCCCAACGCGGGCGGGGACACGCTGTTCTCCAACGGTTATCTCGCCTACGACACGCTGTCGGAGCCGATGAGGACGCTGCTCGCGGGCGTCAAGAGCTGGAACGTCGGCGACCGCAAGAAGCTCTCGCAGAGCGACAGGATGGGCTCGACGCGAGAGGGGCGCTACGTCGGCAACGAGAAGATGGCGGCCAAGGTGCAGGACCCCGGCGAGGTCGAGACCGAGGCCGCCCACCCCATCGTGCGCACGCACCCCGAGACCCGGCGCAAGGCCATCTACATCGGCAACCACACGCAGACGCTGCAGGGGTTCAAGGGTGCCGAGGCGCGCGGCATCATCGACTTCCTGCGCGAGCACACGGTGCACCCCGAGTTCACATGCCGGTTCCGATGGGAGCCTGGCTCGATGGCGATCTGGGACAATCGCTGCACCCAGCACCGCGCGCTCAACGACTATCCCGGCAAGCGCCGCCGCATGCATCGCATCACCATCGCGGGCGACGCGCCGTTCTGACCTCGGCGGCAGCGGCCCCGTGCGTGCCGGCGGCCGTCAGCGGAAATGGTACGGCACCTCGTAGGTGAGCTGTGCGAGCGTCATGCCCGCCGGCGGCACCGGCGGCACCGGGAACTTGGCCTGGCGCAGCGCCTCGAGCGCCAGGGCATCGAGCCGTCCATCGCCGCTCGACCTCGCGACCTCGGCCGAGGCGAGCATGCCGTCGGCGGCAATCACGAACCTGACCTTGACCGTGCCATGTCGGCCGGACCCTCGCGGCTTGCTGCGGCTGACGGCCAGCGACACGTAGCGGGCAAACTCTCGCACGGCACCGGCGCTGGCAGTGGCCGGGGCACTGACCGAGGTCGGCTCAGCCGCATCGGCGCGCGCGGCCGCGCCTCCGGCAGCCGCAGCCGCGGCGCTCTGCTGTTCGCGCCTGCGGGGCTCCTCCTTGGGGCACCTCGACGATGGCCTCGTCCGCAACTGAGGGGTCCTCCTGGGGCTTCTTGACCTCCGTTTCGGGGCGCTCCTTCTCCTCCGTCCTCGTCTCGTGGCGCTCCGCGGCCGGCGCGGGCGAGCTCTCCGGAGGCCCCTCGGTGGCTCCCACGGAAGCCGCGGCCGCCTGCGCGACGGGTTGTACCCGCTCGGCTGTCGACTCCAGCACGTTGGAGCTGACGATGGTGACGCTGATGGACTCGATCTGCTCGCCGCCTCCCCCCGCCATGACGTCGTCGGGGGCGCGTAGCAGGAACGCGAGGAGGACTGCGTGCGCCGCAACCGCCAAGCCCAGAGCGACTGCCCACCGCAGCCGGTCGGCGCGTGCAGATGCGCCGACGCCGGGCCGGCCGACCTCTATCGGCGCCTGGAGGGGGACGACTTGCGCCGGGAGAGGGGGAAGCTGAACGGCCTCATGGTTAACGTCGACTGCCAACTCTGCCACGCGATCTGCAACCACCCGGGTTGGTTGGACGCCCATCAGCTTGGGCGGATGTTATAATGTAACATAACAGACACGCCCACGGCCGAAAGCTGGCGCCACTCGAATCGTGCTCTTGTGGCCACCCGCAGCGCACTCCTATGAATGTTATAGTGTTGCGTTAGGGGGAACAAGCCATGACCGGCAGCGGGCGCATCTTGTGGCGCAGTGTGAGCGCTCTCGCGTTGGCGGCACTTGTGGGGGCATCCGGCGGGTTCGCCGTCTTGGCACAGACCCAGCTTCCCGGCGTGGTGGTGACGACGCCGAGCCCCGTGGTCGCACCGCGGCCGGCCGCCGCCCCGGCCCAAGGCCCCGCCGCGACGCAGTTGCCCACGACACCGCCCGCCGACATCCCCTCCCTGACGTTCATCGCCCCGGACGCCTTCGTGCCGCTCACGATCGTCACCGCGCGCGAGATCACGGCGACGCCCGGCGCGACCCTCACCGACAGCCTCCAGTACAAGCCCGGCATCGCCGGCACGACGTTCGCGCCCGGCGCCAACCGCCCCGTCATCCGCGGCCTCGACAGCTTCCGCGTGCGCGTGCAGGAGAACGGCATCGGCGCCCACGACGTCTCCGCCATGAGCGAGGACCACGCCATACCGATCGACCCCTACGCGGCCGATCAGCTCGAGGTGGTGCGCGGCCCCGCCACGCTGCGCTACGGCTCGCAGGCGATCGGCGGCGTGGTCAACGCCAGCAACCAACGCATTCCCGAGTTCATCCCGCCGCGCGGGTTCCGGGCGGAGACGCGCGGCGGCCTCACCTCCGTCGACAACGGCGCCGACGGCGCCTTCAAGGTCACGGCCGGCGCCGGCAACTTCGCCGTGCACGCCGACGCCTTCGGCCGCCGGACCGAGGACTACGACACGCCGCACGGCCGCCAGCTCAACTCCTTCGTCGACAGCGACGGCTTTGCGCTCGGCACCTCGCTGGTCGGCAAGGACGGCTATGTCGGCGTCGCCTTCGTCAACTTCAACAGCCTGTACGGCATCCCCGGCGGCGAGGCGGCCGAGGAAGGCAAGCGCATCGACGTGCAGCAGAACAAGGTGCTGTCGAAGGGCGAATGGCGCGTGCGCTCGCACGGCATCGAGGCGATCCGCTATTGGTTCGGCGCCAGCAGCTACGCCCACAACGAGCTGCTGATCCCCGAGGGCGAGCTCGAGATCGGCTCGCGCTTCACCAATCGCGAGCAGGAAGGGCGCATCGAGGTCCAGCACCAGCCCGTCAAGACGGCGCTGGGCGAGCTGCGCGGGGCAGTCGGCACGCAGATCGGCCATCGCAACGTGGAAGGCTTGAGCTTCGAAGGCGACTCGCTGCTCGATCCCGCGCGCACCAACAGCGTCGCCGCCTTCTGGTTCGAGGAGCTGCAGGTCACCTCCAGGCTGCGCCTGCAGGCCGCTGCCCGCATCGAGCAAACCAAGGTCGACGGCACCGGGCTCGACTTCACCGATCCCCTCGCCCTGGCGCTCATCTCCGAGGCCCCGACCTTCAAGCCCAAGAGCATCAGCGCCGGCATCCTCTACGAGCTGCCGCTGAGCATCGTGGCGCGCGTCACGGCGCAGCACGTGGAGCGGTCCCCGGCCGACGCCGAGCTCTTCTCCAAGGGCGCGCACGAGGCAACCGGCACCTTCGAGATCGGCAACCCCTTCCTCACGCTGGAGAAGGCGAACACCTACGAGCTCGGCTTCAAGCGCGCCAAGGGCCAGCTGCGCTTCGACGCCTCCGCCTACTACACGAAGTTCGACGGCTTCATCTTCAAGCAGGCCACCGGCGAGACCTGCGAGGCGACGCTCGACAGCTGCACGCCGGCAGGCGGCGGCGGCGACCTCGCGCAGATCCTGTTCCAGCAGCGCAACGCCATCTTCTACGGTGCGGAGCTGCTCACCGAGCTCGACGTCGGCCGCATCCACAAGGGCGTGTGGGGCATCGACGGCCAGTACGACTTCGTGCGCGCCTGGTTTGACGACGCCCAGAACGGCAACGTGCCGCGCATGCCTCCGCACCGCGCCGGCCTCGGCATCTACTATCGCGACGCCAACTGGTACGCGCGCACCGGCTTCCTGCACGCCTTCGAGCAGGACAAGATCGGCCAGTTCGAGACGCCGACCGCTGGCTACACGCTGCTCAACGCCGACCTCGCCTACACCTACAGGCGCGACGGCTCGGGCGTGATCCCCGAGGTGACGGTCGGCATCAAGGGCGAGAACCTGCTCGACGATGACGTGCGCAACAGCGTCTCCTTCAAGAAGGACGAGGTGCTGCTGCAGGGGCAGAACGTGCGCCTCTACGGCATCGTAAAGCTCAATTGACATCAGGCCTTGCTTTGGCCCGATCGCCCTACTAGATGGGCGCCCGCGTCGTGCGACCCTGGCCCTGCGCGGCGCTCGGCCCGTCCTGCTTTGCGGCACTGCACAATGGCGCCGGAACGCCCGGCGGCCAGGCGGCGGTTGCTTTTCGCCACACCGGCGCGCGCCCAAATCAGGGTTGAAAAAACAACCCTGGTACTAAGGTTGGAGTTGGGATAACGCATCCCGATCTAGTAGTGTTGCAGGTTGGGAGCGAAACTACAGGGACGGCGTATGCAGGCGAGCGACATCGCGGCGCGAAGTCGGGGCCGTACGGCCCCAACCGACATCTCCAATCCGGACTACTTCCACAAGGTCGTCGACTGCCAGTGGGCATGTCCGAGCCATACCCCCGTACCGGAATACATCCGCCTGATCGCCCAGGGGCGCTACGCCGCCGCCTATATGCTCAACTGGGAGAGCAACGTCTTCCCGGGCATCCTGGGCCGGGTCTGCGACCGCCCCTGCGAGCCCGCCTGCCGGCGCGGCCGCGTCGAGGAGAAGCCGGTCGCCATCTGCCGCCTCAAGCGCGTCGCCGCCGACTACAAGGGCGAGATCGATGCCTTCATGCCGGAGATCCCCGCCAAGAAGAACGGCAGGCGCATCGCCCTGATCGGGGCGGGACCCGCATCGCTGACCGTGGCGCGCGACCTGCTCCCGCTCGGCTACCACGTCGTGCTGTTCGAGAAGGACCGCATCGGCGGCGGGCTGATGCGCACCAACATCCCCTCATTCCGCCTGCCGGCCACCGTGCTCGACGAGGAAGTGGAGCGCATCCTCGACTTCGGCGTCGAGTCCCGCTTCGGCCACGAGATCAAGAGCCTGAAGGCCCTGCTCGGCGAGGGCTTCGATGCCGTGTTCGTCGGCACCGGCGCACCCAAGGGCAAGGACCTCGAGATACCCGGCCGCAAGGAAGCGTCCGCCAACATCCACATCGGCATCGACTGGCTCACCTCCGTTGCCTTCGAGCACGTGCACACCGTCGGCCGCCGGGTCGTCATCATCGGCGGCGGCAACACGGCCATGGATTGCTGCCGCACGGCGCTGCGGCTCGGCGGCATGGATGTGCGCGTCACGGTGCGCTCGCCGCGCCGCGTGATGAAGGCCTCGCCCTGGGAGATCGAGGACGCCGAGCACGAGGGCATCCCGATCTTCGACAACCACTCGCCCAAGGAGTTCGTGCTCGAGAAGGGCAGGCTCGTCGGCGTTCGCTTCCAGAAGATGAAGGAGGTCGGCGTCGACAAGAGCGGCCGGCCGAAGCTCGAGCCGACCGGCGAGGACGTCGTGTTCGAATGCGACGACGTGCTGATGGCGATCGGGCAAGAGAACAACTTCCCCTGGATCGAGCGCGACATCGGCCTCGAGTTCGACAAGTGGGGCATGCCGACGGTCGACAAGACCACCATGATGTCGACGCGGCCGGGCGTCTTCTTCGGCGGCGACTCTGCCTGGGGCCCCGAGAACATCATCTGGGCCGTCGCCCACGGCCATCAGGCCGCGCTGTCGATCGACCTCCACTGCAACGGCAAGAGCTTGAGCGAGGACCGGCCCAAGCCCGGCTCCGACCTGTTCAGCCAGAAAATGGGCATCCACGAGTGGTCCTATAAGAACGACTACTCGCCCGTGCACCGGGTGGCGATGCCCCATGCCGACAAGGCCCAGTCGCTGCGCAACCTCAAGGTCGAGGTGGAGCTGGGCTTCGACGACAAGCTGGCCCTCAAGGAAGCCGAGCGCTGCCTCAATTGCGATATCGAGACCGTGTTCTCGGCGCCGCTGTGCATCGAATGCGACGCCTGCATGGACATCTGCCCCGTCGACTGCATCAACTTCACGGTCAACGAGGACGAGCCGGCCCTGCGCGAGAGCCTGCGCGTGCCGGCCCGCAACAAGACCCAGGACCTCTACGTCTCCGGCCCGCTCAAGACCGGGCGGATCATGGCCAAGGACGAGGACGTGTGCCTGCACTGCGGCCTGTGCGCGGAGCGCTGCCCCACGGGTGCCTGGGACATGCAGAAATTCATGTATGTGGAAGCGCAGGCTTCACAGGCTTGTCTGACGCATCACAATGCCTATCTGCGCTGAGGGGACGGGGGGGAAGATGGGGTCAGACCCCATCCAGAGCGAGGCCAAAGGCTAGATGAGCGGAATCAACGATTTCGTTGCGAAGTTTGCCACGGTCAACGGATCCGGGTCGGCTTCCGCCAACACCATTTTCGCCAAGACGCTGTTCCGGATGGGCATTCCGGTCAGCCCGAAGAACATCTTCCCCTCCAACATCCAGGGCCTGCCGACCTGGTACGAGGTCCGCGTGTCGGAAGCGGGCTATCTCGCCCGGCGCGACGGCATCGACCTGATGGTCGCCATGAACCCGCAGACCTTCAAGGAGGACCTGGCGGAGGTCGTCCCGGGAGGCTGGCTGTTCTACGATTCGACGATGCCGCGCATCTGGCCGCGCGACGACATCACCGTGCTCGGGGTACCGATCGCCGAGATGTGCGCGGCCAAGTGGAGCGACACGCGCCAGCGCCAGCTGTTCAAGAACATGGTTTACGTCGGCGCGCTGACCGCCCTGCTCGACATCGACCTCGAGGTGCTCAAGGGCGCGGTCGGCGACCAGCTCAAGGGCAAGGAGAAGCTCGTCGCCGCCAACATGGAGGCGGTGGCGCTCGGGCGCGAGTACGCGCTCAAGCACTTCGACTGCCCGCTGCCGATCAAGGTGCGCCACGCCGAGGGCGCCAAGGGCAAGATCCTCGTCACCGGCAACGAGGCCGCAGGCCTCGGCGCCGTCTATGCCGGCGCCACCGTGTGCGCCTGGTATCCGATCACGCCGTCGACCTCGCTCGCCGAGGGCTTCGAGAAGCACGCGCGACGCCTGCGCACGACCAAGGAGGGCCGCAAGCTCTACGGCATCGTGCAAGCCGAGGACGAGCTGGCAGCCATCGGCGTCGCCATCGGCGGCGGTTGGAACGGCGCCCGCTCCTTCACGGCCACCTCCGGCCCCGGCATCTCGCTGATGAGCGAGTTCCTGGGCCTTGCCTACTTCGCCGAGGTGCCGGTCGTGCTCTACAACATCCAGCGCGGCGGCCCCTCGACCGGCATGCCCACGCGCACGCAGCAGTCCGACATCATCTCCTGCGCCTACGCCTCGCACGGCGACACCAAGCACGTGCTGCTGTTCCCCAAGGACCCCACCGAGTGCTTCTCGATGGGCGCCCAGGCCTTCGACCTCGCAGAGCGCCTGCAGACGCCCATCATCGTCATGTCCGACCTCGACATCGGCATGAACGACTGGGTCACCGACGCCTTCACCTGGGACGACAAGCACGTCCATGACCGCGGCAAGGTGCTGACCGCGGAGGAGCTCGACAAGTTCAAGGAGCTCAAGGGCAAGGACTGGGGCCGCTACCAGGACATCGACGGCGATGCCGTGCCCTACCGCACTCTGCCCGGCACGCATCCGACCAAGGGCGCCTTCTTCACCCGCGGCACCTCCCACGACGAGAACGCCCGCTACACCGAGGACGGCCGCATCCACGCCCGCGTGCTCGACCGCATCCGCCGCAAGTTCGATACCGCCGCTACGCTGGTCCCCAAGCCCGAGATCACCATCCGAGACAAGGGCGGCAAGACCGGCCTCATCTACTTCGGCGCCAACACGCCGGCCGTGCACGAGGCCCTCGACGCGCTCGAGCGCGACGGCATCAAGGTCAACGCCCTGCGCATCAAGGCCTTCCCCTTCACGCGCGAGATCGTGTCGTTCTGCGCCATGCACGAGCGCGTGTTCGTGGTCGAGCAGAACCGCGACGCGCAGATGCG
>JBGGME010000290.1:0-28762 GCA_041288195.1 Hyphomicrobiaceae bacterium
GCCCGACAGCTCCGAGGGCAGCTTGTCGCCGTCGGCGGCCGTCAGCCCCACCATCTCGAGCTTGGCGAGCGCCACCTCTCCCATCAGCGCCTCCGACAGGTCGAGATACTCGCGCATCGGGAACTGCACGTTCTGCAGCGCGGTGAGCGAGGAGAACAGCGCGCCCTGCTGGAACAGGATGCCCCAGCGCCGCTCGATGGCCCGCCGCTCGGCCTCGCTCGCCTTGTCGCGATCGACGCCCAGCACCTCGATCGTGCCCTGCCGCTTGGGCAGGAGGCCGATGACCGTGCGCAGCAGCACCGATTTGCCGCTGCCCGAGCCGCCGACGAGCCCCAGGATCTCGCCTCGCCGCACGTCGAGATCGAGCCGGTCGAGCACGATGTGATCGCCGAAGCCGACCACCAGGTCGCGCACGCGGATCGCCGGATCGGCGGCGGCATCTTGCACGGCGCCCTCACATCCCGACAGAGGCGAAGAAGATGGCGAACAGCCCGTCCAGCACGATCACCAGGAAGATCGATTTGACGACCGAGGACGTGGTCTGCCGGCCCAGAGACTCCGCGCTGCCCTTGACGCGCAAGCCCTCCGAGCAGGCCACCACGCCGATCGCCAGCGCCATGAACGGCGCCTTGATCATGCCGACCTCGAAGTGCGTGACCGAGATCGCCTCCCTGAGCCGCGCCGTGAAGATGTCGGGGCTCATGCCCCCGTAAGCCCATGCCACCAGCCCGCCACCGTAGAGCGCCGCCATGGAACCCAGGAACGTCAGCATCGGCAGGGCGATGACGAGCGCGAGCACGCGCGGCAGGATCAGCACGTCGACGGGATCGAACCCCATGGTGCGCAGGGCGTCGATCTCCTCGCGCATCTTCATGGAGCCGAGCTCGGCCGTGTAGGAGCTGCCCGACCGCCCGGCCACCATGATGGCCACGATCAGCACGCCGATCTCGCGCAGAACCAGGATGCCGACCATGTCCACCACGTACTCGTCGGCGCCGAACTTACGGAAATGGAAGAAGCCCTGCTGGGCGATGATGCCGCCGATCAGGAAGGTGATGAGCAGCACGATCGGCACGGCCTGCCAGCCGACGCGGTCGAGGTGGTGCACGACGGAGGTGATGCGCAGGGTTTGCGGCTGTCGCACAACGCCGACCAGGGCATGGGCGATGGCCCCCAGCATCTCCACGAACACGACGAGGTTGCGGCCGATCCCCGCCGTTCCGCGCCCGACGCCCTCGAGCGCCAGCAGCATCCGGTTCTCGGCAGGCGGCATGGCGCGCGGCGTGCGGTTGGCGCGGTGCACCTCCTCGAGCAGGCCCAGATAGCGGTCGGGCAGGGCCAGAACCTCGATCGCACCACCGCTCTCCGTCCAGGTTCGCGTCAGTCGCTCCAGCAGCCAGGCGCCATAGGTGTCGAACGCCTCCACGGCTCCCATGTGGATGGCGGCGGCGCGCGCCTGCGGGGCCTGCGCGACGGCCGCCTCGATCAGCGGCTCGAGGGCCTTGGCATGGCGGGCCGTCCAGGAGCCCGCCGCGGCGAGCTCGAGACGCCCATGGCGCAAGGCGCTCACCAGCTGCGGTCCTGGGCTCAAAGCGTTCTCCACGACAACGTCGGCGTCACCTGGCGGGCCGCATGATTGATTTGCGCATCGCAAGTGTCCATTGATCTCGGTCAACGAGAACGCCGCAAGTTGAGCCAAACAAATTGAGCGACAACAAGGACAAGGCGTCGCCGTTTGGGGTGAAGCAGGGAAATGGCCGAAGTCATCTTCGAGGCGCGGAATCTGACCAAGACCTATCGCAACGGCGAGGTCGAGGTGCATGCGCTCGCCGGCGTCGATCTCGAGCTGTACGCGGGCGAGCTGGTCGTGCTGCTCGGACCCTCCGGCTCGGGCAAGTCGACGCTGCTCAACATCCTGGGCGGGCTCGACCACGCCACATCCGGCACCGTGCGCTTTCGTGACCAGGATCTGACCGCGCTCGACGATGACGGGCTCACCGCCTACCGGCGCGACCACGTGGGCTTCGTGTTCCAGTTCTACAACCTGGTGCCCTCGCTCACCGCGCGCGAGAACGTCAACCTGGTGACGGAGATCGCGCGGGCGCCGCTTGCCGCCGAGACGGCGCTCGACCTCGTCGGTCTCTCCGCCCGCATGGACCACTTCCCCGCGCAGATGTCGGGCGGCGAGCAGCAGCGGGTGGCGATCGCCCGGGCCATCGCCAAGCAGCCGGACGTGCTGCTGTGCGACGAGCCGACCGGCGCGCTCGACAGCCGCACGGGCCTGCGCGTGCTCGAGGCGCTGAGCCAGGTCAACCGGGAGCTCGGCACCACCACCGCGCTTATCACCCACAACGCCGCCATCAAGGACATGGCGCACCGTGTCCTCATGTTCGGCGACGGCCGCATCACCGGCACGTTCGTCAATGCGACGCGCAAGGCGCCTTCCGAGATCACCTGGTAGGTCTGATGCGCACGCTCGACCGCAAGCTGTTGCGAGACCTGAGGCGCATCTGGGCGCAGGCGCTCGCCATCGCCCTCGTCATGGCCTCGGGCGTCGCCACCTTCGTGCTGGCGAGCGGCGCCTACCACTCGCTCGACGAGACGCGCGCCGCCTACTACCTGCGCTATCGGTTCGCCCATGTGTTCGCCGAGGTGCGGCGGGCGCCCAAGGCGATCGTCGAGCAGATCGAGACCATACCCGGCGTCGCCGCCGCCGAGGCGCGCATCACCAAGCTCGCTCTGCTCGATGTGGAGGGTCTCGCCGAGCCCGCCACCGGTCGGGCCGTGTCGGTTCCGGACCTGGCGGCCCCGCGCCTCAACCTCCTGCACCTGCGTGAGGGCCGGCTGCCGGAGCGCGAGCGCACCGACGAGGTCACGGTCAACGAGGCCTTCGCCAAGGCGCATGGCATGGCGCCTGGCGCGACCTTCAAGGCGCTCCTCAACGGCAAGCAGCGCGAGCTCAAGGTGGTGGGCGTCGCGCTCTCGCCGGAGTTCATCTACGCGCTGGGCCCCGGCGACCTGATGCCCGACGACCGGCGCTTCGCCGTGCTGTGGATGTCGGAGAAGGCGCTGGCCGGCCTGTTCGACCTCGACGGTGCCTTCAATGCCGTCACGCTCGCACTGCTCCCGGGCGCCTCCGAGCCCGAGGTGCTGCGCCAGCTCGATGCGTTGCTGGCGCGCTACGGCGGCATCAGTGCCTACGCCCGCAAGGACCAGCTCTCGCACGCCTTCCTCGACGCCGAGCTGCGCCAGCTCGACGCCCTGCGGCGCGTGATCCCGCCGATCTTCCTGCTGGTGTCGGCCTTCCTCATCAACATCACGCTGTCGCGCATGGTCGCGCTGGAGCGCGAGCAGATCGGCCTTCTCAAGGCGCTGGGCTACGGACCGCTGCCGATCGCCGCCCACTACATCAAGATCGTGCTGGCGATCACGGCCGTCGGCATCGCCATCGGCTTTCTCGCCGGCGCCCGGCTGGGTCAGGGCCTGACGTGGCTCTATGCCGATTTCTTCCACTTCCCGTTCCTGATCTTCCGCCACGACGCCGACGTCTACGCCATCGCCGGGCTGGTGACGGTGGCGGCCGCCGTGGCGGGCGCGGTGCAGGCCGTGCGCCGGGTGCTGGCGCTGGCACCCGCGGTCGCCATGCAGCCGCCGGCGCCGCCGCGCTACCGCCGCATGCTCGAGGGTCGGCTTGCCAGCGTGTTTCCCGTCTCGCAGCTCACCGTCATGGCGCTGCGCCATATCGCGCGCTGGCCGGCGCGGGCCGGGGCGACCTCGCTCGGCATTGCGCTCGCCGTCGGCCTGCTGGTGACGGCGCTGCAATCCTTCGACTCCGTCGAGCTGATGGTCGATGTGGCCTTCTTCCGGACCGAGCGGCAGCAGGCGACCCTCAACTTCACCGACGAGAAGCATCCCCGCGCCCTGCAGGCGGTGGAGGACATGCCCGGTGTCCTGCGCGCCGAGCCCTACCGGTCCGTGGCGGTGCGGCTGCGCAACGGGCAGTACGCGCGGCAGCTCTCGATCGTCGGCAAGCCCGACCCCATGGACCTCTCGCGCGTGCTCGATCTCGATTTCAAGCCAATCACGCTGCCGCGCGCCGGCCTAGTGATCAACGAGCGGGTCGCCCAGATCCTGCGCCTGCGCACCGGCGACGTGGTGGAGGTCGAGGTGCTCGAAGGGCGGCGCGGCGTGCGCCTCGTGCCCGTGACGGAGGTGATCAGGAGCTACTTCGGCCTCACCGCCTACATGCATCTGGATGCGCTCGACGAGCTGATGTACGGCCCGCGCCTCACCGGCGTGCACATCGCCTACGACGCCGGCCGGCAGGGCGAGCTGTTCAGGGCCATCAAGGCGACGCCGGGCATCGGCTCGATCGCGCTGCAGCGCCACGCGCTCGCCCGCTTCCGCGAGACCATCGCCCAGAACATCAACTACTCCGTGACGATCTACGTGACGCTCGCCGTCGTCATCGCCTTCGGCGTGGTCTACAACAGCGCCCGCATCCAGCTCTCCGAGCACGCGCGCGAGCTTGCCAGCCTGCGCGTGCTGGGCTTCACGCGAGCCGAGGTGTCGCGCGTGCTGTTCAGCGAGCTTGTGCTGCTCACCCTCGTTGCCATACCCGTGGGCTGGGTCATCGGCTATGGCTTCGGCTGGCTTCTGATCCAGGCCTTCTCGAGCGACCTCTACCGCGTTCCCTTCGTCATCGAGCGGGCGACCTATGCCAAGGCGGCCCTGGTGGTGCTGCTGGCAACCGCGGCCTCCGCGCTGATCGTGCGCCGGCGTGTCGACAGGCTCGACCTCGTCGCCGTCCTCAAGACCAGAGACTAGGAGCGACCCTATGCGCTTGTCCTCGCCGTTCAATGCCAAGCGCGGACTTATGGCCCTGGCGCTGGCCGGGATCGTCGGCGCGCTCGCCTGGGCGCTGTGGCCGAAGCCTGTCCCTGTCGAGCTCGCCGAGGTGCGCAAAGGTCCCCTCGTCGTCACCGTCGACGAGGAGGGCAAGACGCGCATCAAGGACGTCTATGCGGTCTCCGCGCCCATCACTGGGAAGCTCGTGCGCCTGGCACTGGAGGCAGGGGACCGGGTCAAGAAGGACGTCACGATCGTGGCAGTGATCGAGCCGATGGCGCCGCCGTTCCTCGATGTGCGCACCACGCGCGAGCTCGAGGCGCAGATCGAGGCCGCCAAGGCGGCCGTGGCGCTGGCCGAGGCGGAGGTCAATCAGGCCGCCGCGGAGCTCGAGTTTGCCGAGAGCGAGCTCAAGCGCGCGTCCGCCCTGATCGGCACCAAGGCGATCTCGGAGCGCGCCATGGAGCGGGCGAGGATCGACGTCGATACGAGGCGCGCGGCGCTGGCCCGGGCCAAGTCCAGCCTGGAGGTGCGCAAGCGGGAGCTGGAAAGCGGGCAGGCGCGCCTGATCGGTCCCGAGGAGCAGTGGAAGGGCGAGGTCGCGGCGGGGTGCTGCGTCAACGTGCGCGCTCCCGCGAGCGGCCGGGTGCTGCGGCTCATCCAGGAGAGCGAGCGCGTGGTGGTGGCGGGGACGCCGGTGGTCGAGATCGGCGATCCCGATAACCTGGAGCTGGTCGTCGAGCTGCTGTCGGCGGACGCCGTCAAGGTGCGCGAGGGGGCGATCGCCAGCGTCGAGGGCTGGGGCGGGCCGCCGCTGACGGCCACGGTCACGCGCGTGGAGCCCGCAGGCTTCACCAAGGTGTCCGCGCTCGGCATCGAGGAGCAGCGGGTGCGCACCATTCTCAAGCTCAAGAACGGCGGCGCGAACGCGGACCAGCTCGGTCACGACTTCCGCGTGTTCGTGAAGATCCGGACCTACGAGGCGCCCAATGCGTTGCGCGTGCCGATCAGCGCGCTGTTCCTCAGGCGCGACCAGTGGACCGTCTATGCGGTCGAGCGTGGCCGGGCACGCGCGGTCCCGGTGAAGGTCGGCCAGCGCAACACGGCGTTCGCGGAGGTGCTTGGCGGCCTCGCCGAGGGTGCCGTGGTGGTGATGCACCCGAGCGACCGCGTCGCCGACGGCGTGCGCGTCAGCCCCACCAACGAGGACCGATAGCCGGCTCGGTCCTCGCTGCGGCCTGCATCACTCGCAGATCTTGGTATTCTTGATGCGTTCGGCCAGATCCACGTGGAAGTGGTTCTGGTGGGCGTTGTTGGCCTCGGGGCCGAGCACCGTATTGAACAGCTTGCACGCCGACTGATGCGTCGCGCGCAGGAAATCCATCTTGCCGTCCACATCGGCGGGGAACGCCGTCCTTTGAGGAGGCTTGGGGCCGCCGAGACGGCTGGGCGGGCCAAAGCTGACCTCTGGAACGTCCTCTCGCTGCGGCGTCATGACGGTAACGCCAGGAATGCTGATCGACACGCCCGGTCCGAACATCGATGCGGCGGCGGGCGCGGCTGCCAGTGGTTGCGGCTGGGCGGGGGGCGCCTTGGCTTGCTGGCGCTCGCGGCGCGGAGGCGGCCGTCCGGCGGTTTCAGGCTTGTCCTGGCCTTGGTCGGCGGCGGCCTGTGCTGCGATCTGCCGTGCCGTCGGCCCCCAGTTCGCCACCACCATGGCGCTCTGGCCGCGCGCGGTGACGAACGAACCGACGTCGAGCGCATTGGCCTTGGCGTGCTCGCTCAGGCGGCTGCCGGCGCGGCCGTAGGCATTGCGACAGGAGTAGGAGCTCATGGTCTCGATGCGAATCACCGGGGCGCCGAGATGCTTCTTTGCCAGCGGCTGTACGTCGCGCTCCATCCATCGATGAAGCGCCGCGACCATGTCGCACGTGACAGTCGGGGGCGGGGACAAGGCCACCTGGGGGCTGCGGCCAATGCTGATGAGCCGCACCGGTGCGGCCGCGCCGCATTCGGATCCTTCGCGGATCGGGTCGACAGGCATGGTCACCACCGGCAGGTTCTTGAGCAGGACCGCGCATCTGGCGCGCGCCAGCTCGATGTCCTGTTGGCTCCAAGCAGTCGGGCTATCTGCAACTCCAGCCGCGTTCGGGAGCAAGGCCGGAAACTGCGGCTTGCTCACCCCGGCAGAGCCCGCAGTGGTCCGGGTCGCCTCGGCGGGGCCGGGCTTGTGTTGCGCAAAAGCACTCTGGATGGCGAGCGCGCAACAAAGTGCGGCTGTCGCCAGGCATTTACCGCTCATTACGATGTGACCCCTCTCTCCTGGCTGCGCAAACGCCCCACGCCGCAGACCCGGAGTTCCTGACTCGGAATTTGTCATATATAGCCCGAAATTGTGGCCAAGGTGAGAATCCAGAAGTTGATCGCAAATATCGGGAACAACCTGTGGAAGAAAAACCAGTGGAAAACGGGGAAACGACTGCAGATGCAAGTCAGCGCGCGGCGGCTGATGCGACGCCCGACGTCATCCTGGGGCAGGACAACGCGGCAGGCCTGGTCACCCTGAATCGGCCGGCGGCGCTCAACGCGCTCAATACGGACATGCGCGCAGCCATGGCCGCCGCGTTCCCCCCCTGGGCGCGCGATCCGCAAATTTACGCCGTGGTAATTGGCTCCGCCACCGACCGGGCCTTCTGCGCCGGCGGGGACGTCCGCGAATTGGCGGAATGGGGCAAGCTCCGCAGGGCGGACGCGATCAAGTCGCTGGCGGCCGAATACGCGCTCAACTGGCAGCTCGAGTGCTTCATGAAGCCCACCGTCTCGCTGATCGACGGGGTGGTGGTGGGGTCCGGCGTCGGCATCACGCTCTACGGCACCCACAGGGTCGCCGGCGAGCGCTACCGGTTCGCCATGCCCGAGACCGGCATCGGCCTGTTCCCCGACGTTGGGGTCGCCTGGGCTTTCGCCCGCCTGCCCGACGAGATTGGCATGTATCTGGGGCTTACGGGCCGGTCCATCGGCCGGGCCGACGCCTACCGTCTGGGGCTTGCAACCCATTGCATTCCCGGGTCTCGCTTCGAGGAGGTGCGCGCCGGGCTTGCCGATGCCGATCCCGTCGACGACCTGCTCGACGCCCGCCACGAGGACCCCGGCCCCGGGGAGCTCGAGCCCTGGCGCAAGGTCATCGCCCGGTGCTTCTCCGCCGACAGCGTGGAGGACATCCTCGGGCGCCTGCAATCGGAGACCGGCGCTGCCGCCACATGGGCGCAAACGGTCGTCGAGGAGCTCGAGACGCGGTCTCCAACCTCGCTCAAGATCACCCATCGTCATATCCGGGCCGCGCGCTCGCTCGACCTGCGCGCCATGCTGGCGCAGGATTACCGCCTCGGCTGCCGGTGCCTCGAGGCTCACGATTTCTACGAGGGCGTGCGGGCGCTGCTCATCGACCGGGACCGCGCCCCCAAGTGGCAGCCGGCAACACTGACCGAGGTCAGCGAGCCTATGGTGGAGCGCTATTTCGCCTCCCTCGGACCTGACGAGCTCGAGCTACCGAGCCGCGCCGAAATGCAGAGCGTCGGCCGTTAGGCCCCCTCACCGATGATTTGCGGCGGCAAGGACCCCGCGAAGCCGCGCCAAGGTTAGCGAACTCTTGCGCGGTGCAATGATTTAAGGCACTGAGCAATAACGGAAAATTACCATATCGATTAAGTTAGAATTAGAGGCTTTCGCCTAGGCTGCACCGCACAATCCGGCAAACAAAAAACAGCCGGAAAGCGTCAAACAGGCTGAGGCAAGGAACCCATGAGTGTTGCGTTGGAGTTGCCGCGCGCGCGTGCGAACGCGGGCGAGGAAAGCTTTCGTGGCGAGTATCTGCGTGCGCTCAGGATGATCGAGCGCCTGCATCGCCTGCTCCTCGATGTCATCAAGGACGAGTTCGACCGTCAGGGCGGCGCTGAAATCAACAGCGTTCAGGCCCTGTTGCTCAACAACATGGGCGACGACGAGCTGACGGCTGGCGAGCTCAAGACCCGGGGCTACTACCTCGGCTCGAACGTCTCCTACAACCTCAAGAAGCTCGTCGAGATGGGCTACCTGCACTACAAGCGCTCCGACAAGGACCGCCGCTCGGTGCGGGTCAGCCTGACGCCGAAGGGCGCCGAGGCGCGCGACACCATCCAGAAGCTGTATCAGCGCCAGTTGGGCTCGGTGGAAGCCGTCGGCCAAGTCTCGCTGGACGACTTCAGGACGCTCAACAAGTCCCTTGTGCGTCTGGAGCGCTTCTGGACCGACCAGATCCGCTACCGCCTCTAGTCCCTCGGCGCCGCACCGCACAATCCCGCGCCGGTAGACGGATACCCGCAACCCGCTCCGTTCCCTCTCCATGAGGAAGCGGAGCCAACGGCCGCCCTGGCCCGGGCGGCCGCCCGCGGCTTCTACGCTCCCGGGGGGAAGGGGCCCCTCGCGAAAAGCGTCTATACTGCGTAGAATGGGCGGCGAGCGGGGTGCAGGGTGGCGGTCGCGTCGATGAAAGCCGGTCGTGGTGCTTTGTATGTGGCCGGCGCAGCCATTGGCGCCGGCCTAGCCTACTTGCTGGTGGTCGCGCCCATCGGCAGTCCGCCCGCGACCACCAAATCCGACGTCGCAGCCAAGAAGGGCGACGGCAAGGGCCGTGCTCCGCCGGCGCCGGTGGCCGCCGCCACGGTGATGCTGGCCGACATGCCGATCATCCTTCTGGCGCCGGGCACGGTCGAGCCCTACGCCAACGTCGCCGTGAAGACGCGCGTCGACGGCCAGATCACCGACGTGCTGTTCAGGGAAGGCGACCTCGTAAACCGGGGCGACCTGCTCTTCCGCCTCGACGACCGCATGGTCAAGTCGCAGATCGCGCAGGCGGAGGCGGGCATCGCCAGGGACCAGGCCACCCTGCGTGACGCCGAGGCGACGCTGGCGCGACGCAATGCTTTGATCGACAAGAAGATTGTCACCGAGGCCGCACTCGATCAGGCCCGCTTCGCGGTGGAGGCCCTCAAGGCCAGCATCGCCTCGGGCAAAGCGCTGCTCGACACGCAAAAGACCCAGCTCGACTACCTCACCATCCGCGCCCCTATCACGGGCCGCACCGGCAGCCTCAGCGCCAAGGTCGGCGCCATGGTGCGTGGCGTCGATGCCGCCGCCGCGTTGGTGACGATCAACCAGACGAAGCCGATCTGGGTCACGTTCTCCGTGCCGCAGACCGAGCTCGGCGCCCTCAAGGGTGCGCTCGCCACCAAGGCACGTGCCGAGATTCGCGTCGGCGGAGCAAAGCCCACGGTGGTGCCGGGGACCATCGGGTTCATCGACAACCAGGTGGACAAGCAGACAGGCACGATCGTCGTCAAGGTGCTCGCCGAGAACGCCGACGAGGTGTTGTGGCCCGGGCTCGCGGCGGAGGTCGCGCTCATCGTCGAGGTCAAGGTCGACATGCCCTCGGTGCCGGCTTCCGCGGTTCTTCCGGCGCAACAGGGCATGATCGCCTGGGTGATCGGCCCCGACAACAAGGTGACGCCTCGCACCGTGAAGGTGGAGCGCATCGTCGATCAGCGAGCATTCTTGTCCGAAGGCCTCAGGGCCGGCGAGCGTGTCGTCACCGACGGTCAGATCCGTCTCGCCCCCGGCGCCACTGTCGTTATCGAGGAGCAGCGCCGTGCCCCTGGCCGCACGCCTGCCTCGGAGGAGCGGCGCATGAACGGTCGCGGATGATCAGGGTCTGAAGGGAGCGAGCCCCCATGCGTCTTTCGGAGCTGTGCATCCGCCGTCCCGTGATGACGACGCTGGTCATGGCTTCCCTGCTGCTCGCGGGCTTCTTCGGCTACCGGCAGCTGCCGATCGCGGCCATCCCGCGTATCGAGGTGCCCACCATCACGGTGAGCGTGCAGTACCCGGGTGCCAGCGCCGACACGATGGCGGTGTCGATCGCTGCCCCGCTCGAGCGCCAGTTCGCCACCATCGCCGGCATCACCTCGATCACCTCCCTCAACACCGAGGGCAACACCCAGATCACGCTCGAGTTTGAGCTCAACCGCAGCATCGATGCCGCTGCGCTCGACGTGCAGTCGGCGATCTCGGTGGCGGCCGCCCGCTTGCCCGAGGACCTGCCGACCCCGCCCGCCTACCGCAAGGTCAATCCCGCCGACACGCCGGTGATGTTCCTGGCGCTCACCTCCGACACCGCGCCCTCCCAGGAGATCAACGAGTTCGCCGACAAGGTGATGAGCCCGCGCCTTTCCACGCTGCCGGGCGTGGCGCAGGTCAACATCCAGGGTGCGCAGAAGCGGGCGGTGCGCATCCGCTACGACCTCGACGCGCTGGCCACGCGCGGCATCTCGGTGGACGAGATTCGCCAGGCCGTCTCCGCGCTCTCCTCGCTGGGGCCGCTCGGCAGCATCCGCACCCAGAACCAGATCTACATCCTGGAGGCCAAGGGCGCGCAGCCGACCGCCGAGTACTTCAAGCCCGTGGTGATCGCCTGGCGCAACGGCGCACCGGTGCGGCTGCAGGACGTGGCCAAGGTCGAGGACTCGGTCGAGAACGAGGAGGCGCGCACCGAGTTCAACGGCGTGCGCTCCATCATCGTCTCCGTACAGCGCCAGCCGGACGCCAACACGGTGGCGGTGACCGACGCCATCCACAAGCTCATCCCGCAGTTCCAGCAGGAGATGCCGCCGGCCATCACGCTCAGCGTCCTCTCCGACCGCTCCGAGTCGATTCGCGACGCGGTGCACGACGTGCAGATCACTCTGATGCTGACGGCCGTGCTGGTGATCCTGGTGATCCTGGCGTTCTTGCGCACCTGGCGGGCAACCTTCATCCCGGCCGTGGCCCTGCCGCTCTCGATCATCGGCACGTTCGCCGGCATGGCCATGTTCGGCTTCTCGCTCGACAACGTGAGCCTGCTCGCGCTCACGCTGGCGCTCGGCTTCGTCGTCGACGATGCCATCGTCGTGCTCGAGAACATCATGCGCTATGTCGAGCAGGGCATGAAGCCGTTCGACGCCGCCATCAAGGGTGCCAACGAGATCGGCTTCACGGTGCTGTCGATCACGCTGTCGCTCGTCGCTGTGTTCATCCCGGTGCTGTTCATGGGCGGCATCGTCGGGCGCTTCTTCTTCGAGTTCGCCATGACGATCTCGATCGCCATCCTGTTGTCCGGGTTCGTCTCGCTGACCCTCACGCCGATGCTGTGCGCGCGCATGCTCAAGCATAAGCATGTGCACGGCGAGGCGCAGGCGGGCCTGCTGTCGCGCACCTTCGAGAAGGGCTACGAGCTGATGGCGCGCGGCTATCGCGTGACGCTCGACGCGTCTTTGAAGGTGCCCGTCCTCATGCTGCTGGTGACGCTTGGCACCATCGTGGCGACCGTTTGGGCATTCGGCGTGGTCAAGAAGGGGTTCCTGCCCACCGAGGACACCAGCATCATCATCGTCCGCACCGAGGCGGCGCCGGATATCGCCTTCCAGGCCATGCTGGAGCGCCAGCGCATGGTCGCGGAGCGCATCCGCCAGGATCCGGACGTGCTCTACATCAATTCGAACGTGGCACAGAGCTTCTTCAATCCCACGCTCAACCGCGGCTCGATTTTCGTCCAGCTCAAGGCGCGCGGGGACCGCAAGGACCAGGCAACGATAAGCCAGGTGCAGACGCGGTTGCGCCGCAGTCTTGCCGGCGTGCCGGGAATCCGCGCCTTTCCGGTGCCCTTGCAGAATCTGCGCATCGGCAGCCGCAGCGGCGCGGCGCTCTATCAATACACGCTCACCAGCGTCAATCAGGACGAGCTCTACGACAACGCGCAGCGCCTGATAGACCGGGTCAAGCAGGCGCCGGGCTTCACCGACGTCACGAGCGATCTGACGCTGGGCGCGCGGCAGCTCACGCTCAATGTCGACCGCGACGCGCTCGCCCGCTACGGCCTTACGATGGATACCGTGCGCTCGACGCTCTACTCGGCGTTCGGCACGCGCAAGATCGCGACCGTCTACACGCCCTCCAACGACTATGCCGTCATCCTCGAGGCCGACAAGGCTCTCACGCTCGATCCAAGCGTGCTGTCGAAAGTGTTCGTGCGCGCCAACAACGGCCAGCTCATCCGTCTCGATGCGGTCGCCAGCGCGAGCCTCGGCCCCGGCCCCGTCTCGGTCGCACGCCAGAGCCAGCTGCCGGCCGTCACCATCACGTTCAACCTCGGCCCCGGCTTTACGCTGGGCGAGGCGGTGGTCGCCATGCGCGCACTCGAGCGCGAGGTGAGGATGCCGGCCTCGATCACCGGCCAGTTCGCCGGTACCGCGCAAGTGTTCGAGAACTCCTTCCGCGACCAGCCGCTGCTGATCGCCGCCGCCATCCTCACGATCTACATCGTGCTCGGCATCCTCTACGAGAGCTTCATCCACCCGATCACGATCCTATCGGGCCTGCCGTCGGCGAGCCTCGGCGCGCTGCTGACGCTCTGGCTGTTCGATGTCGAGCTCACCATCATCGCGGTCATCGGCATCATCCTGCTGGTCGGCATCGTCAAGAAGAACGCCATCATGATGGTCGATTTCGCCATCGAGGCCCGAGCACGGGGTGCGACCCCGTTCGATGCCATCCGCGAGGCCTGCCTGCTGCGCTTCCGCCCGATCATGATGACGACCATGGCGGCGCTGTTCGGCACGCTGCCGATCGCGGTGGGCTGGGGCGCCGGCGCCGAGCTGCGCCAGCCGCTGGGCCTCGCCGTGGTGGGCGGGCTTGCCATGTCGCAGCTCCTGACCCTCTACATCACGCCCGCCATCTACCTGACGCTCGAGAGGCTCGGCACCCGGTTCGGCGCCGGCCGGCGCGAGCACATCCCGGCAGCGGTCGAGGCCGCGCCCGAGAAGCCGCGCGCCGCCGCGGAGTAGCGCGCGTATCCTCTTCCTGCTCGCTGCCGCCGGTGTCGGCGTTCCCGGCAGGGAGCCGGCTACTCGTGGCGCTCGTGGAAGAAATCGTAGATCGTCTGCGCCATCTGGGCGCTGATGCCGCCGACCGCCTGCAGATCCTGGGCGCTGGCGCGCGCCACCGCCTTGGCCGAGCCGAAGTGCTTCAGGAGCGCGCGCTTGCGCGTCGGTCCGATGCCCGCGATCTCGTCGAGCGGGTTGGCGCCGATGGCCTTGCCGCGCTTGGCGCGGTGCGTGCCGATGGCAAAACGGTGGGCCTCATCGCGCAGCCGCTGCACGAAGTAGAGCACGGGATCGCGCGGCTCCAGCATCATGGGACGGTCGCGGCCGGGGATGTGGAAATGCTCGCGTCCCGCGTCGCGATCGGGTCCCTTGGCGACGCCGATCAGCGGCACGCCCTCGATGCCGAGCGTCGCCAGCACCTCGCGCGCGACGCCGAGCTGGCCGAGACCGCCGTCGATCAGCACCAGGTCGGGCCGCACGGGGAGCTCGTCGCTTGCAGGCGCCTCCGGCTCCTCGGCGTTGGCGTCGAGTATCTCCTCCTCGGTCTCGGCGACGTCCTCGCCAGTGGGATCGAGGGGTTCGCCGTCTGCCCGCAGCACGCCGAACGCCAGCGCACTGCCTCCCCGCCGGTCGATCGGCGGCGGCTGCGGCAGCTCGATGCGGGAGGGTGTCAGACCCTCTGGGTCTGACGCCGTGATTGAACCGTCAAGCGATGGGGACGGACCCGCAGGGTCTGACCCCGCCGCCGGCGCCTCGGCCTCGTCCAGCACCAGCCGCTTGAACCGTCGCGTGAGCACCTCGCGCATCATCGCGTAGTCGTCGCCGGGAGCGAGGTCCGCCGACTTGATGTTGAACTTGCGGTACTGGCTTTTCACGAAGCCCTCGGGCCCCGCCACGATCATGGCGCCGACGGCGTTCGTGCCCTGGATGTGGCTGTTGTCGAACACCTCTACCCGCCGCGGCGTGTCCGCCAGCCCGAACCGTTCTTTCACGCCCTCGAGCAGGCTCCGCTGCGTGGAGGTCTCGGCCAGACGGCGCGCCAGGGCCTCGCGCGCGTTGCGCACGGCATGCTCGACGATGCCGATCTTGGCGCCGCGCTGCGGCACGCGGATCTCGCATTTGCGCTCGGCCTTGCTGGAGAGCGCCTCCTCCAGCAGCTGCTGGTTGGGGAGCGCGTGGCTGAGCAGGATCGCGCGCGGCACCGGTTTGTCGTCGTAGAACTGGGCGATGAAACTCTCCAGCACCTCCTCGATCCCGAGCGCGCGGTCGGCGCGGGGGAAATAGGCGCGGTTGCCCCAGTTCTGACCCGAGCGGAAGAAGAAGACCTGGATGCAGGTGTGCCCGCCCTCCTGGTGGGCGGCGAACACGTCGGCCTCCTCGATGCCCTCGGGGTTGATGGTCTGGTCGGCAGTGACGTGCGCGAGCGCCCACAGGCGGTTGCGATATTTGGCGGCCTGCTCGTAGTCGAGGCTGTCGGCTGCCTCCTGCATGAGTCGCTGATACATCTGGCGCGCGTTCTGGCTCTCGCCGCGCAGGAAGCGCACCGCCTCCTCGACCAGCGCATTGTAGTCCTCGAGGCCGATCTCGCCGGTGCAGGGCGCCGAGCAGCGCTTGATCTGATAGAGCAGGCAGGGACGCGTGCGGCTCTCGAACACGGCATCCGAGCAGGAGCGCAGCAGGAACGCCCGCTCCAGCATGTTGATGGTACGGTTCACGGCGCCGGCGGAGGCGAACGGCCCGAAGTAGTCGCCCTTGCGGTTGCGCGCGCCGCGGTGCTTGAGGATTTGCGGCGCGGTATGCCCGCGCGCGATGAGGATGTAGGGGAAGGACTTGTCGTCCCGGAGCAGAACATTGTAGCGCGGACGAAAGCGCTTGATCAGGTTGGCCTCGAGCAGCAGGGCCTCGGCCTCGGTGCGCACCGTCACGAACTCCATGGAGGCGGTGGCGGAGATCATGCGGGCGATGCGGTTGGTGTGGTTGGCGGCGCGCGCGTAGTTGGTTACCCGGGCCTTAAGGTTGCGCGCTTTGCCGACGTAGATGACCGTGCCCGACGCATCGACCATGCGATAGACGCCGGGCGAGCCGGGCAAGGACTTGAGATAGCGTGCGATAACCGCCGGGCCGGTCTCCGGCCGCGGCTGCTGGGCCGGCGGCGCTGGACCAAGCGGCACCTCGCGGGTGTTCTTGAGCGGCATGGACCTCAATTAAGCCTGCTCGCCGGGCAAATCCAGTGCCGTGGAACGCTCGTTGACGAGTCGGCCATCGTGCCGATATGGGCGCCGCCCGTGTGCGAAAACCGTAGGTTTGGCAAGCGCTTCCGCCCACGCCGAGGCACCAGCCTTAACGCCCCCTTGAATAACTTTTGTTACCCCGGTGCAGAACCTTTGCGGGGAAGCTCGTGCTTCGCGTCGTCTCCTGCATTGTCAATGAGCACGATCATCGGCTGGTCCTCCTGGCCGTGCTCATCTGTGCGGCGACGTCGTTCACCGCGCTGCATGCCTTTTCGCATGCGTCTCGCGAGCACGGTTCGTGGCGTCTTGCCTGGGTATTCCTGGCGGCGGTGGCGACCGGCACCGGCATCTGGGCCACGCATTTCGTGGCCATGCTCGCTTATGAGCCGGGCTACCCCGTCGGCTATGATGCCGTCCTGACCATAGCCTCATTGCTGGTCGCCGTCGTCGTGGCGGCTGTCGGCCTTGCCCTAGCGACGCACGGAAGCCGCGCGGCAATCGCGGCCGGCGGCGCGATCATAGGTGCAGGCGTCGCCCTCATGCATTTCGTGGGCATGGAGGCGCTGGCACTTCCCGGTGCGATGCAATGGGACCAGAGCCTCGTGGCAGCGTCGATCCTGATCGGCGTTGTGCTCTCGGCAGCCTCCCTCCTCGCCTGGCACGAGTTGGACCGCCGTCGGGCGTCGTGGGTCGGTCCGGCACTGCTGGTGGTTGCCATCTGCGGTCTGCACTTCACGGCCATGGGAGCGGTGGTGCTCACCCCCGATCCCACGATGGCGTTGCCTGGCTCCAACATCGACGATGCAACGCTGGCAATCGCGGTCACGGCCGCAAGCATCGTGGTGATGCTGGCCGTGCTGGCGGCAATGCTGATCACCAGCCAGGCCGAGCGCACGGTGCTGCTCAACAACCAGGAGCTCGTCGACGCGGCGCAGGAGGGTCTGGTCACCGCGCACGACGGCACGATCGTGAACGTCAATCGCCGCATCCTCCAGCTCACGCAGCGGACCTCCGATGAGCTGCTTGGCAAGCGCGTGATGGAAGACCTGCTCGTGACCGCCGGGACGGCAATCGGTCCGGACGGCAAACCGAGCGAGGCGCTGCTCAAGACCGCGAGCGGCCTCGTCGTCCAGGTCGAGGTGGTACGCCGGCCCCTGCAGGGCGGCGGGCGTGCGAACGAAGTCTACGCCTTCCGCGACACGACTCCGCTGCGGCGCGCCGCGCAGGAGCTGCGGCGCCAGAACGATGCCCTGCGCCAGCGCGAGGAGGAGCTGCGCACGCAGAACAATCGCTTCGAGGCGACGCTTGCGAACATGTCGCACGGCTTGTGCGTGATCGATCCCGACAAGCACGTCGTGGTTTGCAACAAGCGCTACGTCGAGATGTACAATCTCCCGGCCCGCCTCACGTGCCCTGGCACGCCGATCGCGGACATCTTCGAGCATCTCGTCGCAAGCGACCTCTACTCGAGCGCAGACGTCGAGGAATACCGTCGCGAGGGATACGGCTCGCTCTTCGATGCAAGGACGAAGGTCCGCAGGTTGAATGATGGCAGGACCATTCTCGTCTCCCGCCAGTCCACCCCCGACGGCGGCTGGATCGCCATCCACGACGACATCACCGAGCGCGAGCGCCTCAGCGCCCGGCTGGCGGAGCAGAACGTCCTGCTGCGCCAGCACGAGGTCGAGCTCCAGGCGCAGAACGCCAACCTGGACGTCGCGCTGGCCAACATGGCGCACGGCCTCGCCATGTTCGATGCCGAGGAGCGCCTGGTGGTTGCCAACGACCGCTACGCCGAGGTCTACGGGCTGGAGCCCGGGCATCTGCGCCCAGGTATGACGCTGCGCCAGATCATCGAGCATCGCATTGCCAGCGGCCTTTATCCCGACATGACCGCCGACGAGGTCTGCAGCAACATGCGCAGGCGCGTCGCCATGCGAGGCGCAAACCATCTCGTCAGCAGGCCGGGCAACGGGCGCATACTCTCGGTCTCGGTCCATCCGCGCGATGAGGGCGGCTGGGTGGTCACGCTGCAGGACATCACCGAGCGCGAGGAGCTCAACGCACGCCTCAAGGCGCAGAATGACTTGCTGCAGCAGCGCGAGTCGGAGGTTGCCGAGCGGAATAGGCTATTCGATGCGGCGATCAGCAACATGTCGCAGGGCATGTGCCTCTACGACGCGCAGCAGCGCATCGTGTTCGCGAACGACCGCTACGCGGAGATCTATGGACTGACGCCCGAGCAGGCGAAGCCGGGCACGACGCTGCGCGAGGTGTTTGCAGCACGCGCGGTGCGGGGCGCCTACGGAGCGATCCAGACGGAGAATTTCATTCGCGACGGCTTGGGGCGGTTCAGCAGGCACACGTCGGAGATCCTGAGGCTGGCGGATGGGCGATTCATCTCTGTCGTGCGGCGCCCGATGCCGGATGGCGGCCTGCTCAGCACGCACGAGGACATTAGCGAGCGCGAACAGCTCAGCTCCCGGATCACCAGGCAGAACGAGCTGCTGATCGAGCGCGAGCAAGAGCTCAACGTCCGCAACGAGCAGCTCGATGCGGCCCTGAACAACATGCTTCAGGGCCTGGCCATGTACGACAGCAAATTCCAGCTGGTCATGTGCAACAGGCGGTACGCCGAGATGTATGGCTTGTCGCCCGAGCAGGTGAAGCGCGGTACGCCGCTGCGCGTGATCATAGAGCACCGCATTGCCAGGGGTGAGTTCCGCGGCAAGAGCGCGGATGAGTTGGTCGAAGAGCGAGTAAAGCGTGTCGCCGGGCAAACAACGGCCCAATACGTCAACGAGCTGTGTGACGGCCGTCACATCTCCGTGAGTACGCGGCCCATGCCAGATGGCGGTACGGTGACGACACACCACGACATTACCGAGCAGCACCGTTCGGAGGCCAGGATCGCCCATATGGCGCTGCACGACGCGCTCACGGGATTGCCGAACCGCATCCTCCTCAACGAGCGCCTGGAGGATGCCCTGCGGCGCGTCAAGCGCGGCGAGATCGTCGCCACGCATCTGCTCGATCTCGACCATTTCAAGACCGTGAACGACAGCCTGGGCCACCCCGCGGGCGACAAGCTGCTGCGCACCGTTGCCGATCGCCTGCGCGCGCTGATCCGGGATACCGATACGATCGCCCGCATGGGCGGCGACGAGTTTGCCATCGTACAGACGGCAATCACGCAGCCAGCCGACGCCACCGCGCTCGCGCATCGCGCCATCGAGGCCATCAGCGCTCCCTACGTGGTCGAGGGCCATCATGTCGTGATAGGGACCAGCATCGGCATCGCCGTCGGCCCCTCCGATGCACTGACGCCCGATCAGCTCGTGCGCAACGCCGATCTGGCGCTCTACCGCGCCAAAGCCGACGGGCGCGGCACCTACCGCTTCTTCGAGCGCGAGATGGACGCCCAGATGCAGATCCGGCGCTCGCTGGAGGACGACTTGCGCAAGGCGCTCCCGGCCGGTCAGTTCCAGCTGTACTATCAGCCGCTGCTCAATCTGACGAGCAACAGGGTGAGCGGCTTCGAGGCGCTGATCCGCTGGGAGCACCCCGAGAAGGGGCTGATGTCGCCGCGCACCTTCATCCCGCTGGCGGAGGAGATCGGCTTCATCGGCGCCCTCGGCGAATGGGCGATCAGGCAGGCCTGCACGCTCGCCGCGACGTGGCCGGCCGACATCCGGGTCGCGGTCAACCTGTCGCCGGCTCAATTTCGCACGCCCGGTCTGGTGCACGTCGTGGTCGGCGCGCTGGCGGCGTCCGGACTTTCCGCCGATCGGCTGGAGCTCGAGATCACCGAGAACACGCTGCTGCAGGACAGCGAGGCGACCCTCTCCACGCTCTACCAGCTGCGCGCGCTGGGTGTCCGCATCGCCATGGACGATTTCGGCACCGGCTACTCCTCGCTCAGCTATTTGCAGAGCTTCCCGTTCGACAAGATCAAGATCGACCGCTCGTTCGTGAAGGACATCGCCGACGGTGTCGGGTCGCTCAATATCGTACGCGCGGTGGTTGCCATGGCCGCCGGCCTCGGCATGGAGACCACGGCCGAAGGCGTCGAGACCAAGGAGCAGCTCGAGACGGTACGCGCAGAGGGCTGCACCGAGTTGCAGGGCTTCTTGTTCAGCGTGCCCTTGCCGCCCGAGGAGATCGAGCCCTTCCTGCGCAGGCATGGTATCGTGAGCGACGAGCCGGCGAACCGCAGCGCGGCCGGCGATGCGGCCTGAGGGCTGCTGAAACTCGATCTCTTTCTCCCCATATTGTGTGGCTGCGGGACCTCGCTCGTCCCGCGTGCCTCCATACCGGAACCGATGCCGTCGACCATCCCCTTCGAGCAGTGGCTGAAGCGCGACACGGCGGGCCTCTGCTGCGCGCCCGGCGGGTTTCACATCGACCCGACGCGGGCGGTGCCGCGCGCCATTATCACCCACGGTCATTCCGATCATGCCCGGCCCGGCCACGGCGCCGTGCTGGCGACGCCGGAGACCATCGCCATCATGCGGGCGCGGCTGGGCCCCGATGCGGCGGGAAGCTTCCAGGAGTTGCGCTACGGCGCGCCGCTCGGCATCGGCGGAGCGACGGTGCGGCTGGCGCCTGCGGGCCACATCCTCGGCAGCGCGCAGGTGGTGATCGAGCATCGTGGGCAGCGTGCCGTCATCAGCGGCGACTACAAGCGCCGGCCCGACCCGACGGCGGCGCCCTTCGAGCTGGTGCGCTGCGACCTGTTCGTCACCGAGGCCACCTTCGGGCTGCCTGTCTTCCGCCACGAGCCCGATGTGGGCGAGATCGGACGGCTGCTCGCTTCGCTCAAGGCATTCCCCGAACGCACGCATCTCGTCGGCGCCTATGGGCTCGGCAAGACCCAGCGTCTGATCGCCCTGCTGCGCGCCGCCGGCTACGACCGGCCGATCTGGCTGCACGGCGCGCACCAGGCCATGTGCGACCTCTACGGCGAGCTCGGCGTCGACCTCGGCGATCTGGCCCTGGTCGGCGATGCGACAACGAAACTGCCGGGCGAGATCGTGCTGTGTCCGCCCTCGGCCCTGAAGGACCGCTGGACGCGCCGCCTGAGCGATCCCGTAACCGCCTTCGCGTCGGGCTGGATGCGCGTGCGGGCGCGCGCACGGCAGTACGGCGTGGAGCTGCCGCTGGTGATCTCGGACCATGCCGACTGGCCCGAGCTGATCGCCACCATCGCCGAGACCGAAGCCGAGGAGGTCTGGGTGACCCACGGCCGCGAGGACGCGCTGGTGCGCCAGATCGGCCTGATGGGGAAGCGCGGGCGGGCGCTGGCGCTGGTTGGCTACGAGGAGGACGGCGAGTGAAGGCGTTCGCCGAGCTCCTCGACCGCCTGTCCTACAGCCCGTCGCGCAACGCCAAGCTGCGGCTGATGGCGGACTATTTCCGCGCCACGCCCGACCCCGATCGAGGCTGGGCGCTGGCCGCCCTCACCGACGGCCTGCCGTTCTCGTTCCCCCTGCGGCGCACCCTCATGGACATGGTTGCCCGGCGCATGGACCCGGAGCTGTTTCGTCTCTCCCGCGACTACGTCGGCGACACGGCGGAGACGATCGCGCTGGTGTGGGAGCCTGCGGCCTCCCTCTCCCCGTCTTCACGGGGAGAGGGTCGGGGTGAGGGGCGGCCACTAGCGCAAGCTTCGGAGTTTGCCGCCGCCCCTCACCCTATCCCTCTCCCCGCTGGCGGGGAGAGGGGATCGCCCCGTCTTGCCGACGTCGTCGCGGAGCTGGCGCTGATCGGGCGCAACGACCTGGGGCCGCGGCTGGAGGCCTGGCTCGATACGCTCGACGCGACGGGGCGGTGGGCGCTCATCAAGCTGCTGACCGGCGCGCTGCGCGTCGGCGTGTCGGCGCGCCTTGCCAAGACGGCGGCAGCCGAGATGGCGGGCCTTGCCGTCGGCGATATCGAGGAGGTCTGGCACGCGCTGTCCCCGCCTTACGAGCTGCTGTTCGCCTGGCTCGAGGGGCGCGGACCGAGGCCGGACGTGGCCGGTGCGCCAGCCTTCCGGCCGCTGATGCTGTCGCATGCGCTGGAGGATGCCGATTGGGAGGCGCTCGAAGCCGCCGATTTTGCCGCTGAATGGAAGTGGGACGGCATCCGCGTGCAGATCGTGGCGCGGCCTGGCGAGGTGCATCTCTATTCGCGCACCGGCGATGACATAGCGGACAGCTTTCCCGACGTCGTCGGCGGGCCCAACTTCGACGCGGTGCTCGACGGCGAGCTGCTGGTCATGCGCGGCGGCGAGGTTGCGCCCTTCAACGATCTGCAGCAGCGGCTCAACAGAAAGGGCGTCTCCAGGAAGCAGATGGAGCAGTTCCCGGCCCATGTGCGCCTCTACGATGCCCTGCTGATCGAGGGCGAGGACCTGCGCCAGCTGGCGTGGCACGCACGTCGCGCACGGCTCGAGGCCTGGCACGCGCGCGTGAGGCCGGCGCGCACGGACCTCTCTCCGCTCATTGCTTTCAAGGACAAGGCCGCCCTGCGCGAGCTGTGGGAGGCGACGCGCGAGAACAGCACCGAGGGCATCATGCTCAAGCGCCGCGACAGTGCCTATGTGGCGGGGAGGCCCAAGGGGCTGTGGTGGAAGTGGAAGCGCGCGCCGCTGACGCTCGACTGCGTGCTGATGTACGCCCAGCGCGGCTCCGGCAAGCGCTCGTCCTACTACTCCGACTACACCTTCGGGGCCTGGCGGCAGGGCGAGGGCGGGGCGGCCGAGCTGGTGCCGGTCGGCAAGGCCTACTTCGGCTTCACCGACGAGGAGCTGCTCCAGATCGACCGCTGGGTGCGCAACCACACGACCGAGAGCTTCGGGCCGGTGCGCGCCGTCTCCCCCGGCCTGGTGTTCGAGATCGCCTTCGACGCCGTGCAGCGCTCGAGCCGCCACAAGTCCGGCGTCGCCATGCGCTTTCCGCGCATCCATCGCATCCGCTGGGACAAGCCCGCAGCCGAGGCCGACCGCCTCGAGACGCTGATGGCGATGATCGCGTAAACGCTTCCGATTTACGAGGCGTTGGGGAGACCGACGACAGCCTCGACCTCGACCTTCATGCCCGGTATTGCCAGCCGGCTGACCTCGATCAGGGTGCTGGCGGGCCTGGCGTCTCCGAAATAGCGCTGCCGCACCGGGTTGATCTTCGTCCGGTCATCCACATCGGTGAGGTACACCGTCACCTTCAGCACATCGGCGAAGGATGCGCCGGCTGCCTTCAGCACCTTCTCCATCGCAGCAAAGACTGCCTCGGCCTGAGCGGCGACGTCATCGCCGCCGATGACCTTGAGGCTGGAGTCCAGCGGCCCTATCCCCGAGATGAACAGAAGATTGCCGAACGCTACCGCGTCGCAATAGTGGCTGATGGGCGGATTGAGCCCCGGTATCGAGAATTCCTTTCGCGTGGCCTTGCCGGTCATGATGCGCTCCGTTGTTCTGCTGGCCCGCCACCCCGCCGGGAAAGCGCTGCCGATCTGGGATAGAGGGGGTTGAGACGTTCGACGTCGATGCAATCGCGGGCGGGTTCGGGAAAGGATCCGCCTATCGGCCGGCGCGTCTCATTCAGTGGGTGGGTTACAGCGGATCCCAGTTGAAGACGTCCTGGCTGCGGTCGAGCGCGTAGAAGTCGCGCTTGAAGGCCGGCAGCATGGTCTCGGCAAGGCTCTGCGGGGTCCAGCCGCCCTCCTTGTGGGCGACGCGGATGGGCCGCGATTGGCTCATCAGGAAAATCTCGTCCTTGCGCACGGCGAAGATCTGCCCCGAGACGTCCTTGGCAAGGTCGCTCGCCAGCAGCACGCAGATCGGCGCGATCTTGTTGGCCGTCATGGTGTTCTGGATGCGCTCCACGCGCGTTTTCGCTTCCGGCGTGTCCGTGGGGATGGTGCCGATCAGTCGCGACCAGGCGAACGGCGACACGCAGTTGGAGCGCACCTTGAAGCGCGCCATGTCGAGCGCGATTGACTTGGACAAGCCCACGATGCCGAGCTTGGCCGCCGCGTAGTTGGCCTGCCCGAAGTTGCCGACCAGACCCGACGTGGACGTGAAGTGCACGTAGGAGCCGGACTCCTGATCCTTGAAGTAAGGCGCGGCCGCCTTCGACACATAGAACGCGCCGTAGAGATGCACCTTGATGACGGCGTCCCAGTCGACCGCGCTCATGCGGTGGAAGATGCGGTCGCGCAGGATGCCGGCGTTGTTGACGACGCAGTCGATGCGGCCGAAGTTGTCGATGGCGGTCTTGATGATGCGCTCGGCGCCTTGCGGGTCGGCGACGCTGTCGCCGTTGGGCACGGCGATGCCGCCGGCTTTCTTTATTTCGGCGACCACCTGATCGGCCACCTTGACGTCGGCGCCCTCGCCCTCGGCCGTGCCGCCGAGGTCGTTGACCACCACCTTGGCGCCCTCGGCGGCGGCCAGCATGGCGATCTCCTTGCCGATGCCCCGCCCCGCGCCCGTTACGACGACGACCTTACCGTCTACGCACTTTGCCACTTCGTCCTCCCTCTCCCCGCGTTTCGCTGACCTCTCCTTGCACGCAATCGAAGCGGGGAGAGGGTCGGGGTGAGGGGCGGCAACGAGCGCAAACCTGGGAGTCTGCCGCCGCCCCTCACCCTAACCCTCTCCCCATGCCGAAGAGGCATGGGGAGAGGGAATGCCGTTACGCCCCGTACTTGCCGACGATGGAGATGGCGGCGACGTTGCGCTGCGGGAAGCCGCCGAGGTTGTGGGTGAGGCCGAAGATCGGCTCCTGCTTCCTCTGGCGCTCGCCGGCGCGGCCCTGCATCTGCAGGTACATCTCGTAGATCATCCGCAGGCCCGAGGCGCCGATCGGGTGGCCGAAGCACTTCAAGCCGCCGTCGATCTGGCAGGGCACCTTGCCGTCCGAGTCGTAGAAGCCGTCGAGCACGTCCTTGATGGCGCCGCCCTCGGGCGAGATGTGCAGGTCCTCCATGGTGACGAGCTCGGTCACCGAGAAGCAGTCGTGCACCTCGATCAGGCTGAGCTGGTCGCGGGGCTTGTCGATGCCGGCCTCGGCGTAGGCGCGCTTGGCGGCGATGCGGGTGGTGGCGAAGTAGCTGCCGTCCCAGGAGTTGTGCTGGGCCTCGAGC
Organism: Hyphomicrobiaceae bacterium; assembly: GCA_041288195.1. Classification (GTDB taxonomy): domain Bacteria; phylum Pseudomonadota; class Alphaproteobacteria; order Rhizobiales; family Hyphomicrobiaceae; genus AWTP1-13. Next base: position 25,157 of record JBGGME010000290.1, read on the forward strand.
CCGTTCGACACCGCCACCTGCAGCGCCTTCACCGAGATCATGTCCTTCTTGCCGAGGTTCCTGGCGATCTCGGGCGTCGTGACGATGGCGCAAGCCGAGCCGTCGCTGACGCCGCAGCAGTCGTAGAGGCCGAGCGGCTCCGCGACGGTCGGGGCGTTGAGCACGGTGTCGATGGTGATCTTGTTGCGCAGGTGCGCCTTGGGGTTCCTGGCGCCGTTGTCGTGGCTCTTGACGGAGATGTGCGCCATCGCCTGCTTGAGGTCTTTCGGCTCGACCTTGTGCTTGGCGCGGTAGGCGGCGGCGAGCTGGGCGAAGCTGCCGGGCGCCGACGCGTTGGGGTTCGTCATGTCGTTGAGGGGCCCACGACCGCGCTGCGGCAGTCCCCCGTAACCGGTGTCCTTCAGCTTCTCGACGCCGAGCGCCAGGGCGATATCGGCCGCGCCGGAGGCCACGGCATAGACAGCGCCGCGAAATGCCTCGGTGCCGCTGGCGCAGTAGTTCTCGACGCGCGTGACAGGAATGAACGGCAGCCGCAGTGCCACCGCCAGCGGGGTCGCCGACTTGCCGACGTGCTGCTCCTCGATGGCGGTCGACAGCCACGCCGCGTCGATCTGCTTGGTGTCGATGCCGGCGTCGGCGATGGCCTCGGTGTAGGCCTCCACCATCAGGTTGTCGGCTTCCTTGTCCCAGCGCTCGCCGAACTTGGAGCAGCCCATGCCGAGGATGACGACCTTGTCCTTGATGCCCTTTGCCATGGCGGTTCTCTCCTTGAGCTCAAGCCTTCGGGGCCTTGGCCGCGACCGGCGCGGCCTTCCAGTAGTAGCGGCGGAAGCCGCGGGCGGTGTCGATGTCCTTGATGCGGAACATCATCTGCATGGGCTGGCCGACCTTGAGCGCGTCGGCGTCGATGTCGGTGAAGTCGATCATGACGCGCCCGCCTTCCTCGAACTCGATCATGCCGTAGCACGCCGGGGGATCGGGCGAGTAGGTGAGCCGGTCGGCCGTATAGGACTTGATTCGGCCCGGCATGTCCGCAAACGCGTGCGGCTCCTGGGTGCCGATGGCGTTGCAGTTGGGATTGACGCAGATGTCGGTCTTGGGGAACTGCAGGGTGCCGCACTTGGAGCACTTGCCGCCGATGAAGCTCGTCACCGTCTCGCGGTTGCGCCACATGGCCGAGAGCGGCGTGCCCTTGTCGGTCTCCGAGCGCATGCCGCGCTCGAGCTCGATCAGGTCGTTGAAGGAGAGGAAGCGGCCGTAGATGGTCTCCTCCTTGCGCCGCGCGAGGTGGCCAGACACGCCGAGGTTCTTGGGCCGGTTGGCGATCTCGGGCGTGACCTCGAACAGCAGCGCGTCGGCGCCCTGGCCGAATCCCACCACCAGGATCTTGTCGCCGGCCTTGGCCTTCTCGAGCGCCGCCGCCAGCAGCACGAGCGCGTGGGCGGCACCGGTGTCGCCGCAGTTGGCGTGCAGCGGCTCGGCTATCGCCTTGTCGTCGATGCCCGCCGCCTTGGCCACCGAGTTGGCGACGCGTGCAAGTGTCGCCGGCATGCAGAAGTGGGTGACATCCTTGGCTGCGACCTTGGCGGCCTCCAGACAGCGCAGAATCGTCGGCGGCACCACGGGCATATAGCCCGCATCGCGGATCCAGCGCTCCTCCCATTGGTAGTCGTACTGGTTGTCGACGGAGCGGAAGTGATCGACGAAGTCGGCCGTGCGCGAGGCCTTGGCGAGCAGCTTGGCGACCGGCTTGCCCTCGCCGACGAGGATGGCGGCCGCACCGTCCCCGCTCGACATCTCGACGGGGCTGGCGGCCTTGGCGCCGCGTTTCTCGGAGGCGACCACGAGCGTCTCGCCGCTGCCGCCGAGTGCCTCGATCAGCGCCGAGGTTCCGGCCCGCTGGGTGGCGGCGATATCGATGGTGGAGACGCCGTCATCGAGGCTCAGCGCGCCGGCGACGATGCCCGAGTGCAGGCGGTCGAGGAACGGGAAGGTCGTGGAGGCGAAGCGCAGCGCCGTGATGTTGGCGCGGTCGCGGCCAACCAGGGCGTCGCGGGCGGCCTCCACCGCCATGGTCACGCAGTCCTCGTCCCAGTTGCAGAAGGCGCGTTCGCCCTTGGCCTGGCCCTTGAGCCCGGGAGCGAACCAGGCGTGCGTGTCGGCGATCGCTTTGCGCTGCAGACGGCGCCAGGGGATGTAGGCGCCGAACGCGAGAATGCCCTTGGTCATTTCCACCCCTTGCGGATTCCAGTGTTCTTGTGCGGAGCCCGATTTGAGCACGACCCATGGGTCCCGCGCCATCTTTGTTTGCATGGCAGGATGGGGGACGGGTTCCACACGGCGCGCCTGGGGACGGTCGTCACGCGAGGAGTCTAGGTAAACCGCGGGTTCCCGTCCGGCAATCGGCCCGCGCTGTTATGCACGTAACAGTCCGTCAACCTGCCTGCCGCTATGACGCCGTTTGCAAGTCATCGTGCCGCGCCAGCGGTCGAGTTCGGAGGTGCGATATGCGTATCATCGGTATGGCGATTGCCGTGACGGCTTTGCTCGCGGCGGGGAGCCAGCACCCGGCGTTTGCGGCCAAGCACGCGCGGGGCGAGCCACCGCTGCTCATGGCGTCCAACGACGTGCAGCTTCCCTCCGACGATCAGGTCGTCGAGTTGGCCGACAACTCGATGCGCATATTCATGACATCGGTCCGGGAAAAGAGCATGCGCGGGCTCTGGGACCACATCTCCCTTCGCTTCCGGGAGAAGTTCTCGGTCGCCCAGCTCGACGAGGCGTTCAAGGACTTCTACGACCTGCAGATAACCGGCGACCCGCTCGCCGGGAAAAGTCCGATCTTCACGGCGGGTCCCGCGATCGACTAGCACGGCAACCTGAGCGTGGATGGCTACTATGCGACGTCGCCGTCGCGCGTGAGCTTCCACCTTGCTTTCGTGATGGAAGGCCGCACCTGGAAGCTCATAGAAATCAACGTCAACGCCAAGCCCCTCGCAACTCCCGCCGGCGGGTCCGGAGGGACGCGGCAATCGACCCCGGCAAAGAAGCTATAGGTCCCTAGAACGGGTAATGCCTATGGCCGGACTGGATGGTGATCCAGCGCAGCTCCGTGAATTCGGCAATCGCGGCCTTGCCGCCGAACCTCCCGTAGCCGGAGTCTTTCACTCCGCCGAAGGGCATCTGCGCCTCGTCGTGGACGGTCGGCCCGTTGATGTGGCAGATGCCGGTGTCGACGCGGCGGGCCACGGCGAAGGCGCGGGTCACGTCGCGGCTGAACACGGCCGCCGATAGCCCGTAGGGCGTGTCGTTGGCAACGCGGATCGCCTCCTCGTCGCCCCGCACCCGCACCACCGTCGTCACCGGCCCGAACGACTCCTCCTCGTAGATGCGCATCTCCGGCGTCACCCTGTCGAGGACGTGCGCGTTGAGCAGCGTGCCGTTGATGGAGCCGCCGGCCGCCAGCTTGGCACCCTTGGCGCAGGCGTCGAGCACCAGCGAGGTGACGCGCTCGGCGGCGGAGCGGTCGATCAGCGAGCCCAGGATCGCCTTGCCCTCGCGCGGATCGCCGACGGTGAGCGACTTGGCCTTGGCGGCGAACTTCTC
>JBGGME010000291.1:0-18912 GCA_041288195.1 Hyphomicrobiaceae bacterium
GCGCGTTCCTGCGCGGCTGGTACGCGCAGAACGGGGTGTCGCTCGGCAATCCGCGCCTCGGCTTCGTGTGCACGGCGCAGACGACCGATGGCCAGCACGGGCTCTCCGGCTATTTCATCGAGCACGACCGCGAGCTCGGCCCCGAGGAGCGTCTGCAGTTCCGCCCCGGCGAGCTGCCGCCGCCCTTCGACCCGGCCGCGGCGCCGCGGCTGCCGGCCGCCGACTGGCCGGCCGAGCGTCTCGCCAAGGCCGAGCGCAACTACGCCATGGAGTACGTCCGCTCCGGGCTGCCGCGGCTGGCGGAAATCTTCGGGCCGGCCGAGGCCGGCCATCTCGGCCGCGTCACCGGCCGGCTGGTCGGCGCGCAGCTCTACAAGGAGACGGCGGCGCTGCTCGGCGTGGCGCCGGGCGGCCCCGAGGCGTTCGCCACCTACATGATGCGGCTCGCTGCCGGGGAGGGCGACGAGGCGCAGGCCGCAACCCAAGGCGACGCCATGCTGGTGCGGCGAGCCGGATGGCGGCTGATGCGCGGGCTGGAGCCGGTATCGCCGGCCGTGTTCGAGGCGTGGAACGGCCTCATCGAAGGCGCGCTTGCCGTGCACGACCGCTTCCTGGCGCTGGAGGTGCTCTCCCGGCTGGATTGGGGAGACGATGCCTTCGTCTGGCGCATCCGGCGGCGGGCGTAGGTTGCGTTGCGCTATCGGGCAAGTTGCGCAACCGACCAGCCGTCCCCGGCAACCTTGGTGAGCGCGGCCGGCGTTTCCCTGCGCGTTGACGCCAGGATGATCGCGTTGAGCTCGACCGAGGTCGACTGCTCCATGAATACCCAGACGTCCAGTCCTTCGGCCTTGAGCCGCTCGGCAATACGGCCGGGCATGGGATCGTCGGCCTCCTCGCAGGAGATGTTGACGGCGATGCGTCCCCCCGGGCGCACGGCGCGGCGCACGCGCGCGATGGTGGAGGGCTGCAGCACCTCCTCGTAGGAGAAGCAGGGACCGCCGACATCGATCCCGACGGCGTCCCAGGTCCGCGTCTGGCGCCGCAGGTAGGGGCGCATGTCGGCCGTGACGCACTCGATGCCATTCGGCATCCAGAAGAACGTGCGGGCGAGCTGAAAGCTCACCGGATTGACGTCGACGACGGTGACCCGGCTGCCCCGGCGCTGCAGCATGGTGGCGAGCGCACCGCCGCCGCAGCCCAGCAGCAGGGCGCTGTCGGCGCCTTCGAGCAGTGCGGCCATCAGGCGGATGTACTCAACGCCGGTCTCGCCGCCCGCGAGCACGCTGCTCTGACTGACCCCGCCCTCCTGATAGAGGCGCTCGCCGGTGCGCGTATCCTCCATGACGGCGATCTCGCCGCTGGGACCGGCGAACCGGGCAAGGACACGCAAGCGTTGGGTCATTGGTGCGCTCGGCCAGGCTCACGCACGCCCTGCGAACTCGGGCCGCGCCGGCAGGTCGTTGATGCTGGCGAGGATCAGGTCGGCGAAGTCCTCGAGGTCCTCGCGCTCGCTGGTCCCCGACAGCACGCCAACATTGAGGCCGACGCCCGCCGCGCGCCCCATCGCAAGGTCGTGCACGGCATCGCCGACCACGGCCACCTCGCGCGCCTCCAGCCCCACCGCACCGCAGAAGCCGAAGACCATGCGCGGATCGGGCTTGGAGCCGAGACCGGAGTCGCAGCCAACGGCATACTCGAAAAGGTCGAGGACATCGTGGTCGGCGAGCGAGGCCTGCAGGCCGCCCGCGGAGTCGTTGGTGGCCAAGCCGATGCGCAGGCCGCGCCGCTTGAGCTCGACCAGCGTTGTGCGCGCGCCCTCGATCAGCGCCGAGTGCTTGGCGCCGCCGGAGCAGAAGATGCGCTCGATGCCGACAACCAGCCGGCCCGCGGGCGCGACCTGCGGATGCGCGGCGAACGCCTCGGCGATGTCGCTGAAGTCGCCCACAGCCAGGGCCGAGCCCGGCGTGACGCGATCGGTGGCGGGGTCGTGGCCACCGAGCCGCAGCAGCTCGTCGGCAACGGCCCTGTCGCCGCCGGCTGCATAGAGCGCCGCCTCGCGGTTGATCGGCACCCACGTGCGCCAGTAGTCGATGACCGTGCCGTCTTTGTCGAACAGGATACCGCGGATCGCCATGTCCCCCCGCCTCCCTCCGCCTCTCAGGCGGCACACACTTCGCCCTGCTGGGCGCCCGCATGGATCGACAGATCGCGGATGCTGGGTGTCTGCCCCGAGAGCGGATTGGCCGGGTCCCAGGTGATCTTGATCTCGGTGAACCGCGTCGCCCGCGCATCGTAGAGCAGCAGCCGGCCGGCAAGGCTCTCCCCGTACCCCACGATCTCCTTCAGCACCTCGGCCGCCTGCAGCGTTCCGACGACGCCGACGGCCGCACCGAGCACGCCGACCTCGGCGCAGTTGGCGACGGTGCCGGGCGGCGGCGGCTCGGGGAACACGCAGCGGTAGGAGGGATAAGGCTCGCCGTCGGGGCCCTTCTCGTGCGGCTTGAAGGTCGTGAGGTAGCCGTCGAACGGGCCGACGGCGGCAAACACCAGCGACCGCCCGGCGAGGTAGCAGGCATCGCTGACGAGATAGCGGGTGGCGAAGTTGTCGGAGCCGTCGGCGACGATGTCGTAGCGGGCGATGAGGTCGAGCGCGTTGCCGGCATCGATCCGCAAGTCATGGGCCTCGACGCGCACGTGCGGGTTGAGCCGCCCGATCATCTCGGCGGCGCTTGCCACCTTGGGGGCGCCGACGTGCGGCGTGTCGTGCACGATCTGGCGCTGCAGGTTATCGAGCGATACGCGGTCGTCGTCGACGATGCCGATGGTGCCGACGCCGGCGGCGGCCAGATACATCAGCATCGGCGAGCCGAGCCCACCCGCGCCGATCACGAGCACCTTCGCGGCCTTGAGCTTCTGCTGGCCCTGGCCGCCGACCTCGCGCAGCACCAGGTGACGCTTGTAGCGCTCGATCTCTTCCGTCGTCAGGGCCATCAGGCCGCTTGCTCCGTTGCCGCGCCCCCGCGTCGTACGACTATAGCCGATTCATATCGCTCTTCGTCAGCCCCCGCACAAGCCACGCATCAAACCTGCGGCTTGCCGTTGGCGAAGGGCGCGAGCGCCTGGGTGATGAACGTGTGCGACGGCGTCGGCACGCTGCTCTCCTTGCCGAGCCGCACGACGACGCCCGACAGGTGCTCGACCTCGATGGGCTTGCCGGCGAGGATGTCGTGCGCCATCGACGCCAGGAAGCCCTTGGGCATGGCGTCGTATCCCTGCATGACCTTCGCTGCATCGTCGGGGCCCACACCCGTCTTCAGCGCCGCCCCGACAGCGACCGTCTCCTCCACCAGCGACTGCAGCAGGGCGCGCGACTTGGGATTGGAGCGGACCGGGCCGATGGGCCCGCGCGTCAGCGCGGTCATGGCCGCGTGCGGCGCCAGCATGGCGAACTTCATCCACAGCTCGCGGCCGATGTTGGGGCAGACGTTGGCGTCGATGCCGGCATCCTTGCAGACCTTGAGGAAGGCTGCGGAGCGGGCGCTCGGCTTGCTGTCGGCCTCGGCGAAGTCGATGCGGGCGAAGTTGCCGGCCTGGCGGATCACGCCCGGCTCGATGATGTGGGCGGCGATGCGCGCCACGCCCGGCACCACCGCGCCTGGACCGACGACGCGGCCGATGCGCTCGGTGCTCTCCACGCCGTTCTGGAAGGTGTAGACGACCGCTCCCTTGCCCACGAGCGACTTGAGGCTCTCGGCCGCGCCCTCGGTGTCGCCGAGCTTGACGGCAAAGATGATGGCATCGGCTGCCGGGATCTCGCGCGCATCGGCGACCACGTTGACGGGGTTCAGGTGCAACTGGCCGATGTCGCTGTCGAGCCGCAGGCCGCTCTTGCGCATGGCGGCCAACTGCGTGCCGCGGGAGACGAACGTCACGTCGTTGCCGGCGGCGGCTAGCCTGGCGCCGAAATAGCCCCCGACGCCGCCCGAGCCCATCACCGTGATCTTCATGCCAGCACTCCGCTCTGCCGCCGCATTCCTGCAATCGGGCCTGCTTGTGTGATGGTCCCGAGCCGGCTGCGCAAGCGCAAACCAATGTCGCTCATCAAGGTGTGATCACCACGCGGCCGACGATCTTGCCCGCGCGCAGGTCGTCGAGCGAGCGGCTGGTCTCGCTGAGCGGTCGCTTCTCGACGGGTATCGGCGCAACCTTGCCGGCCTTGACCAGATCCAGCATCTCGCGCGCCTCGGCGGTGGAGCCGACGTAGCTGCCCATCAGCGTGATCGCGCGCAACGGCAGCATCGGCACCGGCATCGAGAAGCTGCCGCCGAAGAGGCCGACCACGATCGCCGCACCACCCTTGGCCACCGGCGCGTGCGCGAACGCGAACGACTTGTCGGAGCCGGCGAAATCGACCGCCGCGCCGACGCCGCCGGACGACTTGCGGACGGCCTTGATCGCGCCGGGGTCGGCCGGGTCGAAAGCCTCGGCCGCGCCCAGCTTCAGCGCCGCCTCGCGCTTTGCCTTGTCGATGTCGGCAACGAGGATCGGCATGTCGGTGAGCGCCCGGGCGAACTGCAACGCCATCATGCCGACGCCGCCGAGGCCGACGATCATCAGCGGTCCAGCGCGCAGGTGGGGCAGCGCCTTCTTGACGGCGCTGTAGCCGGTGAGACCCGAGCACATCAGCGCGCAGGCGATCTCGTGCGGGATGCCCTCGACGTCGAGCAGGTAGCGCGGATGCGGCACCACCACGTGCGTGGCGTAGCCGCCGTCCACGGTGACGCCCAGCACGCGCGGGGCATTGCACAGGTGCTCGTCGCCGCGCGCGCACAACCCGCACTTGCCGCAACCGATCCAGGGATAGGCCGCGAAGAACTTGCCGGGCTCGACGCCCTTGGCCTCCGGGCCCACCGCCTCGACCGTGCCGGCGATCTCGTGGCCCAGGGTGAAGGGCAGCGGGCGGTTGCCGCGCACGTCGAGCTTCTGGCCGCCGCCCAGGTCGAAGTAGCCGTCCTGCAGGTGGAGGTCGGAGTGGCATACGCCGCAATGGCTGATGCGCAGCAGCACCTCGGTGCCCTGCGGCTTGGGGGTCGCGGCCTCCGTGGCCTGCAGCGGCTTTCCATAGTCGACGAGCGAGGCGCGATGCATGGCGTGTTCTCCCAGTGGCGCGCGAGGGTAGCAGATGTTGCCGAAATGATACGAGGCCCAAAATACGTGCTGTACCCCCTATTGCGTCGCGAATTTGTCCAAAACGCACGGTGTCCTGGCGTCCTAGCGTCGGATCTCTGCGGGAAGAGGTGCGGTAATGGCGTTCGGCGAGCAATTCATCGCGCGGGATCACGTCGCCTACACCATCCACGTGTGGCCGACGCACGAGCTGATCGCTCAATCCTGGACATGGTCCGAGCGCTGGCGGGCCACCTATCGGGAGATCGCCTGGGCCGTCAGCCTCGCGGTCGCCACGCAGGTCCTCGAAGGCGGAACGTTCGCGCATCGAGAGATCGAGATTGAGACCGAGATCGGGCGGGCCAAGTTCACGATCTCGCAAGTCGGAACCACCGTTCACATCGTGGTGTCCGAGTTCTCCGGTCCCAACGCACCTGACCCCAACGGCGGCGTCGAGGCGCAACCCCACGCGATCGATGGGCTGGTGATCGGTTTGCGTGGCGGTCTCAATCGCAGCTTCCACGTCGTAGTATTCTACGGCGAGGAATCGTCCATTCCCTTCACTAATAGAATTCATTCAGAGAGTTCAAACGAAATCGTTTATGCAATCGATCGTGCCCAATTTGATTTCCAGAATATCATTATGGACTTGACTCAGTTCATAGTGGATGACCCGAAGACGAACGCCAATGCCTGGGTGGAAAGACTTCTGCGAAACCTGCAAGCCTATCTGAGGGCCGTTCCGAAAACCAGGTTTGATAACCCGCTCGACAGTGTCGGCGTGGATCCCACCGTGGAGGCCGAGGCATTGCGCGAGGGTGCCGGGATATCGAGCTCGAGATTGGCAACTTCTGGTTTCTTTGCAGGAAGTCCGCAGGAAATCTACTTCGGGGTGGCGATTATGGAGAGCACAAGCCGGATAAATCCAGCGTCCGGACAAGATCAGCGACAGAGCAGTTTCAAACACCGTTTACACTGAGTTTTTGGTTCTGGTTTTCGGTTGCTCATTTGACGCGAGTGTCGCGTCACCGCGAGAGGTGCTCGCACCTGCGACTGCAATTGCGACCAGCCGAAAGACGGAACTGCTTTCGCCTCCATGGTTCTCGATGCACGCTTGCAGCTCGCCGCTTCTCGCGCGTGGCGCGCACGCGATGGCCCATTGCGCCCCGAGCGCGCAAAGAAAGGGGGCGGCCACCCGCCCCTGGAACAGAGCTTGGGAGAGCTCAGGGCCTCAGCTCTGGCCGTCGACGCAGACCGTAGCCTGACCCTTGAAGCTGGGCTGCGAGCGATAGACCATCTCGATCTCCTTGATGGCCCGCCCCCGCTCGCCCTTGAGGTCGAGGGGCCGCGTCTGGCCGCCGGCACGAATCTCCTCGCGCACCTGGATGTCGTCGGGCTGGCCGTTGGCGTAGACCACCTTGAGGTCCATCAGGTGCACCTTGTTGCCGGCCACGCGCAGTCGGATGGCATTGAACCTGCCCTCGCCGCGGCCGACCCTCACCACGTCCTTGTCGGTCGTGAAACCGACCTTCTGGCACCCGAGCTGATCCCAGCGCGCTTGCGCGGTCGCCGGCGCCAAGCCGACACCCGCCAGAGCTCCGATGATCACTGCCGCCTGAGTGAACCGCATGTAGACCTCCATTTGTCGTGCGTTTTCGCGCTTGCGCGGCCGGCTCCTGCGCCGATCCGCACGGTCCAAGTCAACGCAGCCGGAGACCCGCGGTTGCGCGCGTCATGGCAGCCAAACGCCGCGCCCGGGCAACAAAAAAGGGCCGCACTTGCGGCCCTTGCACTCACTCGACTCGACGTCGCGAGTCTCAACTACGCTCGCGGCGGCGCGGGCGGTCCTCGCGGTCGCGGCGGGGCGGGCGCTCGCGATGGTGCTGCTCCTCCTCGGGCTCGCCCTCGGGACGGGGGATTTCCTTGCCCGTCGCCTGGTCGACGATCTTCATGGACAGGCGCACCTTGCCGCGGTCGTCGAAGCCGAGCAGCTTGACCCAAACCTCTTGGCCTTCCTTGACGACCTCCTGCACGGTGGCAGGCCGCCCCTGGGTGAGCTGGGAGATGTGCACCAGGCCGTCCTTGGCGCCGAAGAAGTTCACGAAGGCGCCGAACTCCATGATCTTGACGACCTTGCCCTTGTAGACCTGGCCGACCTCGGGCTCGGACGTGATGGCGCGGATGCGGTTGAGCGCCGCCTCGATCGCCTCGCGCTTGGCGGCGGCGATCTTGATGGTGCCGTCGTCCTCGATGTCGATCTTGGCCCCCGACTCGGCGACGATCTCGCGGATCACCGAGCCGCCCGAGCCGATCACCTCGCGGATCTTGTCGACGGGGATCTTGATCGTCTCGATGCGCGGCGCGTGCTCGCCGAGCTCGGTGCGGGCGCTGTCCAGCGCCTTGGACATCTCGGAGAGGATGTGCAGGCGGCCCGCGTTCGCCTGCTCGAGCGCCTGGCGCATGATCTCCTCGGTGATGCCGGCAATCTTGATGTCCATCTGCAGCGAGGTGACGCCCTTCTCGGTGCCCGCCACCTTGAAGTCCATGTCGCCCAGGTGGTCCTCGTCGCCCAGGATGTCGGAGAGCACCGCGAAGCTGTTGCCCTCCTTGATGAGGCCCATGGCGATGCCGGCCACGGGGCGCTTGAGCGGCACGCCCGCGTCCATCAGCGCCAATGAGGCGCCGCACACGGACGCCATCGACGAGGAGCCGTTGGATTCGGTGATCTCGGAGACCACGCGCACCGTGTAGGGAAACTCCTCGGGGCTGGGCATCAGCGGATGCACGGCGCGCCAGGCGAGCTTGCCGTGACCGATCTCGCGCCGGCCGGGTGCGTTCATGCGGCCGGTCTCGCCGACCGAGTAGGGCGGGAAGTTGTAGTGCAGCAGGAAGCGCTCCTTGCGCGTGCCCTCGAGCGCGTCAATGTACTGCTCGTCCTCGCCGGTGCCGAGCGTGGCGACCACCAAGGCCTGCGTCTCGCCGCGGGTGAAGAGGGCGGAGCCGTGCGCGCGCGGCAGCACGTGCACCTCGGAGCGGATCGGACGCACGGTCTTGAGGTCGCGACCGTCGATGCGCTTGCCGGAGCGGATGATGTCGCCGCGTACGACATCCTGCTCGAGACCCTTGAATACGGAGTCGATCAGCACCTGCTCGTTGGCGTTGGCATCGGCGGCGAGCAGCTCCTTCTTGACCTTGGCGTTCGCGGCCTCGACCAGCTCGTGGCGCTTCTGCTTCTCGGGCGTGGCAAATGCCTGCCGCAGGTCGGCTTCCACCAGCGCCTTGGCCTTCTCCACGTACTTGGACTTGTCGGGGGGCTGGAAATCCCAGGGCTCCTTGGCCGCCTTCTCGGCGAGCTTGATGATGGCCTGGATCACGGGCTGGAAGCCGCGGTGGCCGAACATCACGGCCTCGAGCATCTGCTTCTCCGGCAGCTCCTTGGCCTCCGACTCCACCATCATGACGGCGTCGCCGGTGCCGGCCACCACCAGGTCGAGCGCGCTCTCGCCCATCTCGTCGATCATCGGGTTGAGCACGAACTCGCCGTTGATGACGCCGACGCGGGCAGCGCCGATCGGGCCCAGGAACGGCAGGCCGGAGAGCGTCAAGGCCGCGGAAGCGGCCACCAGGCCGACGATGTCGGGGTCATTCTCCATGTCGTGGGAGAGCACGGTGACGATCACCTGCGTCTCGTGCTTGAAGCCGTCCACGAACAGCGGCCGGATCGGCCGGTCGATCAGGCGCGAGGTCAGCGTCTCCTTCTCGGTGGGGCGACCCTCGCGCTTGAAATAGCCACCGGGGATCTTGCCGGCGGCATAGGTCTTCTCCTGGTAGTTGACGGTGAGGGGGAAGAAATCGATTCCCGGCCTGACGGATTTGTCGGCGACCACCGTCGCCAGCACGCTCGTCTCACCGTACTGGGCGTGCACGGCGGCGTCGGCCTGGCGGGCCATGCGGCCGGTCTCCAGCGTCAGCTTGCGGCCGCCCCATTCTATTTCCACACGTTGTGTCTCGAACATCTGCTTCGTCTCGTTTCTTGGTTGGCGTCGAGCGTCAGGCGCCGCAACTTCCTGGTTGGAAGCCGGCCCACCTCTCCATGTGTTGGGGGAACGTGAGCATGCTCCCGCGCGCGGACTACAAAGTCCTGCTAGCGGCGGATTCCCAGGCGCTCGATGATCTTCTGATAGCGCCCCTCGTCCTTGTCCTTGACGTGGTCGAGGAGACGACGGCGCAGGCTCACCATCTTGAGCAGGCCACGCCGTGAGTGATTGTCTCTCTTGTGCATCTTGAAGTGATCGGTAAGGCCATTGATGCGCTCGGTGAGGAGGGCGATCTGCACCTCCGGCGAGCCCGTATCGCCCTTCTTGGTTGCGAAGTCCTTGACAAGTTCCAGCTTGCGTTCCGCGCTCAGCGACATCGTCGACCTTTCCAGCTGTGTGCGTGAGGAAGCTCGAGGCGCGGCAGCCGGGATGTCGTCCAGCATGATCCGCGCGATTGGCCCACGGGGCGCACAAGCGTCCTCGCGAGATGGCTGCCTTATACACGAATTTGCGGGCCTGGCGAGAGTGGAAATTGCAACGTTCAATCAAAGCGTTACGGAACGCTCAGTTGCCGTCGCCGAAATTGAACACGCGCACCGGATGCAACTCGCCCTTCTCGATGCGGCCGACCGCAATCAGGTTGCCCTTGCAGGTCGCATAGGTGGGGCCGCCGCCGGCCGGCGCGTCGCGGCCTCGGATCAGCACGGACTGGCCCCGCAACAGGCGCGCCGCATCGTTCTGGCCGACGCTGAGCTCGGCCAAATCCTGCAGCGCGGCCTCGATCGGCAGCAGCAGGCGCATGAGCGCTTCCTCGCCGCCCGCCTCGGCAGCGGCCTGCAGCGACGCCAGGCTCACGGCCTGCTCCACCTCGAACGGCGAGACGCGCGTGCGCCGCAGCGCGATCAGGTGCCCGAGGCAACCCATCACCTTGCCCATGTCGCGGGCGAGCGCGCGCACGTAGGTGCCCTTGCCGCAGCGGGCCTCGAAGGAGGCGGTGTCGGGGTCCGGCGCGTCGATCAGCGTCAGCCGCTCGATCCGGACCGGACGCGACTCCAGCTCCACGATCTCGCCCTCCCGCGCCAGGTCGTAGGCGCGTGCGCCGTCCACCTTGATGGCTGAGAACGCGGGCGGGGTCTGCAGGATTTCGCCGGTGAAGCTCGGCAGCAGCGCCTCGATGGCCGCGCGCGCTGGCCGCAGCTCGCTCGTCACCACGGTCTCGCCCTTGGCGTCGTCGGTGTCGGTGGCGGCGCCCCAGCGCACGGTGAAGCAGTAGTGCTTGGTGCCGTCCACCGCGTAGGGCATGGTCTTGGTCGCCTCGCCGAACGCGATCGGCAGCACTCCGGTCGCCAGCGGGTCGAGGGTGCCGGCGTGGCCGGCCTTGCGCGCATCGTAGAGGCGGCGCACCGCGCCGACAGCCTGCGTCGACGTCATGCCGGCCGGCTTGTCCAGCACCAGCCAGCCGTGCACGGCCCTGCCCTTCTTGCGGCGTGCCATGGCTCTTATTTCTCGAGGTCCCGGCGGACCTTCTCGCTGGCGAGGAGCTGCTCGATGCGGTTCACCTCCTCGAAGGTCTCGTCCGCCAGGAAGCGGATGTCGGGCGCGAACTTGAGGTTCACGGCTTCCGCGATCTCGCCGCGGACGTAGCGCCGGTTGCGCTCGAGCGCCTCGAGCACGGCCTCGGTGTCCTTGCCGCCGAGCGGCATGACGTAGACGGTGGCGAGCCGCAGGTCCGGCGACATGCGCACCTCCGGCACGGTCACGACGTGAGCGGCCAGCACGTCGTCGTGGACCTCGCCGCGCGCCAGCATCTCGGAGAGCGCGTGCCGGATCAACTCGGCGACGCGAAGCTGGCGCTGGGAGGGACCCGTGCTCTTCTCGGATCGGCGGTTGGCCATGGGAGTGGTGTCGGACCCTCCGGGTCTGACACCATGGCGCCGACCCGGCAATGAGCGTCGGACGCGACGGTCCGATCAATGTTGAGCAATGGTGTCAGACCCGGAGGGTCTGACACCGCCATCACAGCGAGCGGGCGATGGTCTCGATGTTGAAGCACTCGATGACGTCGCCCTTGCGGATGTCCTGATAGTTGGCAAACGCCATGCCGCACTCCTGGCCGCCCGGCACCTCGCGCACCTCGTCCTTGAAGCGCTTGAGCGTCGACAGCGTGCCTTCGTGGATCACGACGTTGTCGCGGATCAGGCGCACCTTGGCGCCGCGCTCGACCTTGCCCTCGGTGACGCGGCAGCCCGCGACCTTGCCGATCTTGGAGATGTTGAACACCTCGAGGATCTCGGCATTGCCGAGGAAGATCTCGCGCACCGTCGGCGCCAGCAGGCCGGACATGGCCTTCTTCACGTCGTCGACCAGGTCGTAGATGATGTTGTAGTAGCGGATCTCGACGCCGGCCTGGTCGGCCGCGAGCTTGGCCTGGGCGTTGGCACGAAC
Source organism: Hyphomicrobiaceae bacterium (assembly GCA_041288195.1). Classification (GTDB taxonomy): domain Bacteria; phylum Pseudomonadota; class Alphaproteobacteria; order Rhizobiales; family Hyphomicrobiaceae; genus AWTP1-13. The sequence continues at coordinate 11,649 of JBGGME010000291.1, forward strand.
GTTGAAGCCCATCAGGACGGCCCTGGCGGCGCTGGCGAGCGATACATCGGATTCCGTGATGCCGCCGACGCCGGTATGCACCAGGCGCGCCTCCACCTCGTCGGTGCCGAGCTTGCGCAGCGCACCGGCAATGGCCTCCACCGAGCCCTGCACGTCGCCCTTGATGACGAGCGGGAACTCCTTGCGGCCGGCCTCCTTGAGCTGCTGCATCATCTGCTCGAGGGTGCGCGCGGTGCCGGCAGAGCCCAGCGTCTGCCTGCGCTTGCGCACGCGGTAGTCGGTGATCTCGCGGGCGCGAGCCTCGCTCTCGACCACGGCGAACGGATCGCCGGCCTCGGGCGCGGAGTCGAAGCCCAGGATCTCGACGGGCACCGACGGACCTGCCTCGTCGACGATCTCGCCGCGGTCGTCGATGAGCGCACGCACGCGGCCCCATGCGGAGCCGGCAACGACGATATCGCCGACCCTCAGCGTACCGCGCTGCACCAGCACGGTGCCGACTGGCCCGCGTCCGCGCTCGAGCTTGGCCTCGATCACCACGCCGTCGGCGGGGCGCTCGGGGTTGGCACCCAGCTGCAGCAGCTCGGCCTGCAGGGCGATCGCCTCGAGCAGCTTGTCGAGGCCGGTCTTCTTCAATGCCGACACCTCGACCTCGAGCGTCTCGCCCGACATGCTCTCGACCACGATCTCGTGCTGCAGCAGCGCGGTGCGCACCCGGTTGGGGTCGGCGCCCGGCTTGTCGACCTTGTTAATGGCGACGATCAGGGGAACGCCGGCGGACCGGGCGTGATTTATGGCCTCTACCGTCTGCGGCATGACGCCATCGTCGGCGGCGACCACGAGCACGACGATGTCGGTGGCCTTGGCGCCGCGCTGGCGCATTGCCGTGAAGGCCTCGTGGCCCGGCGTGTCGATGAACGTGATCCTCTGGCCGCCCGGGGTTGTCACCTGATAGGCGCCGATGTGCTGCGTGATGCCGCCGGCTTCGCCCGCCGCGACGTCGGTGTGCCGGATGGCATCCAGCAGTGAGGTCTTGCCGTGGTCGACGTGACCCATGATGGTCACGACCGGCGCGCGTGGCTGCAGGTTCTCCTCGGCATCGGTCTCGCCGCCGAAGCCCTCCTCGACGTCGGCCTCCGACACGCGCTTGGGCGTGTGGCCGAACTCGCGCACGATGAGCTCGGCGGTGTCGGCGTCGATGACGTCGTTGATCTTGTGCATGGCGCCCTGCCCCATCAGCAGCTTGATGAGGTCGACGGCGCGCTCCGTCATGCGGTTGGAGAGCTCCTGGATGGTAATCACCTCGGGGATGATCACCTCGCGCATGACCTTGTCGCGCGGCTGCACGACGCCGGCCTGGCGCAGCTTCTCGCGTTCGCGGCGGCGCTTGAGGGAGGCGAGCGAGCGCTCGCGCTGCGCCTCGTCGAAGGCGTTGTTGATGGTGAGCTTGATGCGCTCGCGCCGTTCGTCGCCAGTCTTGACCGGGCTCTTGGGCGGCTTGGCGCCCTTCTTCTTGGCGCGCGACTCCTCCTCCGCCTCGGCTTCCACCTCGAGGGCCCGCGGCCCGCGCTTGGCGATCTGCTCGGGTCGGCGCGGGGCCTCGCCGGCCTTGGCCTTCTCTGGCTGGCGCGACTTGGCCTCCTCGACGACCGGCGCCGGGGTCGCCTCGACCTTGGCCTCGGTTGGCGGCTGCTCGACGGCGGGCGGCGGCGGCTCCTGCACGGGCTCGGGCTTGGGACGCAACGCCTCGAGACGAATGCGCTCGGCCTCCTCCGCCTCGGCGCGCTCACGCTCGAGCTCCAGCGCCCGGCGACGCGCGTCGAGCTCGTTGGTGGAAAGGCCACCAAGTTGTGAATCCTGCGCCTCATCCGACTCGAGCGTGTCGACATCGCCCCCGCCCGGCGCCGAGATCGTGCGCTTCTTCTTCTTCTCGACGACCACCGACTTCGACCGCCCGTGGCTGAAGCTTTGCTTGACGTGGCCGGCATCGACCGTCCGCTTCAGGCTCAGCGGCTTGCGGGGCGCAGCGCCGCGCAGCGTCTTCTCGGTGGCTTCCTTCGTTTCAGTCATGCACGTCCTGTGTTGGTTCTAGTCCCGGCCGCAAGCCACCTTCGGGCGCTCCGCCCCGCCGGTAACGCCCTAGGCGTCGTGCCTCATCGATTAACCGCCGGCTCGCGCCGCCCTCGGCTGCTGCAGCATGTACCACATTTGGCCGCCCCATGGCCAAGCTCAATTCAGCGCCCGACAATTCCCGCACGATTTCCGTATCGCCATCGCCAAGACCGGCTAAAGCCTTGAATTTACGGTCCAGTTTCTCGACGCCGTCGACCGCGGCGTCCGCCGCATGGACGAGGGCGACGGCCCTGCCCGCCGTGATCAGTTCCTCGACCTTGGCGAAGCCCGCAACGACCAGCCCGGCCTTGTTGGCAATGCTCACCGCCTCGGCAAGCCGCCGCTGCATCAATCGCTCGACGATATCGGGCAGGTCGCGTGGCGCCTCGACGTTGCGCTGCAGGCTCCTCGCGAACGCTTTGCGGCGGACCGCTTCGCTCACGGCGACGCGGGTTGCATCCACCCACACGCCGCGCCCCGGCAGGCGCCGCGCCAGGTCCGGCACGACCACGCGGTCGGGCCCCGCCACGAACCGGATCAGCTCCTCAGGCGGCTTTTGCGTGCGCGAGACAGCGCAGCGACGCAGCGGTCCTTCCGCGTCGTGATCGCGATCCTCGAGCTTGCCGCGCGCGCCCATGGCCAATGCTCACACCGGTGCTCGTGCCCCGCCGCATGGCCCTAGACCTTGGCGTCGGCCGGCACGGCCAGTGCCGCCGCCTTCGCCGCCTCGGCCGCTGCAGCTGCCGCCGCCTGCTCGGCGCGCATCTTGTCGAGGTCCTCCTGCGTGACCCAGCCCGCGGCAATGCGCGCCGCCATGATCATGTCCTCGACATCCTTGCGCGAGATCTCGAAGCCTTCGAGCACACCCTTGTGGCGCACCGGCTCGGCGTCCTTCTCCTTCTTGCGCTCCGTCCAGCCGGACAGATCGTCGGTCTCGGCGCCGGCCAGGTCCTCGAGCGTCTTGATGCCATTCTCGCCGAAGGCGACCAGCATGGCGGTGTTCACGCCCTGCAGCTTGGCGAGATCGTCGGAGACGCCGAGCTCCTTGCGCTTGGCATCGCGCTCGGCCTCCTGGCGCTCGAGGAAATCGCGGGCGCGCGTCTGGATCTCGCTCGCGGTATCCTCGTCGAAGCCCTCTATGTGGGCGATCTCGCCGGCATCGACATAGGCCACCTCCTGCACCGTCTCGAAGCCCTCGGTGGCGAGCAGCTGGGCGATCACCTCGTCGACGTCGAGCGCCTCCATGAACAGCTGCGTTCGCTCGGCGAACTCCTTCTGGCGCCGCTCGGACTCCTCCTGCTCGGTCAGGATGTCGATGTCCCAGCCCGTGAGCTGGGAGGCGAGGCGCACGTTCTGCCCCCGCCGGCCGATCGCGAGCGAAAGCTGGCTCTCGGGGACGACGACCTCGATGCGGTTGGAATCCTCGTCCAGCACCACCTTGGTGACCTCGGCCGGGGCGAGCGCGTTGACGATGAAGGTGGCGGCATCCGGGTTCCACTGGATGATGTCGACCTTCTCGCCCTGCAGCTCGCCTACCACCGCCTGCACGCGCTGGCCGCGCATGCCGACGCAGGCGCCGACGGGATCGATCGAGCTGTCCTTGGAGATGACGGCGATCTTGGCCCGGGAGCCCGGATCGCGGGCCACCGACTTGATCTGCACGATGCCGTCGTAGATCTCGGGGACTTCCTGCGCGAACAGCTTGGACATGAACTCCGGCCGCGCGCGGGAGAGGAAGATCTGGGGGCCCCGCTGCTCGCGCCGCACGTCGTAGATGAAGGCGCGGACGCGGTCGCCGAGGCGCACGTTCTCGCGCGGGATCATCTCGTCGCGGCGGATAATCCCCTCGGCGCGGCCGAGATCGACGATAACATTGCCGTACTCCACGCGCTTGACGGTGCCGTTGCTGATCTCGCCGACGCGATCCTTGTACTCGCCGAACTGGCGCTCGCGCTCGGCCTCGCGCACCTTCTGCACGATCACCTGCTTGGCGTTCTGCGCCGCCACGCGGCCGAAATCCAGGGGCGGCAGCGATTCCGCGATCAGGTCGCCCACCTTGGCCTCCGCCTTGCGGCGCGTGGCGTCCGCGAGCGTCACCTGGGTCGACTCGTTCTCGACCGTCTCCACCACCTCCACGACCCGCGTGAGCTTCGTCTCGCCGGTCTTGGGGTCGATCTCGCAGCGGATATCGTTCTCGCTGCCGTAGCGGGACTTGGCCGCCTTCTGGATCGCATCTTCCATCGCCGCGATCACGATTTTGCGGTCGATCGACTTCTCGCGCGCCACCGCGTCGGCGATCTGCAACAGCTCGAGCCGGTTCGCGCTGATCCCTGCCTGCGCCATTCTACTTAGCCTCCACGCTCAATATCGGTCCGTATCGGTCCGTGCGCCACAGCCATCGGCGCCCTTCTAGTCCCTTGCGCCGGCCGCCGCCTCGTCCTCGTCGGCCCCTTGGTCGGCCTCGCCGGCATCCTTGGACGTCTCCTTGGCAGCCTCCTTGCCGGCCTTCTTGGCCCTCCGCAAGGCTTCGCGGATGAGATCGTCCGTCAGCACCAGTCGCGCCTCGCCCACCAGTTCGATCGGCAGTCCGACCACTTGTCGCCCCATCTCGCCGAGGTCGGCCTCGATCCGTACCTCGTCGCCTTCGACGCCTTCCAGCATCCCGCGGAACCTGCGCCGGCCCGAGATCGGCTCCTTGAGCTCGATCTTGGCCTCGTGCCCGGCCCAGTCCTCGAAGTCGGACGCCCGCACCAGCGGCCGGTCTATCCCCGGCGAGGACACCTCGAGCGTGTACTGGCCTTGGATGGGATCATGCACGTCGAGCACGGTGGACAGCCGGCGGGAAATCTCCGCACACTCCTCCACCGTGATCGTGCCCTCCTCGGGCCGCTCGGCCATGATCTGCACGGTCACGCCGTTGCGCCCCGAGACCAGCACCCGCACGAGCCGGAAACCCAAGTCCGCGAGCACGGGCTCGGCGAGGCTCGCAATGCCAGCTGCCAAGCCGGTTTCACCAACGAAGCGTGCGTCGGACGCCTGCCCGCTCACCGCCCAGTCCCACGAAGGTTCGAATGCGTCTCGAGAAGCTCAGCCGATCGCCCAAAACAAAAAGAGCGGACCCCTAGGGCCCACTCTCAGAGTTGAGATGATCATGAGCGCGCAAATCGTAGGCAGGATTTGCGCGAATTGCAAGCGAGAAATGACAGGCTTGTCGCAAGAGGCTTCCGCACAGGCGCTACCCTCTGTGAAAGCTGAGAAAATAGCATCGCCGCCCCTCGCGCAGGGCCTTCTCCTCATAGCGCGTTGCCGGCCAATCGGCGGGGCGCCGGCGCCAGTCGTCCGGGCCGTTGGCCGTCCACTGAAAGTAGGCTTGCCGGCCAATGGCCAGCAGCATCGCCCCGGCATAGTCGCCGTCGTCGGTGGCGAGCCGCAGCTCGGCGCCCGGGCGCAGCACGCGCGCGATCTCGCCCAGCGTCGCCTCGGACACCAGCCGGCGCTTGCGGTGACGCGCCTTGGGCCAGGGATCGGGGAACAGGACGAACGCCCGCCCGATCGAGGCCGAGGGCAGCCAGCGCAACAGCGGCCGCGCATCGTCCGCAAGCACCCTGATATTCGCGAGCGCGTCGGCCTCCCTCCCCCCAGGGGTAGGGAGGGGGGGATTGCAGAACATCGATCGTCGGGAGTCCCCGATTGCGCTCAGGACCTTCACCACGCCGTCCTGGAACGGCTCGCAGCCGATCAGCCCCACGCCCGGATTGGCGCGCGCCTGCCAGACGAGATGCTCGCCCCCTCCAAAGCCGATCTCGAGCCAGACATCCTCGACCGGCGGAGCGAACAGGTCCGTCAGAGATGCCGGAGCAGGCTGTGCAAGGTCCACCGCCACACGCGGCAGCACATCGCGCCACAGCTCCGCCTGCCGCCGGCTCGGCGCCCGCCCGCGCCTGCGCCCATAGCTGCGCAAATCCTGCCGCGTATGATTGTCGCCCGACATGGCCCGCTCCCTACGAGCCCCGCCCGCCGCGCGCAAGGCCACTCCACGGCCACAGCCCCGATCGCGCCGATCGCGCATGGCCGAGCAGCTCGTCGCCGACAGCCAACATGTCTGGTGCCGGGCGGCAAATCGAAAGCTCTGCGCTCCGTCAGAGACTTACCGAATTTGACCCATCAAGACGTCCTCCTGTTGGCCGGCTAGACGGTCTCACTGCTGCAAGCGAATAGTTTTTTGCATTGTGAGCGGCGTCCGCCTTTGTGACTCCACCCCTGCGCAGTCTTGACGCAATCTAACGCGGCCGGCAGAAATGGACCGGCACCACCCTCGCGCGGAGCTGGGTGTGCAGAGGCCGTTTGCGCGATATTGGAGTAAAAACAAATGACGAGAGCGGTGGGTCAAAATCTATTGCCCAACACCAATTGGCAACTCACCTCGAAGTTAAAAGCCGAGAGATCGCGCACCACCGCGATGAAAGCAGACGGCACGGAGTTTCAAGCGCAGATTGATATTCAGGGCTTTTCCACGCTAAACAACCAACCCACGTTCTATTCGAATAATACTAGAGAATTGCATGACGGTGCACTCGTCGTCTTTGGTGACAACCTGGATGGCCTATCCGGATATGCTCTGCGAGTTTTTTCTGTTGTCTCGAACCAAGAATTCCGCTGTCAGCTCCCTTTCCAACGCGTTTCACCCGCGCGCTCTGGCCCCATAACCGCTTTCGCGGCGGGTATACATGAGCCAGGAAATAGCGCGTTTGCGCCGGATGGCGGATGGACAAAAAATGAGACATTAATATTCTGGGTTGATGATTTTCCGACTAACCAATCTCCAGGCTCTAAACGGACTTTGGGTCTACGCAAGGGTATCAATAATAATGAGAACTTTTGGTGGTCGTGCCCACCTGAACGCCTACCACAATTCCGCGGACGCGATATAACCTTTGGTGCTTATTTGCGCGTTAAGCGGAATCAATCTGGGGCCACTCCCCGCCTCTTTGTCAGCGACGGCGACGCCGAGCCTAGGGAACCTCTGAACAGCCTGTCGAACATGGCACACTGGTGCCATTGATTCGAGGGGCTTGCATGGACCAGCTGAGCTTTGCGTCGCTCGACTTTGCGGCGAAGAAGAAGCGCACGAAGCGCGACGTGTTCCTGGCGG